>JAATEY010000034.1 GCA_015655465.1 Gammaproteobacteria bacterium | reverse complement strand
GAATCTATGAAGCCTTCGCGAGTCCTGGTCGTACTGCATCCGAGCCTGATGCCCCCCGATAGTCTGGACGGCCAGAGTGCCAAGGTCATCGAGGAATGGCGCACGGAGTTCGACGTCATCCAGACATTGTGGGCATCGGGGCATGAGGTCCGCGCGCTCGGCGTGCTCGACAGCATCACCGAGCTGCGCAGCACCATTGCCGACTGGCAGCCCGACGTGGTCTTCAACCTGCTGGAGGAGTTCGACGGCATCGGCAGCTACGACCAGCACGTCATCGCCGTCCTGGAGATGCTGCGGCAGCCCTCCACCGGCTGCCCTCCGCGCTGCCTGCTGCTGTCGCGCGACAAGGCGCTGTGCAAGCAGGTGTTCGCGTTCCACCGCATCTCGACGCCACAGTTCGCGGTATTCAGGCGCGGCCAGCGCATCACCCTGCCGCGCCGGCTGCGCTTCCCGCTGTTCGTCAAGTCGAGCACCGACGATGCTTCGCTGGGCATCGCGCAGGCGTCGGTGGTCGAGGATGCAGCGCGCCTGCGCGAACGCATCGAATTCGTGCTCGAGCAGCACAAGTCGGATGTGCTGGTGGAGGAATACATCGAGGGGCGGGAGCTCTACGTGGGCATGCTCGGCAATGAGCGCCTGACCCGCTTCCCGGTGTGGGAACTGAACTTCGGCAGCATGTCGTCGAACGGCAACGGCAGCGCCATTGCCACCCGCAAGGTCAAATGGGACCTGAAATATCGCGCCAAGCATGGCATCGACAGCACGCCGGCGCGCGACCTGCCGGCTGGCGCGGAAGCACAGCTGGACCGGCTGTCGCGGCGCATGTACCGCGCGCTCGGACTCACCGGGTACGCGCGCATGGACTTCCGCATGCGCGCCGATGGCAGCATCTACGCACTGGAAGCCAATGCGAATCCGCATCTGGCGCAGAACGAGGACTTCGCCCGCGCAGCCTTGGCAGCTGGGCGTGACTACCATGGCCTGCTCGATTCCATCGTGAAGCTCGGCCTGACCTATCCGGCACAATGGCGGGTGATGTATGGCAGTTAGCAGATCCATCCCGCTCGTGGCGCTGCTCGCGGCCCTGCTGGCTGGCTGCGCGCAACAGCCCAAACGCGAGGAAGTCATGCTGGCGAGCCTGGTGGCGACCCTTGGCGGCAGCTACGACAACATCGCGCAGTCACGTGCCAGCAGCGAGCATCCGGCACTGCGGATGATGGTGGTGCCGGTGCAGGCGCCCGGTGTGGGCGAACATGTGTTCTATGTGCAGGAAATGGCGGCGGATGATGCGCGGCGGGTGCTGGCGCAGCGCCTGTACGTGCTGAATGGCGTGCCGGGGCGCGAACAGGCCATATTGACGCAACTGGATTTCAATGAGCCGGGGCGCTGGCGTGACGGCCACCAGAAGCGCGACCTGTTCCGGGGGTTGCTGGTCCAGGATCTGCGCGCGCGTCCGGGCTGTGACCTGTTGTGGAGCCGCAAGGCTGCGGACAAGGGGGCCGGCAAGGCGCAGGCAGTGGACGCCTTCGTTGCAACCACTGGCAGCGGCTGTCGTGCAGCGTCGCGCAGTACCGGCGAAACCCTGAAGGTGGAGCAGCGCATGGAGCTCGATGCCGACGGGCTGGCGGTGTTCGAGCAGCAGCGCGATGCGGCTGGTGCCCTCGTAACCGGCGACCTGGCCGATCCCTTCTTCCGTTTCGTACGGCGCGCCGACGCGCCCTGGTAGCTCGCCCCGATCATGCGCGGCATCTTCTTCCGTCACGTGCTGCGCAACATCTCGCAGGCCACGTTCGGTGTGGGGCTGGTGCTGGTGGCCGTGCTGCTGATCTACGAGCTGGCATTCGTGCTGGGACGTGCCGCCAATGGCCAGCTGCCGGGTGCGCTGGTGCTGCAGCTGGTCGCCCTGACGTTACGCGGCAACCTGACCATCATCCTGCCCTTCGCCGTGCTGCTCGGCACGATCCTGGGACTCGGGCGCCTGTACCACGACAGCGAGATCGCTGCGGCGCAGGCATGTGGAGTCGGCACAGGTACGCTGTTCGCAGCTGCCGGCGTGGTGACCTTCGCCGTTGCAGCCCTTGCGGCGTGGCTGACGTTCGTCGATGGTCCGGCCGCGGCACGCGGGGCAGTGCAGTTGCGCACCTATGCCCTGCGCACTGCGGTAACGCGCGGTTTGACACCGGGACAGTTCCGTTCCCTGGGTCATGGCGCCACCCTGTATTTCCAGGCAGCTGCCGCCGATGGCACCTTGCGCGATGTATTCGTGCAGCGGGATGTGCCTGCAGTGCCGGGACACGGCCAGCGCATGCAGATCGTGCTTGCGGAGCGCGCGCACTATGCGGTGTCGGCCGACAGCAGCTACTACGCGATCGACCTGACCAATGGACACAATTACGAGGGTGTGCCGGGTACCGGTGCCTGGCGCATCACGCGGTTCCGGCAGCAGACCATTCGCGTGCCAACGCCGCTGGCGACCGTGCCGGGCAAGCCAGGTGTGCTGGATACCGGCGAACTGCTGACGTCGGCAAGTCCAAGGCTGCGCGGCGAACTCCACTGGCGCATCGCCTGGGTGCTCGATGTGATCGTGCTCGGCCTGCTGGCGGTGCCGTTGGCACGGCTGCAGCCACGGCAGGGGCGTCATGCCCGTGTGCCCTGGGCGGTGCTGCTGTTCGGGGTATATGCCGGCTTGCTCAGTGCAGGTCGCGCGATGCTGGAGCGCGGCGACGTGCCGGCGGGATTCGGGCTGTGGTGGGTGCACGCGGTGGCGGTCGCGCTGGGTCTGGCGCTGCTGCGACTGCCGCAATGGAGCGCTGCCCTGGTGCGGCTCGGCGCCGCACGAAACTCCCTGGTCGCCAACCGCTGACTAGCGCTTGGGCGGGCTGCTGTTCTTTGGACTGCCTTCCGCGGGCACGGCGTCGTCGTGCAGCGTCTTGACCTGCTGCGTGGTCTTGATCCACTCGGACAGCTGCCGCAGATCGATGCGGGGCCTGCGGCTGCGTACCGTATCGCCGGTGGCGAGGGGGCGTTCGTAAGGGTTGTAGGCGCCGCCGCCCATCGCGGGCTTGGCGCGACGTGCAGGGTTGTAGTCAATGACCTCGAGCTTCGCCGGCATGTCCTTTTCCGGTTCCTGCTCGTCCGGCACATACAACGAAAATCCGTCGGGTTTCTTGCTGGACATAATGGGCCCTATTATCGGGCCAGTGCCGGAGTGAAAACCGTCGATTGGTTCACACAAGCATTGTCACTACAGTGTAGCCACTAACACATTTGGCATCGATCCTGGGCGCGCAGCAGCCCGATGATGGTCTTGCCGTCCTGCAGCTCCCCGGACAGGGCCTGCCGCACGGCCTGATCCAGCGGCACCCAGTGCACCTCGATGACTTCGTGGCGCTCGTGCTGGCTGGGAACGGCTTGCAGTTCGCGCGCAAGGTACAGATGGATCGTCTCGGCGAAGACGCCCGGTGAGCTCAGGATGCTGCCAAGATCTTCCCAGCGTGCTGCCTCGCAGCCGGCTTCCTCCACAAGCTCGCGTCGTGCGGTGTCGCTGGGTGGCTCGCCCGGTTCGAGCCGGCCGGCCGGCAGTTCCCAAACCCAGCCTTTTGCCGCGGGTCGGAACTGGCGCAGCAGGCAGACGCGGCGCTGGGAGTCCACGGCAGCAATGGCGGCTCCGCCGGGGTGGTAGACGATCTCGTAGCGGGCGGTCTCGCCGTTTGGCAGCAATACCTGCTCCACCTGCACGGTTATCACGCGGCCCCTGAAGACGGTTTCGGTCTGGTTCACGCTTGCCCTGCGGTTCTTTGTTGCCGCACGCGACGCCCGCCGCGCACATTGGCTATAGTCGAACTCTATTATGTCGATCACGGCAGCGCACCTTGAATCCCTGAACAACGCGCAGCGCAAGGCCGCTGCCTTCGGCGAGCCCGTGGTCGAGGGGCCGCTGCGCGCGCGACCGCTGCTGGTGATCGCCGGCGCCGGCACCGGCAAGACCAATACCCTTGCGCATCGCGTTGCGCACCTGGTGCTGCACGGTGTCGATCCCGCGCGGATCATGCTGCTCACGTTCACGCGCCGGGCAGCCCTGGAGATGCGGCGCCGCACGCTCGAGATCACCCGCAAGGCCATGGGCGATGCCATGGGTGGCAAGTCGCAGGCCGTCGCCCAGCGTCTGACCTGGGCGGGCACGTTCCATTCGCTGGGCAACCGGGTGCTGCGCCACTATGCGCCGCAGCTCGGCCTCGATCCGACCTTCAGCGTCATCGATCGCAGCGATGCAGCCGACCTGATGGACCAGATCCGCACCGACCTCGGCTATGCAGCGACAGAGCAGCGCTTCCCGCGCAAGGACACCTGCCTTGCCATCTATTCGCATCGGGTGAATACGCAGCGGCCGCTGGCCGACACATTGCAACAGCAGTTTCCCTGGTGCCAGCAGTGGGAGCAGGATCTCGGCAAACTGTATCGCGGCTACGTGGAGTGCAAACAGAATCTCGGCCTGCTCGACTACGACGATCTGCTGCTCTACTGGCACCTGCTCGTGTCCGAGCCGAAGCTCGCCAAGCATGTCAGTTCGAATTTCGATCATATCCTGGTCGATGAGTACCAGGACACGAACACCCTGCAGGCGCGCATCCTCGACGCCATGCGGCCGGACGGCAGTGGCCTGACCGTGGTGGGCGACGATGCCCAGGCGATCTACTCGTTTCGCGCCGCTGCGGTCGACAACATCCTGGGGTTTGCGCAGCGCTATACGCCGCCTGCCGAAGTTGTGCCGCTGGGGCAGAACTATCGCTCCAGCCAGACCGTTCTCGACGCTTCCAATGCGCTGATGGCCGAGGCGCCGCGCCAGCATCGCAAGCATCTGTTCGCCGTGCGCGGCGGCGGCATGCTGCCCAGGTATGTCAGCGTCGAGGATCTCGAGTCGCAGGCCGAATACGTGGCCACGCATGTGCTGCAGCGACGCGAGGCCGGCACTGCACTGCACCGCCAGGCCGTACTGTTTCGCAGCGCGAGCCACAGCGATCTGCTGGAAGTCGAGCTCGCGCGCCGCAAGATTCCCTTCGTGAAGTATGGCGGCCTCAAGTTTCTCGAAGGGACGCATGTCAAGGACATGATCAGCGTGCTGCGCTGGGCCGACAATCCGCGCAATGGTCTCGCGGCGTTTCGCGTGCTGCAGTTGCTGCCCGGCATGGGCCCGGTAAACGCGCGCTGGACACTGGATGCGCTGGCAGAGGCAGCAGGTTCGATCAAGGCGCTGCGCACGATAAAGGTACCGTCGCAGTGCGAGCGCGACCTCAAGCGGCTCGCGGATCTCATGGAGAACCTGACCGAACCCGGTCGCCAATGGCCGGGCCAGCTGCGCCTGGCGCGCGAGTGGTACCAGCCGCATCTGGAGCGGATATTCGAGCATTTCCACACCCGCATTGGCGATCTGGACCACCTCGAACAACTCTCGCAGCAGTTCCCGACGCGTGAGCGCTTCCTGACGGAAATCACCCTGGATCCGCCGCAGGCCGCCGGCGATCTGTCCGGCAAGGCGCACCAGGACGAAGACTACCTGGTGCTGTCGACCATCCACTCGGCCAAGGGCATGGAGTGGGACACGGTGTTCCTGCTCAATGTCGTGGATGGCAGCTTTCCGTCGGAATTCGCCACCGGCAAGCAGGAGATGATCGACGAAGAGCGGCGCCTGCTGTACGTGGCGATGACCCGCGCGCGCAACGAACTGCATCTGGTCAGCCCGCTGAAATTCCCGCTGACGCAGCAGTCGCCGCGCGGCGACGCGCACGTCTATGGCGGACGCAGCCGCTTCATGACCGAAAAAGTGCTGAAATGCTTCGAGCAGACCGGCTTCACCGGCACGCGCACAAGCGATTCGCGCCTGTTGCGGGCGGATGAGCCGATCAGCATCAATGCAACCGGCAGGCTCAAGGACATGTGGTGAGGCAGGCGAGTGCGGCCTTGCGGGAGCCTCATCGCGGCCTTACGAATTTCATGGTGAATTGATCGCTCTCGCCGATGGCGAGGTACTTCCCTCGATCCGCCTGCCCCGCGGCAAGAGTTGGCGGCAGTGTCCACACGCCGCCGGAATAATTCTTTGTGTCCCTGGGATTGGCGTTGACCTCCGACACAGCCACCAGCTTGAAGCCGGCGCTCTGGATCAGGCGGATGGCCCAGGTCTGGTTCACGTAACCGCTGCGCGCATGTGGATCCTGCGGCACGGCTTCATTGCCGCGGTGTTCAACCACGCCCAGTGTCCCGCCGGGCCTGAGCGCGCGGTACATGTCGCGAAAGGCCGCCTCGGCACGGTCTGCAGCCATCCAGTCATGGATGTTGCCGAAGGTCATGACGAGATTAGCCGTGCCATCCGGTACCAGGTTGCCCTTGCCGATGTCGAAATCCACCACCCGCACGCGGTCCAGCACGGCGGGTGCCGCCGCCAGGATGTCCGTGAAGGCCTTGCGGCTGCCTTCGCCGGTGCCGGCGACCGCGGGCGGCATGGCGGCAACATACAGGCCCCGGTCGCGCAGCACCGGCGCTACGATCCTGGTGTACCAGCCGCCGACGGGCAGGATTTCCACCACGGTCTGGTTCGGGCGCAGGCCGAAAAACAGCAGGGTCTCGCGCGGGTGGCGATACCTGTCGCGGGCGCGGTCTTCGGCGCTGCGGTGTTCGCCCGCAATGGCAGCATCGAGTCGCTGCGTGACCGAGGTCCTGGAAGCGGGCCCGACACAGGCCGACACGGTCAGCGCAGCGAAAACCAGATACGGGATGCTACGGCGGGACATCATGTCGGCACTCCGAGCGGTTCCTAGGGTTCCAGGTAAGCGTAACCGTTCAGCTCGTTCTCGTAAAAGCGCTTGATGGACTGGCTCTCCGCCACCGTCATGCGGCCGTCGCGCACCGCGCGCTCGCAGTCCCTGGCCAGCGCCGGGTACAGCTCGGCCACATCGTATTCCATGTATTCGAGCACCTTGTTGGCGGTGTCGCCCTTGACGATCTCCTCGATCCACCAGCCGCCCTCGTCGTGCAGCCGGATGTGCACCACGTGGGTGTCGCCAAAGAGGTTGTGCAGGTCGCCCAGCGTCTCCTGGTATGCGCCGACCAGGAACGCGGCGATGTAGTACTCCTCGCCATCGCGCAGCGGATGCAGCTCCAGCGTGCGCTTGACGTCGCGCAGGCTGACGAAGCGATCGATCTTGCCTTCCGAGTCGCAGGTGATGTCGGCCAGCACGGCCTTGCGGGTCGGGTTCTCGGCCAGGAGATGCACCGGCACGATGGGAAACAGCTGGTCGATGGCCCAGCTGTCCGGCCGCGACTGGAACACCGAGAAGTTGCAGAAGTAGGTGTCGGACAGGATGCCTTCGAGTTCCGACAGCTCTTCGGGGATTTCGTCGAGCTTGCGCGCGCCGTCGCGCACCTTGGTGCAGGTGGACCAGTACAGGCGCTCCGCGAGGCCGCGATACTCCAGCGACAGCAGGCCCAGCTTGAACATCTGCAGCGCTTCGTCGCGCGAAGTGACAGCGTCGTGATAGCACTCCACCAGCCGCCGCGGCGACACGGTTCGCCAGGCATCGGCCAGGTCCTTCACCGGCTGTGGCGCGTTGCGCGCCAGATCCAGGTCCGCCTTTGCGATTTCGAACCCATCCAGCACGGAACGCCCCAGCGTGTTGAACACCAGCACGCTGTGATGCGCGGCGATGGCCCGGCCGGATTCGCTGATGATCATCGGATGCGGCACATCGCGTGCGTTGCACACGCTCGCGATGCGATACACCACGTCGTTCGCGTACTCCGCCAGCGTGTAGTTCATCGACGATTCGAAATTGGTGCCGCTGCCGTCGTAGTCCACGCCCAGGCCGCCGCCGACATCGATGTATTTCAGTCCCGCGCCCAGCTTCACCAGCTCCGCGTACACATGCGCCAGCTCGTTGATCGCTTCCTTGACGCGGCGGATGTCCTGCAGCTGGCTGCCCGGATGGCAGTGCACCAGCTGCAGGCATTCAAGCATGTCGCGTTCCTTCAGCACCTTGAACAGGTCCAGGATCTCCGTGACGAACAGCCCGAACTTGGAGCGCGCGCCGTTGCTGTCGCGCCAGCGGCCCGAGCCTTCGCTGGAAAGTTTGACGCGCACACCCAGCCGCGGCCGCACCCGGTAGGTGTCGGCGAGGTTCAGCAGGATGGCCAACTCATCGAAGTTCTCGATGACCGGAATGATGGTGCGCCCGAGCTTGGTCGCGAGCACGACAGCTTCGAGATAGCTGTGGTCCTTGAAGCCATTGCAGACGATGAGCCGGTCCGGCGCGCTCTCGGTCATGGCCATCACGGCCAGCAGTTCGGGCTTGGATCCGACCTCCAGGCCAAAGCCGAATTCGCGCCCGTACTTGTAGACCTCTTCCACTACCAG
>JAATEY010000017.1 GCA_015655465.1 Gammaproteobacteria bacterium | reverse complement strand
TCGGCTTCGACGCGATCCGCGGCAGATACCAGATAGCCGATAGAGGAGAAGAAGTTCTGTATTTCGGCGCGTGTGGGGGATAATGACTCTGCCATTCTGGTGTCCTCAGTATTGATCTGCGGCTTGCCGAAGCACTAAAGCAAGGCGCTTGCGGAGCGCTGCCGGTTTGTTGATCTTAATGGCGTCACCTTGAGACAGTATCCACCACTCCAGTTGCCAGCTGTCTAGGATGGTTGCCGTCAGGCGTATGGTATCGGACGTAGTTTCGATCTTCATATCAGCGGACAGGGGTGTTTCTTCCAGAATCCGTGCCAATGCCGGCGTTACCTGTGCGACCAGCTTCACGGCGTTACCGGACCCGAAATCCATCGCGCCTGAAGCAATGTACCCATCTATCAAGAATCCTCTGGGGCGGGTGGCCTTCTCTTGGAGGCCCGCAGCGGACTTGATGCGGTGGACGGCGAACAGGCGGGTGTCCGTGTACTGATACACCGTCGCCACCAGATAGGTCACGGGTCCGCGCTGCACGAGCGCCAGGGGATGAAGCCGCAGATAGCGCGGTTCCGCAGCATCGGGTGTCTGGTACTGAACTTCCAACTGCTGATCTGCCAGTAACGCATCCTCGACGGCATCCATGACGGACGGGTCGATCTTCGGCGGAATCAGCGCAAGAGCTGGCAGTACGGACCGCACTTTGTCCGCCCAGCGGGTGGCCCGGTTCGACGGCGCGAGCGCTGCGAGCTTCGCTTCGGCTTGCCGGAACCGTGGTTCCAGCGACTGCAAGATGGATTTTGGCAGCAGCGGCCGAAGGTACTGTGACAGCAGGCGCAGGGTGAGTGCCTCGGATACTGCAAGGCCCGGCAGGTCCACCTGGGCATCCGGCATCCATCGCCAGCCGTAGGGCGTGTCCCTGTCGTTGCACTCGATGGGGAACAGCCTCGCCAGTTCAACGAGATCGCGTTCCACAGTGCGCTTGCTGACCTTGAACCCTTCCTCTGCCAGTGCCTTCGTCAGGTCACTAGCCGAGCGGCCCGTGCCGCGGGACGGCAGTTGCCTCAGCAATTCCCATTGCCGGGCCAAGGCGTCGCCTTTGGAGTTGTCTGGCATGTTTGAGAGTTCCGGTTGCCCCTGACTCTACATGAACGCCGCCGCGTACGATCTTTCAGGCGGGTTGTGCGGAGGCCTCCGGACTATCGGCAGGCGCAGGGAGACCCCGCGTGCAAGGCTGCATCGTGGCTCGGTAGGCACTGTAGATTTCCGCGACTGAATGAGACGATTCCCTTTTGGCGGCCAGATTGTCGAGGACAGCGGCGAGCAGACCTGGATCGTTTCCGCACAGTCTTCTCGCGAGCCGAGAGGCCTCGACGGCGCTGAGTTTGCGCAACGCTACGTGGGCAAAACAGCGGCCAGGCCGGGTCAAGGCGCTGTCGATGTCGCGTATGTTCGCCAGGTTGGTCGAGAAGATTATCTTTCTCTTGTTCGATGTGGCGATTCCGTCAGCGACGTTGAGAAAACGGTGCATCAGGTTGTTGCCGTCGGTGCGCGGTTTCAGCAGAAGATCGGCGTCCTCAATCAGGAAGGCGTCATACCCGCCAGAAAGGAATTTGACGAATATCTCGTCTTTCTTCAAGACGGCTTCATCTCCGGTATAGATGACTCGCGCATTCTCACCCTTGCGATGGGAAATGCTCCCGAGAAGAGTGCGAATCAGTTTCGTTTTCCCCGTGCCGGGCGGGCCTTGCAGCACCAGTACACTTTCCGGTGCGCTCAAGTAACTCTGGATGAACTGTTCAATTCCATCCTCCAACACCGGATAGGCCTCGTCCTCAAGAGATTCGGTAACCTTCTCCTCGGTCGTGACGCCGATGATTTCGCCAGTGTGGAGGGTGAAGTTCCAGTTCAGCGAGAACCACGGGAACTCCGATTCATCGATTTGCCTGTCGCCGGCCAGCAGGATGATGGATTGCCGGGCTTGTTTCGCTAGTTCGGTGGTTTCCGCCCAAAGTTCGAAGCTGCAAGAACAAAAGCCGTCACGCGTCGCACCGTCGATGTTGACAAACAAGCCGTTTCCAACGATGAACGCGGCGGTTTCGTCCACCCGCAGCCCTGTGCCGATGGCGCTCATGGCGAGTTCTTCAAGGAACGTGTCCAATTTCTCGCGCAGTGCTATGCGAAATGGCCGAAAGATCGGGAATCCCTTGCTGCCCTCTCGAAGCGCCTGGGCAACCATGCTGAAGAATGCATGTTTCGGCAGCTTGCGATGGTTGGCGCCATACATCCCCGAAGCTAGAAGGAGGTCTACGGCGGGTGTGGGTGATTTCATGGAACTTTCTCTCTTGCTCTATAACGGGTTCGCTGCCGGGCTGATCCATCGCCCAGTAGTCAGGTCATATTCGTACTGGTGCCGCACAACCACATCGACCCATACCGTGCCGATGCGCAGCATGTCGCGGTAGTCCACCTCGCTACGGTCGTAGCCACCGTAGTAATGCAAGGTGTGAAACACTTGGCCATGCGGCATGGCGTCCAGGTAACCATCCGGGTACTGATCGGTGGGGTCGCCGACTAGGAACTCCACCCGGGATACGGTGTTGTCATCGCCGCTGAATCCGGGGTCGTCATTTTTCAAGTAGAAATCAAGCTTCACGTCTACCTCGTAGTCGCGCAGCTGGTCACCAAGATTGGCAAGGCGCGCATCCAGGTCCGATTCAACCTGCTCGGTGGCATCCTTGATCTTCCGCCCGACCTCATCCAGGCGCGTGTTCATCAGCCGCAATGCGGTGAGTTCGTCAACGCTCAGGTCCGCTTCACGGGTGGCGTGGGAGGGTGATTCCAATTCGGCGATCCGAAGTGCGCTCCCCGCTGTCAGAATGTCGAGCTTCAGCTTATTGGCGTCGCTGCGAAGTTGCTCAAGCCGGGCGATCAGGTCTATGGCGCCGTCATCCAGCGACTTCAGTTGGGTCAATATTGCCGGCTGCGCCGTGAACTCCTGGATATGGCGCTTCATGGCCTCGTTGATCCAGTAGAAGGTGTCCCACATGCCGCGCACGCCGTGGATGGCAGCTCTGCAATGTGCGGCTTGGGATTGATTCTGCTTGATCATTTGCCAATGATCCGAGGTTACCGCGACAGAACATGTCGCAGCGTCGGAATGTGTCTCGGGTGCCATGCGGCATTTGCCCTAAAATGTATGAAATAGTATGATTATTTACGCATTCGAAGCCGGTCGAGTAGTCGATTCGGTTGTCTGATTGTGAGGATCGCCACGCCATGAGCACCGTACGCAAGACCATCACCGTGACCGAGACGCAGGACGCCTGGATCACCGCGCAGGTTGAGGCTGGCCGCTTCACCAACGATAGCGAGTTGATCCGCGACCTTATCCGCCGTGAGCAGGAACGTGCCGGGCAGGTCGAGGCGTTGCGTCAGGCGCTGATCGAGGGCGAGCGCAGCGGTGAACCGCAGCCGTTCGATTTCGCGGCGTTCACGCGTCGGAAAGTGGCGCAGCACGGCGGTTGACCGCGCGTGGCCGAATATCGCCTGAGTCCTGCCGCTCAGGACGATCTGGACGGCATCTTCGACTACACCGTGAGGGAATGGGGACTGGCGCAGGCCGTGAACTACACGCGGGTGCTCGAAGACACTTGCGCCGCCGTCGCAGAAGCGCCATCACAAGGGCAGGACTGCGGACATATCCGGCCGGGATATCGGCGCCGGGCAGCGGAGCATCATTTCATCTACTACATCACCACGGATTACGGCATAGCCGTCATTCGCATCCTGCACGAGCGCATGCTCGCTTCGTTGCACTTGTAGCGCGCAGACGTGGGATATGATCGCTGCTGGTGGTGAGGCGTTGGAAGACGTTCTGAGACCGCCTGACAGGATTGGTGTTCCAGGCGCAGTGGGTGACGGTATTTCTTACGGTACCGAAATTCATTGCCCTGAAAATCCACAGGAAAATCAGGCGGGTCCGGGCCGGTTCGAATCCCACCCCTCCCAATCAATGATCTCGCGCCGGCTCAGATGGTACGGGAAACGCTGAAAAAGCCGTGAAACTAAGGCTTTTTGATTCTCACAGCGTCTCTCAAGCTCTCGGTATGTCTCAACGAAGTGTGGGTACTTTTGAGGGTACCTGCGCTGTTGGCTACGCGAGGTACCCCCAAAATGCTCACAAACAGCATGATTTCCAGTGCGAAACCCACAGGCAAGCCCCGGAAACTCTTCGATGTGCGCGGGTTGTATCTAAAGGTGATGCCCAACGGCGGACGTTATTGGCGCTTCAATTATCGGTTCAACGGCAAGCAGAAGACGTTGACGCTGGGGACCTATCCCGACGTGTCGCTGGCGAAGGCCAGGGAGTGTCACCATGAGGCAAGACGGCAGCTCGCCGAGGGTATCGACCCGGGCGCCGTGAAGCAGGCCGTCAGCCGGGACTTCGAGTCGGTGGCGCGTGCATGGCTCGCCCATTGGCGCACTGGCCGGAGCGAACGCTACGTTGGCTTCGTCATCGCGCGGTTGGAGAATGATGTCTTCCCCGAGATCGGCTCCCGGCCCGTGTCCGAGATCACCGCCGTAGAATTCCGGAACGTCGCGCTGTCAAGGCGGTCAGTGAGCAAGGCGTGCGGCTGAACATCCGCAAACAGACGTTGCGAGACTGGCGAAGGGAGTTCGCGCGTCATCTCCGGGAGCAGGGCGTCGCGGCCAATGCAACGGAGCGTGTGGCTCGCGGTGAGACCAGGACGCCCAAGAAGGATGGGATCTACCGGGCGATGCGTCGCGGCGATTCCAGCCACATGCGCGAGCGTGTCCGTGAGGCAGCAGCTGTGATGGGGATAGGAAGAGGTCACGTGGAGTCCGGTAAGTCCAAGCTGATCGCCACTCGAATGGAATTGGGGACATGATTCGTTGGCAGCTAAAACTACCCTCCCGTCATACTCGCTCTATCACCCAGAGCGAATAGCAGTATCGACAACAAGTTGAGGTCCCGTCCTATGCCAGGAGAAATGCGTGTGCGTATATGGGATGTCGAGCACGGGCAGTGCGCGATGGTCCAGCATGTCGAAAATGAAGTGGGTGGAAGGCTCGCCATGATTGACTCCGGGTGCACTGACGAGTGGAGTCCGAGTACTTACATTCGACGAGACATGGGGCGAACCCATCTCGACCACCTGTTCATTACGAACGCTGATCAGGATCACATGAGCGACCTGAATAGCCTATTGAATGCAGGAATATCCGTGGGCACTTTCTACCGCAATCCAAGCTATACAAGCGCTGAGTATCGCGCAATCAAGCAGCAAAGCGGACCGTTGACTGCAGATGCCCAGCGCTACAGTCAGCTTCTGGATACGCATGTCTATCCCATTACAGACCCATTTGAAACGCATATGGGCGGGATCACTTACAGCATGTTTTGGCCGACGTACCCCAACTTCACAAACACAAATGATCTCAGTCTCGCGGTGTTCATCAAATACCAAGGGTTCTCGATCCTTTTTCCTGGAGACCTCGAAGGGCCGGGGTGGCGGGCCCTGCTGCAGCGGCCGGACTTTCGGGTCGAACTTGCGTCGACGACAATCCTGGTGGCTTCACACCATGGTAGGGAGAGTGGGTTTTGTGAAGACGTCTTCAGGTACTGCAGTCCGCAGGCCGTGGTGATATCCGACAAGTCCATTCGCCATGAGACGCAACGAATGGGACACGACTATCGTGCTGTCACGCAAAACGGCGGGGTGATGGTGCGCACTACGGGGCAGCGCCGGCAAACGCTGACCACGCGAAATGATGGATGGATTCAGTTCGACGCACACGCAACCGGTTATTCCGTTCAAACGGAGTATGGTGGATGAGCAGCCAGTCGCTGAAGTCGCAGTATGCGAGATGGCTGTGGGCGTTGGCGGTCGCTGACTTGATCGTCGTCCTGCTTTTTCTGGTTCCTGGTGTTCCTTCTGGTGCAAGCCTGGCGGAACTTGGAAGCTTGCGGCTGTTGACTACTGTCGTCATTCCGGTAGTTGTGCTGCTGCTGGTGAATGTTCTGCCGCCTCCGGTCAAGGCGATGCTGGTCTATTGGAAGCCACTGGGCTGGTTGCCAGGAAGTGAGGCCTTCACTCGATATGGGCCGGCGGATCTCCGGGCAAGCATGCAAGCGCTCAATAACAAGTTAGGTGATCTGCCCACGGAACCGAAGGACCACAACACCAAGTGGTACCAGCTGTATAAGCCAGTGCAGGGTGAGCCGGAAATTTCGGATGCTCAGAAGGACTTTCTAATGTATCGGGATATGGCCGTGTTCACGATCCCCTTTATCGCTGTGGCGCCCATCTGCCTCTACCACGCTGGGGCGTCGCCCGGAGCACAGTGGCTCGGGGCGATGATCTTTGCGGCCCAATATGTATTGGCTGCTCTGAGTGGTCAGCACAGTGGCATCCGGTTCGTGACTAACGTGCTGGCCGTCCAATCCGTCAGGTGACGGTGTGGGCATGGGCCCATCCCCATCCGGTCCACCATACGCGGAGCCTGTGCCGTCTCCGAACGGGATACGGCCTGCTAAAAGCTTCTGATGAGGACGCGTATGAGCTCCTGGGATCCGAATCTTCCGCTGCTTGAATCCGGATCTTCTTGCTCATGGCGTCACGTGTTCTTTCGTGGCGGGCGAGTTGGGATAGTATTTGCCAATGGCAAACCTGCGCCAAGAGAACGCGTGGCTTCGTGATCCCGTCAATCGGGAGAAGGCACTTCGCATCGCAGCCGCCAGCTCGTCTGCCGTAGAAGGTATTCGCACGCCCTACAGCGCAGCTTCCAAAGAGGCTACTTCCCGAAGGCCTCGGAAGTCCGTCGGATCGCGTCCGTAAAGCAGACCTGCATGGGGGAATAGTCCCTGTCCAATGCGCAATGGATGGCGGCGACATACCGCCGCTTGCCACGGCCCGCGAACCCCCAGTAGTCCAGTGTTGGCAATCCGGCTTGCATGGCCATCAGCAACGCCAGCAGGCGCGCACAACGTCCGTTGCCTTCCCGGAATGGATGGATAAGTACCAATTCAGCGTGGGTGCGGGCCAGTGCCACTGACAGTCGCGCTGGCTCCATACCAGTGCAGGGTGTCTCACGTGCCAGGATGTTGCGCTCCAAATCCTGCATCAGTCGCGGCACTCGGTTGGCGGCGGCGAACATGAAGCCGGCACGGGAAAGATTCACTGCGCGATACTCGCCTGCCCAGGGGTATATGCCGCCCAGCCATCGACGGTGCAGTTCTCGTATATCTTCAGCTATGAAGCGGTGCCGGCTGTCGTAGGTGCTGATGGCCCAGAGCTGTACGGCGTCGAGTGCCTGAGATTCGGCGTACTGCATGTCGCCCACGCGCCTGATGCCCAGAAGGTTGCGAAGCACGCGCCCACGCGAGCCGGGTTCGAATTCCCTTTCGGGGTCTGCCTCGAAACGGTTGCTCATGGTGATGGAGTATGGTGCCCGCGGACCCGAGAGTAGCCTCGGCCGGGTAGGGTGGGGCGACTTTTGGGGAGCGGGTGGTGAAGCCAATCTGGGGGGGCTAAGTGTGCTCAGGTTCCCAACAGGGTGCTTGATACGCCCCATGCCTATGGCATAATGCCATTCACTACTCCTCCCTAGCCGGGTCATTCAGTTGGCTTCGGTCTGGGACGAAAAAGCCGCCTTCGGGCGGTTTTTTCATGTCTGGCCCATGGGAATGCAGTGGAAGCCAAGCGCCAAAAGTTACGGACGGCGATCTACATCGACGGCTACAACCTCTACTACGGACGGTTGCGCGGTTCCTCGTACAAGTGGCTGGATGTCGTGGCCCTGTTCCAACACGTCGTTCACACCATCGCGCCCGAATCCGAGGTTCAGGCAGTCCGGTTCTTTACGGCACCAGCCCTGGCCAGATTTGCGCGCCACGGTGATCAATCCATGATTGCCCAGAACGAATATCACAGGGCGCTCGAAAACAAATATCCAGGACTCTTCACCAAGATCCTGGGCAGCCATGTGTTCGAGAAAGACGGAACCGAATTGCCCCGGTTCGTGGCTGGCCGGCCGTTTGATCGCAGCGACAGTGTCCGCGTCTGGCGTTTGGTCGAGAAGAAGACCGACGTAAATCTCGCCATCCGCATGTACCGCGATGCCGTGTCCGGGCACTACGACCAGCTAGTCCTGGTTTCGAATGATTCGGATGCTGAGCCGGTGCTCGAAGCGATCACTCAGGACTTTCCGGCCATGCGGATCGGTGTAGTCATGCCCATTTCTCCACCTGATCCCGCCAGGAAAGGGCGCCCGTCGAGCGCCAGTCTGTCCGGGCTTGCACACTGGACGCGCGACTATATTCGGGACGATGAACTGGCACAGTGTCAGCTGCCCGAGATTGTGCCGACGAGGAAGAAGCCTGCGCGTAAGCCTGCTCATTGGTAGCGCTACAGGATTCGAGCACGGGTTATGATGCCCGTGGAGCCGAGGGCAGTCTCGGCCGGCGCAGGACTGTTATTTCCTAAGCGTGAGTTCTGAGGGTACTTTCGTGGGTACCAATACTCGCCGCTGGAAAAAACCGGCTCCGGATCAGGCAGTTGCGGAGCGGTTCGAATCCCACCCCTGAACGAGCGCCATTGCAGAGAATCCGGGACAGCGCAGATTCCACGCTAGACCGCTTTCGCAGCGAATGAAATGCACGTTGCCATTTCACCGAGACTTGAGCTGCAGTGAAGAAGAGCCTGCTCAACAGCAATCCCCACCCGCGCGATCCGGTTACGCGGGAAAAATCCCTGCGCCTGTCTGCTGCCAGTTCTTCAGCCGTGGAAGGTATTCACGCGTCGCCGTAGGGCGCCTTGGCTAGCCTAGCGGATAACACCGCAGGCAACTCGGGCGCCGGAGTCCCCGGAAGGCTGCGTCTTGTAGTCGTCCCGCATGGCATGGACGACCAGCGCCTTGCCGAGGATCGCGGTGGGCGCGCCATCCGTGTCCACCAGGTTTGGGCCCTTGACAGTCACATCGATGAGGGCGCGGCCGTTCTTGTCGGCTTTGGCGTTCGGAAGGTCGCCCAGATGCCGGGCTTTGGATTTGGGCCCGCCGTGGGGATCCATGGTGGGATTGAAGTGCGCGCCGGCACTCATGAAGTCGGGAAGCGAGCAGTCGCCAACCTCATGCACGTGGAAGCCAACCTCCTTGCCCGGGGCAAGTCCGGTGATTTCACCCAGGATGGAAACCGCGTCCCCCTCGTTGGTCACCGTGAGAACGCCGCTCACTGTGCTGCCGGATGCGGAAATGAGGGTTACATGCACAGGGCCCGGGGCCGACACAGGTGCAGCGCCGGCAGCGGGCGCGTTGGGTGCCGGATCGACAGGCGCTGGCGCCGGCTTTGCGATTGAAGGCGCAGGGGGCGATGTATCGACTGACGGCGTAGCCGCCGTCGTTGCGACGGACTCCTCTTTCTTGCCACAAGCTGTACAAACGGCGAGCGGAATCAGCAGCGCGAGCGCCAGGGTTTTCATGGGGGTCCTTCTTTTACAGGTGCAAGCGTGAGTTTGTCCGACGACCAGCGTAAACGACCACACGTTCTACCGTAGTCAACGGATGGGAGATGCGTATGTAGTCGGGTTCCTACGGGCTAAGGGCGCATCGACCTTGGTTCAAATTGTGTTGCTACTCCCGCGTCGTCACGACTATTCACCAAGCGAATGAAATACACGTTGCCTGACACCCGGCCGCGTTCTTGCGGTGCCGCGTCCATGGCGTAAGCTGGCGGTCCTCCCGTAGTGCCGAGGTCACGATGTCTGCCGCCCGCAGTCCCATTCATGACGAAGATGTGTATCGCTACCTGCTCGAGGTTTCCTCACGCGAGACCGACGTGATGGCGCGCCTGCGCGCGGCGACGGCGCCGCGGCCGGAGGCCGAGATGCAGATCGGACCCGACCAGGCCCAGTTCATGGCGCTGCTCGTCCGCCTGATGGGTGCGAGACGCTGCATCGAGATCGGCACATACACCGGTTACTCCGCGCTCGCGGTCGCGCAGGCGCTGCCGGACGACGGCGAACTTGTCGCCTGCGATATCAGCCGCACGTTCACCGACGTGGGCGAACCGTTCTGGCGGGAAGCGGGCGTCGCGCACCGGATCAGGCTGAAGATCCAGCCGGCTTTGCAGACGCTTGACGAACTGGCCCTTGCCGAGAGCGGACGGCGCGGCTTTGACTTTGCCTTTATCGACGCAGACAAGCCGAACTATTTTGCGTACTTCGAAAAGCTGCTGATCCTGATCCGTCCTGGCGGCCTGATCGCGGTCGACAACACGCTGGGCTTGTCGCGCACCCCGGTCATCCGCATGACTTCGGAGAACGCGCAGGCGATCAGGGAGTTCAACCGCCATGTTCACCGCGACCCGCGCGTCGAAATCGCGATGCTGCCGGTCGGGGAGGGGCTGACGCTGCTCCGCGTGGTGACTTGAAACCGCGTTCGATGCGGACGAACATCTTGTTCACGATGCCCAGCGGCTGGTTGTGGAGTACGATAACGGGCAAAGGAGAACTGAAATGCTGTCAAAAAACTTTCCCCCCCTCATCGCGCTGCTGGCACTCACCCCGGTGGCCCACGCGGTCCCGGATGACGGTGGTGGCTATCGTGTCGCTCCGGCGCCGCCGCAGCGGCCTGCAGACCCAACGCAAGCACACAAGACCTTCACCCTCGGGTTCGAGGAGTACCAGATGGCGACGGGACTCGAGAACGCCAGCGTCGGGTTCACCGGCGAGAAGGCGATGCAGACCAGGGAAGCTGTCAATGCCGGCTTGGCCAGGGCCCGCGATAAGTTCCGCAGCGCCGTCGCTGCGGACCCGACCATGAAAGAGGGCTGGAACATGCTGGGCTACACCAGCCGCAAGCTGGGCGACTACGAGGAGTCGCTGAAGGCCTACGACAAGGCGCTTGCGCTGGCGCCGGACTATCCCGAGGCGATCGAATACCGCGCCGAACTGTTCCTGCTGACCGGGCGGCTGGGGGACGTCAAAGAGGCCTATGCCTCGCTGCTGAAATCCTCGCCCTCTTATGCAGGGGTGTTGAAGACTTCGATGCAGGCTTGGCTCAAGTCGAAGAAGCCTGCGCCGGGTGTAAGTGATGCCGAGCGCGCGGAATTCGCCGCCTGGGTGTCGAAGACATAGCAGACCTTCGGCTGCACGTTGCCGCTGGGTAAAGCCGCCTCTCACCGGGAGGGGCGGCTCCCTTTCCTTATGCTATGCGCCGTGGTACGAAACAGCGGGCTTTGAACAGACTATTTGCACACGGCGGGTGCTACCGGCGCTGCCGGTGCTGGCGGCCTTCCTCTCCCACAGC
>JAATEY010000208.1 GCA_015655465.1 Gammaproteobacteria bacterium | reverse complement strand
GTATTCGAGTGGTATGACTTCTACCTCTACGGTTCGCTCGCGGCGATCATCGCAAAGCAGTTTTTCACTGCACTCGACCCCACTTCGGGCTTCATCTTCGCGTTGCTCGCCTTCGCGGCGGGTTTCATCGTGCGTCCCTTCGGCGCGCTGGTATTCGGTCGCCTGGGCGACCTGGTGGGTCGCAAGCACACCTTTCTCGTGACCATCGTGATCATGGGCGCCTCGACCTTCCTGGTAGGCGTGCTGCCCGGGTACGGAACCCTGGGCGTGCTGGCGCCGATCCTGCTGATCGCGCTGCGCCTGCTGCAGGGGCTGGCGCTGGGTGGCGAGTACGGTGGCGCGGCCACCTTCGTTGCGGAACATTCGCCGCCGGACAAGCGCGGCGCGCACACGGCCTGGATACAGACTACCGCCACGATGGGCCTGCTGCTGTCGCTGATGGTGATCCTGGGCACGCGCACGGCACTGGGCGAAGAGGCCTTTGCGGCCTGGGGCTGGCGCATACCGTTCCTGCTCTCGTCGGTGCTGCTGGGCCTTAGCGTCTGGATCCGCATGTCGATGGAGGAATCACCGCTGTTCAAGCAGATGAAGGCGGAAGGCCGCACTTCGAAGGCGCCGCTGCGGGAATCCTTCGGCCGGTGGCCGAATCTGAAAATCGTGCTGATCGCGCTGTTCGGCCTGACGGCGGGGCAGGCGGTGGTGTGGTACACGGGGCAGTTCTACGCGCTGTTCTTCCTGACACAGGCCCTGAAGATCGACTCCGTGCAGGCGAACCTGCTGATCGCCCTTGCGCTGATCATCGGCACACCGTTCTATATCATATTCGGCGCGTTGTCCGACCGCGTCGGGCGCAAGCCCATCATCCTCGCCGGCTGCCTGCTGGCGGCGCTTACCTTCTTCCCGCTGTTCAAGGCGCTGACCGTCGCGGGCAATCCCCGGCTTGCCCACGCCCTGCAGTCGGCGCCCGTCACCCTGTACGCGAACGCCAGCGAATGTTCGTTCCAGTTCAATCCCACCGGCGCCACGAAGTTCACCAGTTCCTGCGATGTTGCAAAGCAGGCACTGGCAAATGCCTCCGTGAACTACGACAGCGCCGCTGTGCAGGGCCAGGCCCGCATCCAGATCGCCGAGCACAGCATCGAGTCCTACGATGCGAAGGCACTGGCGGGAGCGGCGCTTGCCACGCGTGAAGCAGCGTTCAAGACCGAACTTGCCGGGGCGCTGCAGTCCGCTGGATATCCGGCGAAGGCGGAGCCTGCGCAGATCAACAAGCCTCTGGTGGTAGCGATCCTTGCGCTGCTGGTCATCTACGGGACCATGGTCTACGGCCCGATCGCCGCGATGCTGGTGGAGATGTTTCCCACCCGGATCCGCTACAGCTCCATGTCCCTGCCGTATCACATCGGCAACGGCTGGTTCGGCGGGCTGCTGCCAACCACGGCCTTTGCGATCGTCGCCCAGACCGGCAATATCTACAGCGGCCTGTGGTATCCGGTCATCGTGGCGTTGGTCACATTGGTGATCGGCCTGTTGCTGGTGCGGGAAACCCGGGGCGTGCCGTTGCGGGAATGACGAAGCCGTGCCCTAGATAGACCCGGTTCGACGGGTTCTGCGCCAGGCGCGCATGCCCAGCTCGAGACCCAGCCAGAGCACGACAGCGGCCGGAATCTGCAGTACCACGGAGGGTGGCGTGATTATCGCCGCCACAATCAGCGCACCCACCATGCTGAGGATGCGACGGCCGGCGAGCCAATTCGCCGGCGCAGGCGGCTGCACGTTCAGCGCGGCTTCCGGCAGCCGCAGGTCGGCAACGGACAGCGAAAAGACTGCCGCAAGGGAATTCAACGAATCGAAGGACGCCGTTCCGGTTGTCTCGATCCGTTGAATGGTTCGCAGGCTGAGGCCAGTGGCGCCGGCCAGATGTTCCTGCGTCCAGGCGCGCTGTTCGCGTTCCCGTCGTACACGATTACCGTCGATCTTCATGTCCATCCTGTTGTGCTCCTGTCACGTGGAAGTGGCCACGTTAGGGAGTGCGGTCAGGGTCCGTCTACGACAGACCTGCGACATTATTGCGTCAAACTGCCGCCAGTGGCCGGCAATGCGAACACCACCAGCGTGATCTGCGGATTCGGCGCGCCCAGCGTGCTGTCCAGGCGACGGATGTTCTGGCCTATCCGGCTGCCTTCACCACTGACCACGGCGATGTATTGCTGGTTGCCGACGGCGTAAGCCACGGGTGTCGACTCTGTCGCCGCCGGCAGCTGTGTGGTCCACAGCCTGGCGCCGCTCGACTGATCGAAGGCGCCGAAGTTGCGGGCCAGGTCGCCCATGAACACCAGGCCGCCTGCGGTCGCCAGCAGCGAACCGGCCAGTGGCGTGCGTTGCCGATGCGTCCACTGCACGCGCCGCGTGGTCAGATCCAGTGCCAGCATGCGGCCCAGGTTGCCATCGCTGTCAGGGCGAGGCCGCTGCGAAAAACGCATGTCGCTGCCGCCGTTGGCGCTCTGTGCGCTGCCCCCCGGTGTCCAGGTGAAGTCCGCGCAGGATTCCAGCATCGGCACGAACAGCGTGCCGGTCGCAGGGTTCAGTGCCGTGGCGGGCCAGTTGCGCGCGCCGAAGTTGCCCGGGCACAGCAGCAGCGTCCTGCCGGCCACCGGTTCCAGCGCGGGATCGGTGCGCTTCTCGCCCGTCTGCGGATCGATGGCGACGAAGAGGTTCGTGAGGCCGGTGTCGTGTGCGAACAGGAATTTTCCCGTGGCCGCATCGACCGCCTCGAACACGCCGGTCTTGCCGGCAGTGACCACCGCGCGCTGCGCATTCGCGCCGGCACCGAGCGTGACCAGTGTCTGCTCGAATGCCCAGTCCTGGTCCCATACGTCGCGCCGGTGATGCTGGTGATGCCACACCAGTTCACCGGTTTCAGGCCGCAGCGCCACCGTCGTGTCGGTATACAGGCCATCGTTGCGGGTGACGCCCGCCGCGCCACGCCGGGGTTCGAGCAAGGTGGCCGTGGTGTAGGTGTTGCCGATGCCGAAGTAGGCGAGGTTCAGTTGCGGGTCGTAGCTGCCGGTGGCCCATACGCCGCCGCCGAATCGCTCCTGCAGCGGTGCGCCATTCCACGAGTCGCCGCCCGGTGTGCCGGGACGAGCGACCGTGTTGAAGCGCCAGCGTTCCCGTCCGGTGGCGGCATCCAGTCCCACGATGAAGCAGCCGCCCTTGTTGCCGAGCCCGAGGCTGGCTCCGATCATGATCACGCCGCGCGCGACCAGCGCGCCGCTGGTCAGGTCCAGTCCGGAAGTTGCTGTGATGCCCGCGATGGCCCGATCCCACAGCACCTTGCCGCTGCGCGCATCCAGCGCCACCATGTGTCCGTCCGGAGTCGCCACGAACAGCGAGTGGCCGTGGATGGCCAGGGATTTCATCCGGCCTGGTTGTCCGCTGAAGCTGAATCTGCTGCCGTGCTCGTAGCGCCACAGCGGTGTGCCACCCGCGGCATCGACGGCCAGCACCACGCCAGCGCTGAAGACGAACAGCACGCCGTCGTGAACCAGCGGCGTGATCTCGTTGGGACTTGCGTCCAGCCGCAGGCTCCACGTCTGCCGCAAGCGCGCCACATTGCCGCGGTCGATCTGCCGCAGCGGACTGAAGCCGGCGGCGTCGAAGGTTCTGCGCCCCATCAGCCAGTCCCCCTCGGGTGGCGTGGCCAGCATGGCTTCCGTTACCGGACTCAGGGACGACAGAAGCTGCGCAAGTGCCGCGGGAAGCGGCTTCGGAATTGCGGCGGGCGGCGCGGCAGCAGTGACCGGCGGCGGTGCAGCCGATGCAATCATTGTCGGCGGTGGCCCGTCCAGGTTCGCTTTCACCAGGAATGCCAGCAGATCCGGAAAGGCTGCGGGATTCACCGTGCCCGCGCCCTTCGGCGGCATGGTGTTGCGCATCTGCGTGAGCAACTGGTCCGCCGGCTTGCCGCGCCAGTTGTTCATGAAAGTCGGGCCGATCAGCGTGGGTCCGAAAGGGCTGCCCTCGAGCCGCGGGCCATGGCAACTGATGCAGGCCCGTGCATAGGCCGCGAGGCCCGCCGTCGCATTGCCGCCCACCGGGTCGCTGCCCGTGAACAGTACCTGGGCCGAGGCAGGTCCGCTCGCCAGCACCGTGGCCGCAGTCAGCAGGAGAACAAATCTCGATATCATGACTCTTCATCCCCCGGGGAAGGCCGGATACACGTGCGCTTGCTCGGCCAGATATGGTTCAGGCACCATTTTGGCACGTGATCCAGGGTGAGAGCATGGCGATCAACGAACGATCCGGTCAGGTGCCGTTTTAAGGTAAGCCGGTTCAGTAGCTGGAAGATCGTCCGCTTCTGTCCCGCTGCTTCGAGGATGCGGTTTCACGGGCCCACCGAGTTTCCTGCGAGCACTGAGGTGATGCACGGCATGGACAGCGCCTGACAAAGTGCTGGTCTGCTGGCACACCGGGATAGACAAGCGAGCGAGCTACTTCGAATTCGGACTGAACCGGCGCTGCCCAGCCTCACCTTTCCTGACACAAGTACCTGCGTGTCGCGATGGTCTAGCGTCACCGACTCTTTCCCATGAACATGCGAAAACGGAAATGTGCCTAGAACCTGACACATAGGGTACAGCGCGGCATGTAGACTCCAATGAGTATGGCCCGGCTCTACCGAGCGTAAGAACACGCGGGGCACATTGGCTTCGAAAACGCATGACACTACGGGGACGTCGTGAACTACATTCCAAAGACAATCACAGAGATCGTTCTTGACTACATCAATCGAACGACATTCTTGCCAGCGATCCAGCGCGAATACGTTTGGGACACAGACGGCATCGAGAAGCTGTTCGATTCGATTATGGGTAACTACCCGATCGGATCATTTCTTTTCTGGAAGATACGCGAAGAAAAGAAAGCCCTATGGACCGCGTACAAGTTTTTCAGCGATTTCGATCGGGACAATCCTCACAATGAAGAAGCCAACGTGGCCGGGATCAATCAGGACATTTACCTTGTTCTGGACGGACAGCAGCGGCTGACATCGCTCTACCTCGGGCTCAAGGGCTCGTATCGGTTCTTCTATTACAACTGGAAAAAAACACGCCTCTATCTCAACCTATTCAAGAAGCCGGAGCGCAGCGACGACCCGGAGGAACTAACGTACGAATTCGCGTTTCGCGAAAGTGCCACTTCCAACCCGAAAAGCTCGAACCCGCAATATTGGTACCTTGTGGGGGATATTCTGAATTTCCAATCAGCTGGTCAGGCCAGAAGGCACATTCGCGATCGGCTCACCGGTCATGACCAGCTGCTCGTCGATAATGCCGTTGAGCTGCTTGAGGAACTCCATAATCGATTGTTCACCGAGCGGCTGATCAATTTTTTCGAAGAGCGGTCGGATGACTATAACAAGGTCGTTGAAGTCTTCATTCGCGCGAACACGGGAGGAAAAAAGCTAGAGTACAGCGACATCCTGCTCTCGACAGCCACGGCAAAATGGAAGAATCTCAGCGCACGCGACGAAATCCATGATTTTACGGACGAGATTAACGCCATCGGAGCCGGTTACAGACTCGGCAAAGACTTTGTGCTCAAGAGCGCTCTATATCTGACCCCTGGTCTTCCAATTCAGTACAAAGTTAAGAATTTCACCAAGCCGAATCTGGAGAAAATCGAGGACAACTGGGAACTCATCAAAACTAACATTCGCACGACGATTCGTCTGATCAGCAGGTTCGGCTTTAGCGACAAGAACCTGATCTCCACGTTGGCGCTGCTGCCGATCGCCCTGTATCTCAGTCGTCTCGGGAAGAAGAATTTCGTGGAGTCGACCCAGCAAGCAGATGTGGCAAATCAACTGCTGATGGAGAAGTGGCTCGCTATTCTTACTGTGTCATAAAAGTAGTTTTGCGTTTCTTCCGCAGCACGGGCAGCGCGGCAGCTGAGCCAGTAACCGTGTGCTCAGCTCGAAGCGCAGTGTTGCCAGCGAGTCGGCGACGTGGCGTTGCGCGCGCCGGACTG
>JAATEY010000163.1 GCA_015655465.1 Gammaproteobacteria bacterium | reverse complement strand
TGCACCTGTCCATCGACGATTTCGGCACCGGTGACTCGTCGCTGTCGGCACTGCAGCAGTTTCCGATCGGCACGCTGAAGATCGACCAGTCGTTCGTGCGCGATGCCACCACCGATCGCAACGACGCCACCATCGTGCGCACCATCATCGAGATGGGCCACAGCCTCGGCATGCATGTCGTGGCCGAAGGTGTCGAAACCGTTGCGCAGCTGGAATTCCTGCGCTCGGCCGGCTGCGACTATGCACAGGGCCAGTTGTTCGGCGCGCCCTGCGCGGCGGAAATCCTCGGCTCGCTGGTTGCGCAGCAAACGAGCACCGGCCGGTCGCCGTTCGCCTGCTTCGCGCGGACCGACGCCGTGGATGAATTCAGCAGGGTATAGCGCTGCAATACCACCGCAGCGGCACATGACCTCTCCCCGCAAGCGTGCTGGCAAGTGGCTTGTCCTGCTGGCGCTGGCGGGCATCTGGACCGGCACTGCCATCTGGCATGCCAGCAAGCCGCTGCCGCCGGGCACGCATGTCACGGGCCAGCTGGTGCCGGTAGCCGTGGAATCGCTGCAGCTGCTCACCGATGTCACCGCCGCCGACCACTATGGCGCGCTGGCTTCCCGCCAGTCCATTCATGCGGCGACGCTCGAGCTGGTGCGCAATGCGCAGCAGTTCCTGGTGCTCGACTACTTTCTCTTCAATGGCCAGGGCGGGCCGGCCGGGCCCATGCGCTACGAACGCGGCCTGCATCCGGTTGCCGGCGAACTGGCCGCTGCCCTGCGCGAACTGCGGCTGCGCCAGCCACAGCTGCCAATCCTGGTGCTGGTCGACCCGATCAACGACTACTACCGCGGCACGGCGCCTGGATTCCTCGCGGAACTCGAGCAGCTCGGTGTGAACGTCGTGGTGACGCAGCTCGATCCGCTGCGTGATTCGAATCCGGTCTACAGCACCACCTGGCGACTGCTGGCCGGCTGGTGGCTCAAACCCGGCGCAAAGGGCAGCTGGTCGAACCAGCTGGATGCCGCCGGCCCCGAGGTATCACTGGGCGCGCTGCTGCGCATCCCGCAGTTCAAGGCCGATCACCGCAAGGTGGCCATCACCGCCACCTCCAGCGGTGTGCTGCGCGGCATCGTCTCTTCCGGCAACCCGCATGACGCCAGCAGCGCGCATTCGAATGTCGCGCTGCGGCTCGAAGGCGAGGCACTGCGTCCCTTGCTGACCAGCGAGCTCGCCATCGCCAGTTTCTCCGGCTTGCCCAACACTGCGTACCAGCAGTTCGCCGTCGCAGCGCAGCCGGGCGCCGGGACGATATCGGCCGCAGCCACCACCCGTGCCGCCATAGTCACCGAAGGCGCGATCCACGAACAGCTGCTGCAGAGGCTTGCCGCCACCGGCGCCGGCGATGCCATCGACATCGCGATGTTCTATCTGTCCGATCGGCCCGTGATCGAGGCACTGCTGCGCGCAGCCAGGCGCGGCGCGGCGCTGCGCGTGCTGCTGGATCCGAACAAGGACGCCTTCGGCTTCGAGAAATCCGGCATTCCCAATCGCCAGGTGGCAGCAGAGCTGATCGCAGCCAGCGATGGCGCCATCCGGCTGCGCTGGTTCCGCACCCACGGCGAGCAGTTTCACGTCAAGCTGACCGCGGTGCGCAGCGGCGACCGGCTGTGGCTGATGCTGGGCTCGGCAAACTTCACGCGCCGCAACCTGGATGACTACAACCTCGAAGCCGATGTCATCGTCGACACGCCTGCCGCGAGCCGGCTCGCCACCGATGTCGCGGGCTGGTTCGAGATGCTGTGGACCAATCAACCCGGCGGCACGGACTACAGCGCCGATGCCGATGTCTATGCGGAACCCGGCACCGGCCGGTACTGGCTGTACCGCTTCATGGAAGCCAGCGGGTTTTCGACCTTCTAGATCTACTTGCCTGGTGCCGCGCGTGCCAGCGCGACGGCTTTCACCCGCACATCGGCGAGGGCGCGTTGCACTGCGCGCTCCAGCGCAAGCACGATTTCGCTCATGCGATCGGCCACCACGGGTTCGGTGGCCGCGCCATCGCAATGACCCAGCACGCGCCGCGGTGCGCCGGTTACCAGCAGGCAATCGATGGCGACCTGCATGCTGGGCAGCGCCGTACCTGCCACGTACTCGGCCTCGAAGCGCCGTGCGGTCAGCAACAGTTCGAAATCGCTGGGCAGGGCCGCACGATCGGTGCTGACCGTGGTTGCGAATCCATCGGCACCCCCCAGTGATTGCAGCGCCAGTGCCGACAGCACCTTCGGCAGCGGCTCACCGAAGCGGCTGGCGGCGTAGTAGTCCAGCTCGTTGCCGGCACGCAGCAATGCAATGCGGTCGGTGTCGAGCCCGGGGTGCACCACCGGCCGCGGCACCGACAGCACCGCCGCAACCGGCTCACCGGTGGCGGCGACAGGCGCAGCATGCAACACGTAGACGCGATCGGCGCCCGCATCGCTGCGCAGGCCGCTGCAACCGGCGAGCAGCGCGACGCTGGTCAGTGCGCAAACCAGCCGCTGGCGATTCAGTTTCATCTCGGCACCTCTACGCCACCCGTTGACCGCTGATAGAGCAGCTGCGACGGATCGCTCTTCAGGCTGCGCGACAGCTCGCGGAAAGCTTCCGCGGCACTGCGCGCCTCTTCCAGCGTGCGCTGCAGCAGCGGCAGGCCGTCATGCGTGAACTCGGCGACGCTGGCACGGTTCTCCGCCACGAAGCCGGTGATGCCGGCACTGGCCTGTTCGAGATTCTCGGCCGTCGCAGTCAGACGCTCGCCCAGCTGGCGAATCTGCGGCGAGATGTCATTGGCAGTGCCCTGCAGGTTGGCCGCAAGCTTGCGCGCTTCCTGGCTGGTGCTCTGCAGATCGCCCAGCAGTGTGTCGATGCGCCGCATCGTGCCCGGCAGACTGCGGCTGGCTTCATGCAGGTTTTTCACCATATCGGCCAGCGCAGCAGTATTTTCCGTCGAGAAAATCAGCTGTGCGCGCTCCGTCAGCTCTGCGGCGCTGGCGGCGATCTCCGGCAGGCTGTCGAGGAAGGTGTCGAAGGTCGAGCGCATCGTGTTGATGACGGGATAGCGCTCGCTGGGAACCGGCGGCAGTATTTCCTTTCCCTTGGTGTTCTGGCGCAGGTCGATATACAGCAGGCCGGTAATGCCGAGCAGTGACAGCTCGGCCGTGGTCTTGTCGGAGATGGGCGCGGCCTCATCGATGTCCGCAATCACCTGCACGCGCTCGGCGCTGCGGCTGTCGAGCTGGATGCGGCGCACCTTGCCGACTTCCACGCCCATGTAGCGCACCGAGCCACCTTCAGACAGCCCGGTGACGCTGCCCACGAAATAGATCTCATGCGGCTTGTAGCTGTGCCGGTCACGGCCTTCCGAATACCAGTAGACAAAGAGGCCCACCATGACCACCACCAGGATGACGAACGCCCCCACGGCCGAGTAGTTGGCTTCACGCTCCATGCGCAGGGGCTCCTTCGGCCCCGAAGCGGGCCGCCCGCGTGCCGTGGAAATACGCCTGGATCCACGGATGCGGATTTTCGACGATGCGCTCGCGCGTGTCCTGCACCATGTGCCGGTCCACGATCACGCCGACGCGCCCACAGATGCGGAAGATCGTGTCGAGGTCATGGGTAATCATCACCACCGTCAGCTGCAGCTCGTGCTGCAGATAGGCTATCAGGTCGTCGAAGGCGGCGGCGCTTATCGGATCGAGCCCCGAGGTCGGCTCATCCAGGAACAGCAGCTGCGGATCCAGCGCCAGCGCGCGTGCCAGCGCCGCGCGCTTGACCATGCCGCCGGACAGCTGCGACGGATACTTGCCCGCAGCGTCCTCCGGCAGGCCCACCAGGCGCAGCTTCAGCCGCGCCAGCTCATCCATCGCGTCGCGCGGCAGGCGCAGATGTTCAACCATGGGGAGCTGGATGTTCTCGCGCACGGTCAGCGCCGAGAACAGCGCGCCGTGCTGGAAGGTCACCCCATAACGCATCTTTGCCTGGCGCAAGGGTTTGCCGCCGAGCTGCGTCATGTCGACGCCTTCCACCAGCACGGCGCCTGCCTGCGGGCGGCGCAGACCCAGGATCGTCCGCAGCAGCACCGATTTGCCGCTGCCGGATCCGCCGAGGATGCCGAACACCTCGCCACGCCGCACCTGCATGTCGAGACCATCATGCACGAGCTGGCGTCCGAAGCGGTTCACCACACCCTTCACCTCGACCGCCATGTCCTGCGCAGCAGCCATCAGAAGTCGATTTTCATGTAGAACACCGCAAACATCGCATCGGCCAGCAGCACCAGGAAGATGGCCTGCACCACGGCCACGGTGGTCAGGCGGCCCAGCTCGCGTGCGGACCCATGCACCTGCAGGCCACTATACGTACCGGCCATCGCGATCAGCACTGCAAACACCGGCGCCTTGATGATGCCTGCCCAGAAGGTGGTGGGCGCGATGGCTTCGTTGGCGCGGCTCAGGAACTGCTGCAGCGGCATGTCGAGCAGATACTGGCACAGCAATGCGCCACCCGCCAGACCGATCAGGTCGGCGATGAAGGTGAGCAGCGGCAACGCAATCACCAGGCCCAGGATGCGCGGCAGCACCAGGGCTTCCATGGCATCCACACCGGTGGCGTCGAGTGCGTCGATCTCCTCGTTGAGCTTCATGGAGCCGATCTCGGCGGCGAAGGCACTGCCGGTACGTCCCGCCACGATGATGGCCGTGAGCAGCACGGCCAGCTCGCGCAGCACGCCGACGGTGATCAGGTCCACCACATAGATGTCGGCGCCATAGTTGCGCAGCTGGCTGGCGGAAAGATAGGCGATGATCACGCTGATCAGGAACGCGATCAGCGACACGATGGGAATGGCCGTGATGCCGGTGTCGTACACATGCCGCACCACGGAGATCGGTCGCAGCCGCCGCCAGCTGGTGAACGCGCGGCCGAACACCACGGCAGCGCGGCCCACGAAGGCGAGCCCGTCGCGGACGCCCGCAAGACGTTCCATCGCGGTGCGGCCCAGGCGCTCCACCGGATTGTCGAGCGTGTTCTCGCGCAGCGCGCTTGGCCGGGTCGCCGGATCGGCCAGCAGCGCGCTGCGGACCAGCTGCAGCACCTGCGGCTCGCCACCCGTGAACTGCACGGGGATGGACCTGCCGGCGAGCTCCCGCGTCAGGTCATCGAGCACCCAGGCGCCAGCCAGGTCCAGGCGCTGCACGGTGGCTGCATCGATCTGCGTCTCGCGCACACCGGCCAGATCCAGCGCCTGGATCTCGGCCAGGATCGGCGTGATGAACGCCGCACGCCATTCGCCCTGCAGCGCCAGTGTGAGTCGCTCGCCGTCGCGCCGGCTTTCGAGGAAAGCCATCCATTACCTGTCAGGTGTCGTCGCGAAACTGCCGCAGACGTACCACGATGTACAGCATTCCGGCGGCCACGGCGAGCCCTGCCCACAGTTTGAGGTCCTGGAACGGTATCCACCAATGCGGCTCGACAATGATCCTGCGCGCCGCAGGGTTGGAGGCAAGCGCAGTGTCCGGTCCCAGCAGATGCACCAGGCGGGATTGCCAGGGAAAGATCCGCTCGCCGACGAATTCCAGGACATGCGTGGAGTCGAGTATCAGCTTCTCCCCCATTATCAGCACCAGCGGCGGCCCCACCGCGTAGACCAGCGGCGCGCGCTTCGCCAGCACGGAGACCAGCATCAGATACACGGCGACCGGCGCAAACCACAGCAGCGTGAACGCCCAGAGCGCGCCGAGGTGTGCCAGTGCGCGCGGCCAGGCGGCAAACAGGCTGAAGTCGATGTATGGCCGCAGCAGTTCGAAACGCAGCCAGGTGATCAGCGCGACCACCGGCTGGGTCAGCAGTGCCAGCAGGATCACGCCCAGCGGCACCACCAGCATGGCCACCACAAGCTTTGACAGCACTGTCTGCGCATCCGACACCGGCAATGACTTCCAGAACAGGATGCTGCGGTCACGGCGCTCGGCCAGCAGGCAGTCCAGCAGGTAGGCGAACACGGCCAGCCCCGCCACGGCACCCAGGAAGACCGCGATGTTCGGCAGCGAGATCGCATTCATCGTGTGGCCGGCGAGCGGCGCGGTGGGCGGCGAGATGCTGAGTCCGCTGCCGGAACCTGACCTGTCTCGTGAGAAAGTCGCCCCACCGACGATCAGGCCGACCATCGCCAGCGGCGCGATCCACAGCGACTTGTTCTCCCAGAACTCGCGCCGGATCAGCGTCAGGAATACGCGGTTCATGCCGCCTCCTTCTGCATGTTCGCAACGAACAGGTCGGCGATGGTCGGCGTACCCAGATCCCCGAGCCGCGCCAGCTGCTCACGCTGCGCATTTTCGTAGAACAGCACGGTGCGCCCCAGCACCGACCGTTCGCTGAACGGCTTCAATGCCCGCGCGGCCTCGAGCTGTTCCGCCTTGACCAGCAGCTGCGCATAACGCCCGCCGATCTGGTCCACCGGAGTGTCCAGCACGATCTTGCCCTGCTCGATGAACATCACGTCGGTCAGCAGGTTCTCGATCTCTTCCACCTGGTGGGTGGTCACGAGAATGGTCCGCTCCTCATCCATGTAGTCGTTCAGCAGCGTGTCGTAGAAACGGCGGCGCACCAGCAGGTCGAGCCCCAGCGTTGGCTCATCGAGGACCAGCAGCCGCGCCTTGATGGCCAGCACCAGCGCCAGGTGCAGCTGCGTCACCATGCCTTTCGACAGCTGGCGCACTTTGTGGGTGAGCTTCACATCGGTGGTGGCCAGGAACTGCTCGGCCCGCTCGCGGTTGAAGTTCGGATGCACGCCCTGCACGTAATCCAGTGCATGCCTCACCTTGAGCCATTTGGGCAGCACCGCCACATCGGCGATGAACGACACCTCGCGCATCAGCTCGTCGCGCTGGGTCATGGGGTTGCGCCCCAGCACCGTCAGCGAGCCCTCATAGGGCGTCAGCCCCAGCAGCGACTTGATCACCGTGGTCTTGCCGGCACCGTTGCGGCCGATGAGACCGACAATGCGGCCAGGGGCGACGGAAAAATCCACGCCCGCCACGGCCTGCTTGCCCCCGCGGTACTGCTTGCGCAGACCGCGCGCTTCAATGATCGACGTCATTACTTTCGCTCCGTGCGCGTCGGCAACGGCGGTGTTGCCGCTTCCGCGATTTGAGAACTCAACAAGGTCTCGACCGACAGTCCGAGCCGCTGGATCGTGGCCTGGATCTTCGGCCAGTCGGTGACCAGAAACCGCGCGCGCTCATCCTTCATGAGTGCTGCGCTGGCTCCCGGCGCCACGAACATGCCCAGGCCGCGGCGCTTCTCCACCAGCCCTTCGTCCGCCAGCTGCTGGTATGCCTTCAGCACCGTCAGCGGATTCAGCCGGTATTCGGTGGCGACCTGACGCACCGAAGGAATGGCCTCGCCTTCCTTGAGGACGCCTTCCAGCATCATCGCCACCACGCGGTCGCGCAGCTGGCGGTAGATGGGCTGGGAGTCATCCCAGTTGGCGTCGATTGGATTCACATCAGTCCCAGGAAGAACGAGGGCATGAGACTAGCGGTGGAAAGCCACAGGCAGAAGAGTGCGCTGGAGAAAACATCCGTCCCAGCAAACTTCTGTTGTATCCGTGCTGACATTATTACTAGCATTTTCGCGCCTACTGTTTCCTGATTGATCCAGATCAGGCTTTTCGACTCAGCCACCCAGGATCACCCGCAGCGGGGCGGCTGCCTGGATCAGCGTGGCGCCGAGCATCTGGGCATTGCCGGTGAACACCGCAATGACGCTGGTTGCGATGAAGGTGGTGGTGGCAAGCGCCAGTCCCAGCGCCGTACCGCGCTGCACGAATGTCGGCTGGTTGCTTTCCTTGAAACTTTCCATTTCCTGTCTCCTGGTTGATCCGGTTCCGGGGGCGGCCTATCCGCACCCCTATGGTGTTGTATCTAACTACATCACTAGCTCAGTGTCAACACCATCCGCGAGGAAAGTTATTCCCCTGCCCCGGTTAGAATTCCGGCCCTGCCGCGACCCTCTGGAGATTTGATGAAAAAGCCCGTCACCGTCACGATCACCGGCGCCGCCGGCCAGATCGGCTATGCCCTCGCCTTCCGCGTCGCCTCCGGGCAGCTGCTTGGACCAGACCAGCCGATCAACCTGCATCTGCTCGAGATCACACCAACGCTGCCAGCCCTGCAGGGCCTGGTGATGGAACTGAGCGACTGCGCTTTTCCGCTGGTGAACAAGTACGTGGCCACCGACGACGCGAAGGTCGCGTTCAAGGACAGCGAGGTTGCACTGCTGGTCGGCGCTCGCCCACGCGGCCCCGGCATGGAGCGCAAGGACCTGCTGCTGGCGAATGCGCAGATCTTCTCTGCCCAGGGCAAGGCGATGAACGAAGTCGCCGATCGCAACATCAAGGTGCTGGTGGTGGGCAACCCTGCCAACACCAATGCGCTGATCGCCCGCGCGAATGCGAAGGATCTGAACCCGCGCAACTTCACCGCGATGACACGGCTGGATCACAACCGCGCGCTGTCGCAGCTGGCCGGGAAAACCGGCGCGCACACCACCGACATCCGCAAGCTCACCATCTGGGGCAACCACTCATCGACGCAGTACCCTGACCTCTCGCATGCCACCGTTGGCGGCAAGCCTGCGAAGTCGCTGGTGGACCAGCAGTGGATCGAATCGACCTTCATTCCACAGGTGCAGCAGCGTGGCGCCGCGATCATCAAGGCGCGTGGTTCTTCGTCGGCTGCTTCTGCGGCCGCAGCCGCCATCGATCACGTGCACACCTGGGTAACAGGCACTGCCGAAGGCGACTGGGTCAGCATGGCCGTTCCTTCGGATGGCAGCTACGGCATCGAGGAAGACGTGATCTATTCGTATCCGGTAACCACGAAGAATGGCGAGTATTCGATCGTGCAGGGCCTGTCGGTGGATGAGTTCAGCCGCAAGCGCATGGACCTCTCGGAAGTCGAACTGCGCGAAGAGCGCGACGGCGTGAAGGACCTGATCTAGCCATGGCCGGCCTTCGTCCCTGGCTGCTCGCCACCACCACCGCCCTGGCGCTGGTCGCCTGCCAGCCGGGAACGAAGTCCCCCACCACTGCCATGGGCACCCTCACCATACCGAAGCTGCAGCCCAACATTCGCACGTTGGGCAATGGCCTGAAGGTCTACGCGCTGCCGGATGCCAACACGGCCAGCGTGTCGGTAGCCGTGTGGTACGACGTGGGTTCCAGGAACGATCCGGCCGGGCGCTCGGGCTTCGCGCATCTGTTCGAACACCTGATGTTCAAGTCCACCACCAACATGCCGCCGGAAACCCTCGACCGCCTGACCGAGGATGTCGGCGGCGTCAACAACGCCTCGACCTCGGACGACTACACCGAATACCACGAGACCGTGCCGGCGAATCACCTGGAGCGCGTGCTGTGGGCCGAAGCCGAGCGCATGGGCTCGCTGGTCGTCGACGACGCCAACTTCAGGTCCGAGCGCGCGGTGGTGCAGGAGGAGCTGCGTCAGTCGGTTCTCAGCCAGCCTTATGGCCGGCTGTTCTATCTGTTCCTCTCGCAGGCCAACTTCGACGTGCATCCCTACGGTCGCCCGACCATCGGTTCGATCGCCGATCTCGATATGGCGACGCTGGAAGATGTGAAGGCGTTTCACGCCGCCTACTACCGGCCGGACAACGCCGTGCTCGTGATTGCCGGCAACTTCGAGCAGAAGCAGCTCGATGCCTGGGTGGACAGGTATTTCGCTGGCCTGGGCTCGCCCAAGCGCGCCATTCCCCGCGTCACCGCAGTGGAACCGCAGCGCACCGCGCCAAAATCGCTGACGACCTATGCTCCCAACGTGCCCTTGCCGGCAGTGACCATCAGCTGGCCTTCGCCGGCCTCGAACAGCCCCGACATTGCGGCATTCATGCTGCTCGATGCGATCCTGCAGCGCGGCCAGTCGTCGCGGCTGTACCAGTCGCTGGTCTACGAACAGAAGCTGGCGGCAGAGGCCAGCTCGCAGTTCGACGTGCGGCAGCAGGCCAGCATGTACACGCTGCTGGCCATCCTGTCGGAAGGCAAGTCGGCCGACGATGGGCTGAAGTCGCTGCAGGCCGAGATCGCGAAGATCAAGGATGCGCCGGTCACCGAGGCGGAACTCGAGGAAGCCCGCAACGAGCTGATCACCGATGCGCTGCGCTCGCGGGAAACCTCGGAGGGCCGCGCCGACGAACTCGCGCGCTCGGTGGTGCTGTATGGCGATCCGGCGGCATTCGACAAGATCCTGGCACAGCTGCAGCAGGTCACGGCCGCCGACGTGCAGCGCGTCGCGAAGTCCATCATGGACGACACCCGCGCCGTGACCATCCGTTATCTGCCCGAAGCCCCCGGCACACAGGGCGACACCATTGCGGATTCGAAGACCATCCAGACGGTGAAGATCGATATACCGGCAGCGGAGATTCCGGTTTTTGCACTGGCGCCTGCCAGCAAGCGCGCATTGCCACCGGCACCCGCGCCGGCCATCGCGGCCAGGGTGCCCGCCGTCTCGGAAAAGACGCTGGCCAATGGTCTGCGCGTCATCGTCGCGAACCGGCCCGGACTGCCGCTGGTGGCGGCCGATCTGCGCATTTCCGCAGGCGGCGCACTCGATCCTGCGCAGCGTGCGGGTCTTGCCGCGATGACTGCCGACCTCACCACGCGCGGCACGGCCACGCGCTCGGCCACCGAGATCTCGCGCCAGGTCGAAAGTCTCGGCGCATCACTTGGCGCGGCTGCCGATGTCGACGCCTCCAGCGTGTCGCTGGTCACCCGCGCCGACAAGACCCGCGAAGTGTTCGCCGTGCTGGCCGATGTGGTGCAGAACCCGGCCTTCGCTGCAGAAGAACTGGAACGTGCGCGCCGCGAGACTCTCGACAACCTGATCGTGTCGCTGCAGCAGCCATCCACGGTTGCCCGCTATGCCATGGCGCGCCGGCTGTTCGGCGACGGTGCTTACGGCAAGATTCCATCACCACGCTCCATCGGTGCGTTGACCCGCGAGGACGCTGCGGGCTTCCACGGCAAATGGTGGCGGCCGGACAATGCCATCCTGGTCATCACCGGCGACATCACGCCGGACGCTGGCTTTGCGCTGGCGCAGGAGGCACTGGGTGCATGGAAGAAGCCGGCTGAAGCCTTGCCGGCTCCCGCCGCCGCTGTAGCGGCTGTTGCTGCGAAGCAGCCGCTGGTCATCGATATTCCGAAGATCGGCCAGGCGGCGGTACTGATGGGTCACGTGGGCCCGTCCCGCAGCACCGATGATTACTTTGCGACGCTGGTAGCCAACGACGTGCTGGGCGGCGGCTACTCGGCGCGCCTCAACGAAGAGATCCGCATCAAGCGCGGGCTTTCCTACGGCGCCAGTTCGCGCATTGCCGCGCGCAAGCAGGGCGCACCGATCATCGCAGCCGCGCAGACGCGCAATGATGCCGTGCCGCAGGTGGTGGAGTTGATGTCCGCGGAACTCGGCACGCTCGGCACGGTGACCATTCCCGCGGAGGAACTGGGCAGCCGCAAGGCGGTGCTGATCGGCGCCTTCGGACGCGAGGTGGAGACCACCGGTGGCCTGGCCAGCCAGCTTTCTGCGCTGGCCCAGTTCGGCCTGCCGCTGTCGAAGCTGCAGACCTATGCGGCGGACGTTGCAGCGGTCACTCCTGAACAGGCCGCTGCAGCAGCCAGGGCGCACTTCGATCCAGCCACGGCCTCGCTGGTCGTGGTCGGTGATGCAAAAGTATTTGGCGCAACGCTCAAGGCAAAATTCCCGCAGCTGGAACAGGTCGGCATCAAGAAGCTGAACCTGGACAGCGCGACGCTGAAGTAGCGCCGTGCCATGACATGAAAAAGGCCCGGGCGGCTGTCCACCCGGGCCCTTGTACCCGCTGCGCGGGCGTACATGTTGTCGCAGTCAGTCGAAGTTGACGCGCAGCGTTGTGTACCACTCGCGCGGACGGCTGTAGGTACCGACAATCTCACCCTCCGCGCCATTGGCCGAGCCGACTGTTATATAGCGCTTGTCGCCCAGGTTCGTCCCGCCCACCGACAGCTGGTATTTCTCGTCCGCAGAAAAATAGTGCAGCGCGACGTTGAGATTGCTGACCGCCGGCCGGAACAGCTGCGGCAGGTTGGGTGCATCGTTGTACATGCTGGCCGAACGCGTCCAGTCGAGCGCCACGCGGAACCTGCCGGCATTCGACAGCATGAAGTCGTACTGCGGCCCGATGCTGAGCTTGTACTTCGGTGTCTTCGGGATCTTGTTGTCCACCGTGATGCCCTGCGATGCCGCCGACGCGCTCACCGAGGAATAGCTGGCGTCGATGTAGCCGGCCGTGAAGTTCACCGAGAAGCCGCCGTCCGTCAGCGCCTGCAGTTCCAGCTCGGCGCCCTTCAGCCTGGCATCGCCCGCGTTGTGCAGCACCGGCGAGGCGGCTTCCTGGATGTTCAGCTGGATGCCCGTGTACCTGGTATCGAACACCGCCGAATTGACCTGCAGGTGCCGGTTGAAGAACTGCGACTTGATGCCCAGCTCGATGGTGCGGGCCTTCTCCGGACCGAATGCCGCGTCATTGATGTTCGCGAGTGGATTCGACAGGCGCGTGGTCCAGCCACCGGCCTTGAAGCCCTTCGAAAAGCTGGTGTACAGCATCACGTCATCGGTGGCATGGAACTGCACACCGGCCGTCGGCGTGAACACGTTGTACTTCTGGCTCTGCGTGCCGGGCGGGAAGTAGCGGTACGGGTTGGTCGGATCGGGGAACGGCGCAAGGCCGAAACCGGGCGATCCGGGCGTCGACACGAACGCCGCCCAGCAGGCCATGTCAGGGCCCGTCGGCGTATTGCATCCCGATGACTTGTACGCGTAGCCGGTAAGATCGGCCTGGCCGCCCTCGAACTTCTTGTCGTCCTTCGAGTAGCGGGCACCTAGCGTCACGCCCCACTGGTCCGTGATGCGGTAGTCCACATGCATGAACGCCGCATAGGACCTGGTATCGACATCGTTGGCCACGTCGTAGATGTACAGCGCGCCGCCAAAGGGCACGAAGTCGTGCACGAAGCCCTTCTCCTGGAAGTAGTAAAGGCCCGCGGCCCAGTCGAGGCGGTCTTGAAGCGCCTTGCCGGTGAACTGGAATTCCTGCGAGAACTGCTTCTGGCGCTGGTGGTCCGTAACCTCCTGGATAGTCTCCGGCGTGCCGTCGAGATCGACGCCCACGCGCCAGTCGATCCGGCGCACGCCGGTAATCGACTTCAGTGCCACGCCATTCGGCAGCGACCAGTCGACAGTCGCCGACGTGCCCTTGGAATCGTACTTGGCAAAGCTGGGGCCGCTGGCGTAAGTGGTATCGATATCGCCGGTCTGCGTGTTGGCGAAGTTCCAGTAGATTCGCGGCTGCGAGGTCAGCAGGTTGTTGCCGCCAGGGCCTGCCACATAGCCGACGCCGCCCAGTGCCGCACCGCCTGCGGCAAGTCCGAGGCCCCGGCCACGCGGGCTGCACAGACCGTAGGACGTGTTGAACAGGGGACCGAAATCCGGATGATTGTTGAGCGTCGCTGCCGGCGTGCCGATGCAGTAATTGTAGAGCGCGCCCATGAACCCGAAGGTGGGGCCGGGGAAGGTGTCGGTGGCCACCGGCCGGCCGCCCGCCCCCGTACCCGGTGTCGAGACACTCAGCACCGTCGTGGGATAGGCAGATTGATCCTGCCTGGACCAGTCGGCGGAGAAAGTCACATCCACCGCCTCCGAGGCATGCCACAGCGCCTTGCCGCGGACCACCTTGAGGTTCTGCCCGCCGTTTGCCGACGCGGTGTCATAGGCAGGTTTCGGGAAATCCGTCTGCCCATCGACGACGAAGGGCGTACTGCCCAGCGGCGTGCTGGTGGGATAGGGAATGACCTTCTGGTACCCGTCGCGCAGTTGCGAGGAAACGGAGATCGACGTGAGGAGGCTGTCGCTGACGGGCAGATCGGCCGTGAACGCGAGATCGCGGCGATTGAACGTGCCGGCTGTCGCGGTGGCGATGATGCGCCGTTCCTTGCCCGGCGTATGCGTCACGATGTTGATCGCGCCGCCGATGGTGTTGCGACCGAACAGTGTGCCCTGCGGACCCTTGAGGATCTCGATACGGTCCACGTCGAGCAGGTTCTGGTTGGCACCGATGGTGCGCGCGAGATACACGCCGTCGAGATAGACGCCCACCCCCGGATCGAGGTTGAACGCAAAATCGTCCTGGCCGATGCCGCGGATCGAAGCCGAGAGCACCGAGGTATCGCCCGAGAACGGCGACCCTGCATCCAGATTGACGTTCGGAGTCAGGTTGGTCAGCGCGCGCAGATCTCCCAGGCCCTTCTCCTGCAGCTTCTCGCCGGAGTAGGCGGAGATCGCGATCGGAACGTCCTGCACGTTCTGTTCGCGCTTCTGCGCGGTAACGACGATTTCCGGCAATTCGGCAGTCGCTTCAGCGGCAGATGCTGCCTGCTGCATCAGCGACGAGGCAATACACAGCGCGACGGCGCGCGCCACCAGCGATCGGACTGGAATCGACATGCATCCCCCTTCTGTATTGAAGCGTGACTCGCGCGCAATCCTGCGCATTTGTCATATCGTCTCAAGTATAGAAGTAGTAGCAGGGGCCAACGCTAGTCATGCCCATCCGTCAATCACCTGCTGACGCGGCAGCGAGTGTTCCTAGATCGAGCCGTTCGCCACGTCGTCCCAGAACTGCCGCGTCTCGCGGAAGGCATCCGTCGCGTGCGTGCTGTCCTCGTCGAACAGCATCACATCGCGTCTCCGCAGCGAATAATCGGGCCACTGCAATGCACCGGTGCCCGGGTCGCCAGTGCGCGCGAACTCCGCCCAGGCGGCGCTCATCGCCTTTGCCACCCGATCCGCCGCGGGCACCGCGCCGGTGTAGGGCTTCCAGCGCTCACCCATGGCGATGTCGAACACCAGCGGCAGATCCAGCGAATGCGGCGAACGCAGCAGGCCGTCCATCACCGGCGTATTCCACATCAGCTGGTACAGATAGGCTTTTGCCTCGTTCTGCGCGGCCTTCATCTCCGCGATCAGGATCGACTGCCGCCGCGTGCGGTCCGACAGCATCTCGAAATAGAGCTGCGACGGCGCTGCCAGTGGCTTGAGCGTCACATACAGATCCACCGCTGCATCGCCCGCACTCTCACCGATCAAGGTGCGCATGCGCTGCCGCAGGCCGGTGATGTCCAGCCTGAAGGCTGCCTCATCGCCCATCATGAACACCGTGTTCTCGGTGCTGGTACAGCCCACGATCAGCGGCACATCGGCATTCAGCGGACTGGCCACCGGATCGAATGGCTGGCGGGTCACCAGCCTGCCGTCGAACACCGGTTCGAAGCTGTTCGGCGCATTCGGCAGCGAGGCCCTGCGGCCCAGCTCGAAGCGTGCCGCCATCAGCTGCGCCAGCGGCAGGCGCTGCAGTTCGCGTGCCTGCTTCGCCGTCAGGTTCAGTATCTTCAGCAACCGTTCGCTGGCGCCCACGGCCGATTCGATCTGGCGCAGCTGCCGTTGCGCACCGCTCTGCAGCGCGGCGCGATGGAACAATCCGCGCGCCGATGGCATCGACAGCAGCGCCGCCGCTTTGCCGCCACCACTGGATTGCCCGAAGATCCGCACGCGCTTGGCATCGCCACCGCAGCGATCGAGGTATTCCTTCACCCAGCGCTGGGCAAGCTCGATGTCGAGGATGCCCACATTGCCCGAAGCATCGACCTCCATGCCGCTCTCCGGCAGATGCGCATAGCCCAGCACGTTGAGCCGATGGTTCACATTCACCACCACCACATCTCCATGCACGGCCAGCGACGAGCCTTCGTACATGGGGTTGGAGCCCGAGCCCGCCGAGTAACCGCCGCCATGCAGCCATACCATCACCGGTCGACGCGCGCTGTCCGTACCCGGTGTATACACCGTGACATTGAGGCAATCCTCGCTCTCGATGCTGCCCGCTTCGCTGCCAATGCCGGACACTGCCGCCCGCCGTGAGCCGGGTTCCGCTGCCTTGGCCGCGGGATCAAGCTGTGGCGCGATGATGGCCTGTTTCGGCACTTCGCGAATGTCGGCCCACGGCGCCGGTGGTCTGGGTGGCATGAAGCGCCCCTCGCCCGCGGTGGATGCGCCGTAGGGCACACAGAAGAATTTGTAGCCGCCCGCCACGCCCCGCTGGCCGCGCACCTTGCCGGAGGTGGTTTCGACCACCGGTTCGTTCACTGCTGCGGCGGCGAAGAGCTCACGCGACAGGCTCGCAGCGGCGGCGACAGCCGTGACGCCCGCCAGCAGCTGGCGGCGGCTCGTGGTGTTTCCACCCCGCCGCCCGAAACTGCTCATGGAAAAAACTCCGCGCCCGGCGGACGGCCACTGGAATCCCAGCGCTCGGAAGAATCCCAGTGTTCGGCGATCAGCCCCGACTTTTCGTCGATGCGGAAGGCATCGGTCCAGGTCATCTCGTAGATCAGTTCCGGATGTTCGCGGTCACGCACCTTGCGCGCCCACATCACCAGCACCATGTCGCGCTCGGCAACGATCGCGATGATGGGAAAGTTCGACACTGCCTGCACGGGCCGCGTCGGGCGCGCGGCGCTCATGGTGCGGACGAAGGCATCGCGCCCCGACTCCACATTCGGATTGTGCTGTATGTATTCGGGCGCCATGAACTCCGCGGCGCGTTCCATGTGCCCGGCTTCGTAGACGATGCGCCAGAAATCGAATACGTGTTTCTTGTTGCGCGCGAGCTTCGGATCGTTGCTCTTCAGCAGCGCCAGCTGGTCGGCGGCGCGTGGCAGCTTTGCCAATGACTTGCCTGCGGGCGTAGTGGTGACATTGACCGGTGGCCCGGATACCTGCGCCGCTGCTGCGCCTGCGGCCAGCGCGAGAATTGCCAACATTGCAAGGCTGCGCATGAATCCCCCTTTGGTTGCGTGTGGTTCGCCTGCACGCCAGTATATGCCGCGTAACTTCCGGAAATGGCATGAACGACCCCGTAACGATCATCGGCAAGACCCGCCTTGAAGCATTCAGTGACGGCGTGCTGGCCATCGTCATCACCATCATGGTGCTGGAACTGAAAGTTCCTCATGGCAACACCATTGATTCCCTCGCGCCGCTGGTGCCCGTGTTCTTCAGCTATGCACTGAGCTTTCTCTACGTGGGCATCTACTGGAACAACCACCATCACATGCTGCATGCCACGCGGCACATCAGCGGTGGAGTGATGTGGGCCAACCTGCACCTGCTGTTCTGGCTGTCGCTGCTGCCCTTCGTCACCGGCTGGGCAGGCGAAAATCATTTCGCCGCACTGCCCATGGCCATGTACGGCGTGGTGCTGCTGATGGCTGCCATCGCTTACTGGATGCTGCAGCAGCAGATCATCCGCCATGAAGGCGCGGAGTCCCTGCTGCGCAAGGCGATTGGCAGGGATCTCAAGGGCAAGCTGTCGCCGCTGATCTACATCATCGCCATCGCCGCGGTGCTGGTTTCCCCGTGGATCTCGGCAGTGTTGTATGTGCTGGTGGCGCTGATCTGGCTGGTGCCTGACCGGCGTATCGAGCGTGCGGCGGCCTAGCGTCTGAGCCGCCTCCATCATGCGCAACGTATGCGCATGATGGCAGTGGTCAGTCATGGCCGGCTTCATCGCCTGCACCGACATGGCATTGGCGGCCGGGCTTGGGGGTGGTGCTCGACATTGGCGCCTGCCTTCCGGGGTTCACCAGAACCGTTGCAAGCCGACAGTGTCCTTACCAGTATCGTATTTGCAAGGATCAAGGAGTCAATGATGAATACTGACGCTACGCTCACGAGCAAGGGGCAGACAACAATTCCCAAGTCAATTCGGGACAGCCTCGCCATGAAAGCCGGCGACCGCATGACCTTTACGCTAATGCCTGACGGTGTCGTTCTCATGAGAGTGACGAGCCTGGCGTCGAAACGGCCCTGTACATGTGGAAGGACTCACCTGCGGACTTCGCGGACTGCCTCATCGGCGCCCATAGTGTCCGACTTGGTTGCAGTGCCACAGCCACATTTGACACCAGGGCCACCAGGCTTGAAACGTTTGTTGCGGTCTGATTTCCGGGTTTGACCCGAAGCTGACGGTCGCGAATGTCGGCTTCCGGGCAAGGGAAATCGAACAATCACCGTCCTGGTTCGGCAGTTTGCCTATGGCGTCGAACACGACCTTGGACTGCCTGTCGTACTTGTTCTCCAGGGCAACGAGCTGGTGCGCCAGATCCTTGTGGCTCGAGAGAACCTCACGGCAGGAGGGCCCCGCGTGGCTGGCGGCGCTGAGGCTGCGCCATTTCTGGGTCGACGGTCGAGCGGCACCACGGTGAAGGCTGAGCCTCGCCGAACGTGGCGCATTCCGCGGCAGCAACGCGCGCACGATCCTTTGTCACGAACCGGACGCCAGAATCTTCCTCAGGCCCGCCGTGATCTCGTCCACGCTCGCGTCATAGGAAAAAAGTATCCGTGTCTTGCCGACCGGGTCCAATGCGTAAAGCGTGGTGCTGTGTGCAACGGTGTACTTCGCTTCGGACTCCGGCGTCGGTATGATTTCATAGGAAGCGCCGTATTGCGCCACAACCTTGTCCAGCTCGGCTTTCGTTCCGGTGAGCCCCAGCGCGTCAATCCGGAAATAGGATAGATCCTCCTTGAGGACCTGAGGCGTATCCCGCTGAGGATCAACCGAGATGTAAAGCGTCTTGACCCTCGCCGCATCTTTCCCCAGTTTCTTGTAGACAGCAGAGAGTTTCGATAGAGTCGTGGGGCAGGCGTCCGGACACGTTGCGTAGCCGAAGAAAATCAGTACCGCCTTGCCGCGCAAGGAAGACAGCTGGAACGGGTGGCTGTCGTGGTCGGTAAGCGCGAAGTCGCCGCCGGTTGACAGGACAGGCAGTTCCGCACGTTGGCAACCAAGACAAACCAGTGCCACCAGCCCCAGAATGATTACGCGCATGGCTGTGCCCCCGAAACTCTTGTAGCTACTGCGAACGCCGCACGCTTGCCGTGACCGGCACCGTGGACCCGTCATCCAGCGTGAATGTAATGCTGACCTTGGTGCCTTCGGAGAGCTTCGACTTCAGTCCGAACATCATCACGTGATAGCCATTGGGTGCGAGGGTGGCTCGACCCTTCGCTGGAAGGCCGATCCTGGCCACGGGCATCATCGTCATCATCTGGCCGCCCGGTTCCTTCCCCTTCTCCGCGCCTTGTGACATTCCGGGCATACCATCGTGGCCCGTCGCCATATTGGACATCCCATCCTTCGCATCCGCCTTTCCGGGACTCACCATCTTCATTTCATGCAGCTCGACTTTCGCGGCGTCCTTCGAGCTGGCCGAGACGACGGTCCGGGCAGTGGTGCCCTTGTTCTCGATCACCATGTAGGCGGCCGTATCCGTCCTCGACGCCGCCGGCATTCGAACCCACGCGTCGTGCACGACGACATTGGGATTGTCCGCGGCAAGTGCCGCGCAACACATCCCGCAAGCCCCCAGCAACGCAATTGCTCCCAGGCCCATATTCCGCACTCTGGTCGTCATGATGGAATCCTCCGTCACTTGTTTGCCTTGCCCAATGAGAGGATGTACAGCGCGAGAGACCGGCGCTCGGTCTTGGTCAGATGATCGAACTTTGGCATGGCCAGGTAGTGATGTGTGGCCTTCAGCTCAGGCCAGTAATGGTCGACCGCGATGCCTTCGGCCAGTGTCCTGGCAATTGCCGCCTCACTGGAACCCTTCTTGAATCGCGACGCATCCCGCAAGTCCGCCGGCTTCACATGCAGCGTCTTCGCCGCGCCTCCGTCTCCTTTCCCGTACAGTCCGTGGCAAATGATGCAACCGTTTGTTTCATACAGTTCTCGCCCGGCAGTCACTGAAGGGCCGGCCAGCGAGCTCGAAACGAACAATAGGGCCACTATTCCAAGAACACCGTGAAATACCATCGCAACACCGCTTCATCCGAGATAGGCCGCGTATCAGACTAGCATCGATCCCACGGTGTAGGGTGTGCGACGAATTGTCGCAGTGACATCGGGAGGCCGGACCGCCAGCCGGTACAGGAAGAACACCACGCCAGCGAGGAACAACAGGTGGTCGTAGCCGGTGACCATGTACCTGGCCAGCCAGTGGACATCTGAACTTGGCTGGAGCATGACTCGGGCAGGACTGCTGGGTTGAATTTCCGCGAGACGTGCCGCAGGCGCCGCGCGGCGAGATCCTGTTGGCCACCGCAGGGGTCGAAGACCCGGCCCGCGTCATCCTCGGCCATCGCGTTGATGGTGAGGTTGCGGCGCCGCAGGTCTTCTTCGAGCATGATGCCGGGCGAAAACCCGGTGGTGAGCCGCAGTATCGTGGGCCGACCTCGCGCTGGAGACGCGCCAACGGCTCCCGCTCGGCAGGGTCGAGCGGGAGCATATCCATCAGGCTCTGTGCACGACGGATGGCAACATCTCGGCGGTCGCCCGCCTGCTCGGCGTGCATCGCCGGTCGCTGCAGCGGAAGCTGACCAAGAAGCCCGGCGGATCGCCGTAGTGCTCAACGAGGCAGTGAGGAGAAGCAGGCCGCAATGTTGCGGAAGCCATCCCAGGTCGTTGCGTGGACACGGCAGGGGAAGCAGTTGACCCATTGGGGAGTGCGACTAATTGCCGCACGAGGAGAAGGGAACCTCAGGCCAGGATGCGGCGCCCATCACCGGGTCATGGCGCCGCTGCTCGGCAAGCTCACCGCGCACCGCTCCGACTGTGCAGCCCTGGCGGGCAAGAGCACGCTCAACCGCCTGGAGCTGCATGAGCGCGAAGGCAACGGCCGCTATCACAAGATCCGCCCGGACAGTCAGGCCATCGAGTCGCTGTGG
>JAATEY010000078.1 GCA_015655465.1 Gammaproteobacteria bacterium | reverse complement strand
TTCAGGAACGGCCATACGCAACTGCTGGTTGCCACCACCGTGATCGTGGTCGGTGTCGATGTGTCCAATGCCAGCCTGATGGTGATCGAAAACGGCGAGCGCCTGGGCCTTGCGCAGCTGCACCAGTTGCGCGGCCGCGTGGGAAGGGGCACACATGCGTCCGTTTGCGTATTGCTGTACCACGGACCGCTCTCGCCAATGGCCAGGGAACGCCTCGCCACCCTGCGCGACACCAACGACGGCTTCGAAATCGCGCGCCGCGATCTGGAACTGCGCGGCCCCGGCGAGCTGCTCGGCACGCGCCAGACCGGGCTGGCTGCGCTCAAGGTCGCGGATCTGATCCGCGACGCCGATCTCCTGCCCAGCGTGCGGGAAGTCGCGGAACAACTCCTGCGCGATAATAATGGCGTGGTCGCACCGCTGCGGCTGCGCTGGATAGGAACTGCCGAAGAATATGGCCGCGTGGGTTAACGAGGGCTTCCATGGCTTGCCCGCGGCGCCGCTGCTGCGGCGGGCATGGGCTTACATGTTGCTCACGCGGCTGAATCGCCCGATCGGCATCGGCCTGCTGCTGTGGCCGACGCTGTGGGCGCTGTGGATCGCCGCGCGCGCCTTGCCCGGCGGGCCGCAGATTCCGGCCCTGAAACTGCTGCTGGTATTCATCGCCGGCACCGTGGTGATGCGCTCCGCCGGCTGCGTCATCAACGACTTCGCCGACCGCGACATCGACCCGCATGTAAAACGCACCAGCGGCCGGCCGCTGGCCACGCGCCAGATTTCGCCGTATGACGCGCTGGCATTGTTCGGGGTGCTGGTGCTGATCGCCCTGTGGCTGGTCTCGCGCCTGGATGCGCGCACCGTCTGGTTCTCGTTCATCGGCGCGGCACTCACCGTGAGCTACCCGTTCACGAAGCGGTTCTTCCCGTTGCCGCAGTTCTATCTCGGTGCCGCCTTCGGCTGGGCCGTGCCCATGGCCTTCGTTGCCACGCTGGGCGAGGTGCCGCGCACCGGCTGGCTGCTGTTCATCGTCACGCTGCTGTGGGCCGGCGTCTACGACACGCAGTACGCCATGGTCGATCGTGACGACGACCTGAAGCTCGGCGTACAGTCCACCGCCATCGCCTTCGGCGACATGGATACGATGCTGATCGGCGTCATGCAGGTGATGGTGCTCGGCGGCCTGCTGCTGGTCGGTCGCGCATCGGAACTGGGCTGGCCCTTTCATGCTTCACTGTTCGCCGCCGCGGCGCTGTTCCTGTGGCAGCAATGGCTGATCCGGAACCGCGAACGCGATGGCTGCTTCAAGGCATTCCTGAACAACAACTGGGTGGGTGTCATCGTGCTGATCGGCATCGTTACCGCATGACCAATCCAGTGGTTGCGACCAGCCAGGCGCCGACGTCCCCTGGGCTCGAGGCCGCCCGCGCACTGGATATGGCCGGCCGTCACGGCGAGGCCATCGAGATGCTCCGCGGCGCCAGCCGCCAGGGCGATCTGCATGCCATGACCGAGCTGGGGCATCGAGTGCTGGTCGGCGACCGGGCGCCAAAGGCTCCACCGCAGGGGCTGCGCCTGATCATCGAGGCAGCCAAGGGCAACGAGCCACGGGCGCTGGCACGCATGGCGGCGCTGCTGGCGGGCGGGGCATACGTGAAGCAGGACTGGGCCGCAGCGCTGCAGTTGCTGGGCCAGGCTGCCGACGCAGGCGATGCATCAGCCCGGGGCCAGCTTGCGAGCCTGCAACCTCCCGACGCCACGCCTGCGGACTGGAGCACGATGGCAGCCCGCGTTCCGGTGCGGGAATGGCTCCAGCCCGCGGGCAACGTGCAGCTGCATGAGAACGTAAGGCATATACCCGCTCTGGTGCCGCTGCCGGTGTGTGAATGGCTGATGAGCCGCGGACAGGGCCGGCTCGGACCTGCGCTGGTCTACGACTCGGTGAGCCGCAGCAACATGGTGCATGAGATGCGCACCAACACCATGGCGATCTTCGACTACGCGGCGCTGGATGTGGTGCAGTTCCTGGTGCAGGCACGCATGTCACGCACCTGCGGCTACCCCATGCAGCATTTCGAACTGCCGATGGTGCTGCACTACGACATCGGCCAGCAGATCACGCCGCATTTCGATTTCATCGATGCGCAGGCATCCGACTATGCGCAGCAGCTGCACGAGCAGGGCCAGCGCATGATCACCTTCCTGCTCTATCTGAACAACGCGTATGAAGGCGGGGAAACGACTTTTCCCGAGCTCGGGATCGTCCACCGGGGCTCCGCCGGCAACGGCCTGTATTTCATCAACGCCCGCCCCGACCTTTCGCCGGACCGGCGCATGCTGCACACCGGACGCCCTCCCACCGCGGGAGAGAAGTGGATCGTCACGCAATTCATCCTCAGCAAGGCCCTGCGCCCCTGAAAAAGAACGGCGGGTGTTGCCACCCGCCGCGCCTCTGACACTTCAACTTCAGGCAGAGTCCCGGCGGTTATCCGCCGGGATCTTCATGGGGGGCGCCCTGCAGCACCGAAGGTCAGAAGTCCATCGACAGATTGATCGAGTAGCGACGACCCACCAGATCGGAGAACGGGCTGAAGCTGCCGAGCCCGTTCAGCGGATCACGCAGGTCGTAGCCGCCCGAGGTCGGCTTCGTGTTCAGCAGGTTGTTGATGCTGAACGAAGCATTGACCGGGCCGAGCTGCGTGCCAACAGTGGCGCTGAACATGTTGGCCGTGTGGTACCCGGCGAACAACGTGTTGTTCATGATCGTCGGACTCGTCGTGATGTTGTTGGCCGTTGTAGCCGCGGAGAAGGCGGTCGGAGTGCGCGTGCCCTGGCGGTAATCCCAGGTCAACGACACCCGATTGCCCTTGCCCCAGCTGTAGCCCAGCACCGTATTGGTACGCAGCTTCGATGCGCCGCTGTAACCGGCATAGTCCGCCGTGACGGTGCCGCCATAGAACTGGATCTGATCGAACAGCATGTTGCCGGCGATGGACAGCGACAGCGTTCCAGGCAGGCTTTCGAGCCCCATATCGGACAACGGCGCACTCCAGCGCGTGGTCACGTCCAGCCCGCGGATCACCAGCTTGTTCTGGTTGGTGAAGGTGTTGTACACGCGCAGGATCGCGCCCGTCGACGTGTCGCGTTCGATCAGCTGGCAGTAGCCCTGCGGGTCATCCAGCGTCAGGCTGGGATTCAGGCCATTGATGTTGAAACAGCCGTTTACCACCTGCAGTGTCGACGCCACCTCGATCGGATTCGAGACGCGGGCCTCGTACCAGTCCACCGTCGCGGTCATCCGGCTCAGCAGCGGATGCTGGAATGGCGAGGAGAATGCGACGCCCATGGTCCAGGTGTCGCCCTTCTCGTTCTTGAGCAGGGGATTGCCGACAACCAGTGTGCCACCACCACCCACGGCCCAGGTATCCGGGGCGGCGTGGAAGTCGGAGTAGGTGGTGCCCCAGTACTCGATCTGCGCCTTGCACAGTGCCTGCACCTGCGCGCGGAGTGCCGCGGGGGTGTTGGTCGAGTTGCCCAGCGTCGTGCCCGGCGTCGGGCCGGGGAAGAACGCTCCGTTGGCGCTGTTGCACGGGTCGGTAGGAGTCAGACCGATATTCGAGCTACCGCTGGGCGTGGCATACAGCTCCGACAGGTTTGGCGCCCGCTCGGCGCGGTTGTAGCCGCCGCGGGTACGTATCCAGGGCAGCGGCTCCCAGCTGGCCAGGGCCTTGTACGTCTTCACCTTCTGGCCGGTGCTGTATTTCGAGGAGCGTGCACCCAGTTCCAGCTCGAGATTGCGGATGAAGGGCAGATCCTTCAGCAGCGGCACGAGCAACTCGCCGTATACCTCCTTGGCCGTCACGGATTCATCCACCATGCCGACGCCGAACTGGCCGGCCGAGGAGTCGCCTACGTAAGCGCGGGCGCGCTGGGAGTCCGGCGTGAACTTGTAGGCATCCTTGCGATAGCTGGCACCCAGTGCGCCACGCACTTCACCCGCCGGCAGTTCGAACAGATGGCCCTGCGCGGTGAGTTCGTGAATGCGCTGCTGCATCGAATTGCGGTCGACCTGGGCCGACACGATGGCCTCGAGGCAGTCCGCCGACACCTGCAGGTTGGGATTGAAGGGATTGATGCCGCTGGTGCAGCGCAGGGTCTTGGAGCTCAGCCCCTCTTCGCGATAACCCTGGCCGAAGTTCGGCGCGGAGATGATCTTCATGTAGTTGTTCAGCGACGAGAAGCCGTAGTAATTGACCGGCGTCTGCGAATCGCCATAAGAGGTGTAGGCCTCCCAGGTCCAGTCCGAAATGCCCAGATCGCCCCGCAGGCCGGCGGCGAACTGGTACAGGCTGGTGACGTTCTCCGTGCCGCGCGGCGGCAGGTAGGGCAGCTGCGCGTTGACCTGCCAGCTGGAGTTGGGGCCGCACTTCCACAGTGGCCCGCCGGTGTTCGGATCTGTCTGTATGGTGTAGTAGTAGGTCTTGCCCGCGACCGTGTTGGACAAGGCTCCCGGCGTGGTAGCGGTGGCCAGCGTGTACACGTTGCAGGCCGGCAGGCCGGCGAAGGCGCCTGCCGAGGCTGCATTCACGCTCGTCGGCCGCGATGCAAGCAGCGTGCGCATTTCCGCCGACACCGGGAAGGCCTGCGCCATCGTGCAACCGCCCGTGGGGGCGCAGCTGAGGCCACGCGACCCGCCCGTCTGGAATTCGCGCTTGGTATCGCCGATCTGCTGCCCACCACCCGCGACGGTGACCAGCGAAGGCGCATAGATGGTGCTGGCGTCGCCGAACGGGATCACCGCGCCGAAGCCGGCCTGGAAGGGCGCCGGTTCGCGGCGCGTCGTGGTCTTGGACGAAGCGAAGGTGAAGTTCGCGAATGCGGAGAGATGATCGTTGAATTCGAACGACCCCCTGCCGAACAGCGAGTAGCCCTCACGCGGGAGGGTCAGCCAGCGGCCATAGTCCACGCGGTCCCCCGTGGGGATGCAGGACTGGCCGTTGAACGGGCCGCCCGAGACAAGGCCATTGCCTCCAGCAACCTGGGCAGCCGACGGGACTGCCGCCATGCTGAAGATGCAGCGCACCTCGCTGGGATTCTGCTCCGTGCCGCCCAGCGGCAGGCCATAGCTCTGCGGCCCGTAGTACTTGGTGACCGCGTTGGCGCCGGTGCCTACCGTGAACTGGGAAGTGCGCGCGTAGAGGGTGCCGTCCGGATTGATGAACCAGCCGCCGCCGAAGGGCGTTCCCGTTGTGGTTGCAGTGATCGGTGCGTACGCCTGGCCCGACGGGGCTGTGCCCGACGGAGCCGCGATGCAGTTCAGCAGCGTCGTGCCCGAGTAGCAGTTGCGGTCGGCGAATACGGTATTGATGGCACTGTAGAGCGGCGCATTTCCGCTCCAGGCCCTCTGCAACACATTGTAGGTTCCCGTGTCCGCGCTCGACGTGTAATACGGCTCCCAGGCGAACAGGTAGTTGCCGGAGTTGGAATACGGAGATTCCATCACCTCGCGGAAGAAACTGCGTTCCTTCCAGTAGGCAACCTCGCGCTTGCTGTATTCGATGCCGATCATGGCGTGACCCCTGCCGCTGGCGGTCTTCGCGCCGATCAGGCCCGAGATCTGGTATTCGCCGCCGTCGCCCACTTCGTTGAGGCCGCCACGCACACGCAGGCTCATGCCCTCGTAGTTGTCGCGGAACTTGATGTTGGTGACGCCGGCCAGCGCATCCGCGCCGTATACGGCCGAGGCGCCGCCGGTGATGACTTCGATGTTGCCGATGGCGATGGTCGGAATGGTGTTCAGGTCCACCGTCATTGACGCATTGCTCGGCATGCCGCGATGCCCGTCGATCAGCACCAGCGAGCGGTTGGAGCCCAGGCCGCGCAGGTTCACGTTCGCAGCGCCCGGTATCACGATGCCGAGCGCGCAGGCATTGTCGGGCAGCAGGGCCATGTTGAACATGTCGCCCGAGCCGCGGCCGCCGTCCAGGGCGTTGGCAGCCGTGTTGCTCGTCACGACGCCGGCACTGTTGCTTACGCCGCCCGCCATGAATTGCGGCAGCTCGTTCAGCGCCTGCTCGACGGAGATGAATGCCTTGTCTTCCAGCTGTTGCCGCTCGATGGTAACCAGCGGGCTGTTGCTCTCCAGGTCCTTGCGGACGATGCGCGAACCGGTGACGTGAACCTCTTCCAGTTCCTCCGGTGCGGCTGCCTTGGCTGCCTCTTCCGCTGCAACGGCGTGTGGCGCGTAAGCCATGAAGGTGGCTGTTCCGAGTATGGCAGAGACAGCAGCACGCACGAGACCTTGCCCGTTTCCGGATCTGTATTGAGTCACAGTGAAATCCCCCTGAAATTTGTTCTTGCCAGTAAATCGCTCCGTGCGAACGCTGGCTGCATCCGCCGGAATACTCCCCAGTACGGGCGGGAATATGCTCGCGAGCCGCTGGTGCAAGCAACCAATCAACCAGTTATGGGTTATGGGAATGCGGCGCAGAAAAAACACGGGAAAAATAGGGATTTTTCTCCGTCATATAACCAGATTATTTTGGCTATCGCATCGGCTGGTTATGCGTTTGAGGTCCGTTACGCGCGTCGCAACGCGCGGTTCAACGCCAGCGTCGCCAGCAACAGCAATGCGGCGCCGGCGTTGTGCGCCGTGGCCAGCCACAGCGGAAAACCCCGGATCACCATGGAGCCGCCGATGCACAGCTGCAGCACCAGCGCTGCCAGGGTGGCCGCAGCTGCGAAACGGCTGTTGCTTTCGCGTCGGGTGCGCCAGGTCGTGATGGCGGCGAACAGCAGGGCGAGCGTCGCCAGCACCGCCCCCAGCCGATGCGTGAAGTGAATGGCCACGCGCGCCGGCGACCCCAGCACGCCGCCTTCATAGTTGATGCCGAGGCCCCGCCAGAGCACGAAGGCCTCGCCAAAATCCGCATGCGGCCACCAGCTGGCCTGGCATCGCGGGAAGTCCGGACAGGCCATTGCCGCATAGTTGGTGCTGGTCCAGCCGCCGAGCATGATCTGCAGGATCAGTGCGATCAGCCCCACCAGTGCCGCACGTCGCAGGAATTGCGGTGCCGGCCGCAACAGCGCCGCGGTGCTGCCACCGCCCAGCGCGGAACGGGTGCCCGACCAGGGATCCGATGAACGGCGGCGCAGGGTCAGCCACAACCACCACAGCGTCGACAGCGTCGTGAGTCCGAAGATCAGGTGCAGGGTCACGATCAGCGGCTTGAGCAGCAGCGTGACCGTCCACATGCCCAGCAATCCCTGAAAAATCACCAGCGCCACCAATGCGAGCGGCAGCGCCACGGGCACATCGCCATGACGGCGCCAGCGCAGTGCCAGCGCGGCGATGCACAGGCAGAGCACGCCCAGTGTCGAGGCAGCATAGCGATGGATCATCTCGCGCCAGGCCTTGCCCACATGCAGGGGCGCAGCAGCGGTGCCGGCATCCGCAGCGGCGGCAGCTGCCGGCGTGACATGCCCGTAACAGCCGGGCCAGTCCGGACAGCCCAGGCCGGCGGCAGTCAGGCGCACATAGGCGCCGAACACCACCACGCAGAAAGCGAGCAGCATCGCCGCAAGGGCCAGACGTCGCAGGACGACAATGCGGTACATGGCTATCCGATGTGCGACAGCTTCAACAGCTGCTTGAGATCGTCGAGCAGCCCGCGCGGACTTTCGCGCACGTCATAGCGCATGACTATGTTGCCCAGCGGGTCGACGACGAACAGCCAGTGACGCAAATCACCCTGCGGCAGTACCGCCAGCAGTTGATCCAGGGCCTCGGGCTCGCTGACGTCGCGCACCTTGAGGCCCGCGTGTTCCTTGTCGATATAGGCAAGGTCACAGCAGTTGCCCGTGACCAGCAGCGCGCGATTCACACGCGTCATGTCCTTGTTCAGCGATAGCCGCGTCTGGCGCGCGAATACCAGCGCCTGCCGACAGTCTGCATCGCATTTGCCGTCGCCCACGTAGATCAGGGCCCAGTTCTTCACCTGTGGCGTGGGGCCGCTGAGCAGCGTCTCTGCGGCGGCGGGCATCTGCCGCAGCGGCTGCAGCAGTTCGCCATGATTGCTGCCACCGGCCGGGCGCCAGCCCATGCCGTAGTAAAGGATGAACGCAGCCGCCAGCGGCACGACGAACAGCGCCAGCAGGATCAGCAGCGTCCGCCGCGACGACTTGGGAGCTTCAGACATTTCGTCTCGCAAGGTTGAGTCCAATGAACAGCCCCAGGGCCAGCAGTGCGAACGACCACCATTGCACGGCATAGGCGTAGTTGCGCTCCGGCGAGATTCCCGGTGGTTGCCAGTCGCGAAGATACCCGGGTCCGGAATTCGCGTCCAAAAGCAGCACCGGCGCCAGCAATTGAACACCCAGCACCTGCTGCAGCTGCTCACGCGTCGGGAAGCTGGTGACGCGCGGCCAGCTGCCGGTTGCAGCGGGTGCCTGCTGCCCCGACACCATGCCGGCTACCGGCAGCGTCGACAGGCGGCCGGAGATGCGCTGCGCGCCATCAGTCGCCAGCGTCACATCCGGCAGCTGCTCGCGGAATCCTGAAAAAGGCACCCAGCCGCGGTTCACCAGCAGCCGGCTGCCATCCGCCAGCTGCAGCACCGACAGCACCTCGTACCCCGGCGCACCATTGTGCGAAATGTTGTCGAGCAGGAACTGTCGTTGCCGGTCGAACCCGCCTTCGACGAACACGCGGGAAAAGCGCGGCAGGCGCGGCAGCGTGGCGGCAGTGGTCTCCACCGCGGGCATATCCGCGCGGGCGAATGCCTCCCACTGCGCACTGCGGTATTCACCGCGATGCCATTGCCAGAACCCCAGGCAGACGAACAGGGGCACCGCCGCGGCAGTCAGCAGCACGTAGTACCAGCGGGGACTGAAGGTGAGCGCCAATTCAAGCCTTCCGCCGGACCGGCGGTCTTTTATAATCCACCGATGGATCTCACCAGACTGTTCATCGTCGCCGTACTCATCGCCATCGTCGGCAGCCTGGGTTCGGCGCTGTTCGAGCTGTCGCGCGGCCAGGGCGATTCGCAGAAGATGCTGCGCGCGCTCACCTGGCGCATCTCGCTGTCGGTCGGACTTTTCCTGCTGCTGCTGGTCGCGGGGCGGATGGGTTTCATCCGCCCGCACGGCCTGAACTAGCAGGCCTGCCGGCGCATTCGTCAGATCCAGTAGACGAATACGAACAGGATCAGCCAGACCACGTCCACGAAGTGCCAGTACCAGGCCACCGCTTCAAAAGCGAAGTTGCGCTGCGGCGTGAAGTGGCCATTCATGCAACGCAACCAGATGACGGTCAGCATGAATGCGCCGATCGGCACGTGCAGTCCAGGGAAGCCGGTAAGCATGAAGAACGTCGAGCCGTAGATGCCGGTCGACAGCTTCAGTCCCAGTTCGTGATAGGCATGAATGTATTCCTTGGCCTGCAGGAACACGAACAGGAAGCCCAGCAGGAAGGTGGCGGCCAGGAAGACCTTCAGCACCGCGCGATTGCCGGCGCGCAACGCATGGTGCGCAATCGTGATGGTGACGCCGGAGGTCAGCAGGATGGCCGTGTTCCAGGCCGGCAGGCCGAAGGCCGGGATGGTCTCGAAGGTGCCATTGGCGTGGCCGCCGATCACGCCCGGACCATTGGTGGGCCAGGCCGCATCGTAATCGCGCCACAGCAGCAGCTTGTTGAAGATCTTCACGCCATCGCCCGACAGCCAGGGCACCGACAGGTTCCGCGCATAGAACAGCGCGCCGAAGAACACCGCGAAGAACAGCACCTCGGACATGATGAACCAGATCATGCCCATGCGGAACGAACGGTCCACGTCGAGGTTGTACACGCCGGCCTGGTTCTCGCCGATCACGGTCCGGAACCAGAAGAAGAACATCGAGAAGATCAGCAGGGCACCGGGGAGGAATGCCCAGGCGCTGGCCCATTCGTTCATGAAGCTGACCGCCCCGACCATGAGCGCGAACAGGCCGACCGAGCCGTAGATCGGCCACGGGCTGCTGTGCGGAACGTAGTACTTGCTTGCGTCGTGCGCGGTGTGTGTGCTCATGTGATTTAGCGCCGGGCTACCGGCCCCTGTGTGTCGTAAAAGGTGTATGCCAAGGTGATTCGATCCACGTACTTCGGCAATGCGGGATCGATGAAGAAACGGACCGGCATGTGCCTGGATTCGCCCACGGCAAACTGCTGCGGCGTGAAGCAGAAGCACTCGGTCTTGCGGAAGAACGGCGTGGCCTTGGAAGGCGCGACATCCGGCACTGCCTGCGCCCAGGTGGCGTGGCCGGTCTCGTTGCTGGCGAGGAACTTCGCTTCATACAGGCGGCCTGGATGCACCTGCATGCTGCGCACCTCGGGCCTGAACTGCCAGCTGCCCACGGTTGGCAGGTTCGCCACGAACTCGATCGTCACCAGACGCGAAGCGTCTTCCGCCACGGGCAGCGGGACCGCGCGTGTCAGGTCCCTGCGATCGCCGTAGCCGCTCACCGCACAGAACAGGTCGTACAGCGGCACCAGCGCGAAGCCGAAGCCGAACGCGCCCAGCGCGACCGCCACCAGCTTCAGGGACAGCCGCCGGTGCGCAGCCGATTTTGTTTCCGCGTCTGTCACTGGTGCCGGTTGATGAACGCCACGATGAACGCCACGTAGACCACCACCGCGAACGCCGCCAGGCGCAGCGCCGTGTTGCGGACGCGGCGGCGGCGCGCGGCGATTTCGTCTGGCGTTTCAGTCTGCATGGTTGCGTTCGTCATCGATCAATGACCGCCGACCGTGCCGCGTTCCACCACTTCGAGTGAGGGCGCGGTTTCCCAGCTGTGGTAGGGCGCCGGCGAGGGCAGCTCCCACTCCAGGCCATGCGCGCCTTCCCAGACGCGATCGGTGGCCTTCTGGCAGCCCTTCACGCACTGCCAGATGGCCAGCGGAAACAGCAACTGCGACAGGCCGCAGCCAAAGGCGCC
>JAATEY010000253.1 GCA_015655465.1 Gammaproteobacteria bacterium | reverse complement strand
GGCCGCCTCGCGCACCACCGCAAAGGCTTCGGGAAGCAGCGAATCGAGTGGCTCGCCGCCCTTCAGCCGTTCACGGAATTCCACCGTTTTGGCGCCCAGCGCCTCGTCCGACAGGCCCTCGAGTGCCGCCTCGAACTTGCCTGCCTGCGTTGCCAGGCCCCTGTAGCCACGCACGGTACGTTCGTTGCGGCTGCCGAATACACGCGTCAGAAACTGGAGCACAGGACCCTTGAACCTCGAGGTAAGCGACAACCGAAGCAGGTTTGCGGCGAAAGGCGCTGTTTCAAGCCCCTGGGCCAATCAAACGGGCCATTTTACGATAGTTGGGCTGCAGCCGGGTTGCCAGCGTTGCAGCCAGGCCCCGGGGACAGGGCCAATCCGGCCCTCAGGGTTCGACGAAAGCCAGCGGATTCAGATGCTGGCCGTTGCGCAGCACTTCGAAGTGCACATGCGGACCGGTTGAACGCCCGGTTGAGCCCATCAGCGCGATGGCAGTGCCACGGCTGACCGTATCGCCCACATGCACCAGCAGACGCTGATTGTGGCCATAGCGCGTCACGTAGCCATTGCCGTGATTGATCTCGACCAGGTTGCCGTAGCCGCTGGCAGCCTCGGCCCGGGTAACCACGCCAGCGGCAACCGCCATGACCTGTGAGCCCAGCTGCCCGGCAAAATCCACACCGAGGTGCACGGCCTCGCTGCCGTCAAAGGGGTCCTGCCGCCCGCCGTAATAGGAGGAAATATAACCCTCCAGCACCGGCCGGCCTTCCGGCCGGATGGCCTCGGTCAGGCTGCGCGAAAGAATCACGTTTTCCAGCGCCAGCAGCTGCGAATCGCGGGTTTCGAGCTTGCGCTGCATGTCGTTGAGCAGGCGGTTGAGATCGGGCGCCTGCGCGCTGACTCCACCACCGGCCTCCTCGGGACCGCCGACTGCCGGCAGCGCGTCAAAATCGAGTTCGCGGCTGCTGATGTTGGCCATGCGGGTCAGGCGTTTGCCCAGTGCATCGAGCCGGATGATATGGGCGTTGAGCTCGCCGACGCGGATGGACATGGCATCCACACGGTCCTGCACCTGCTGGCGCAGGCTGCCGATCTCTGCCAGCTGCGCACGGCTGCCCAGCCCCCTGGCACCCAGGCGCATTCCCAGCGCAAACACGGCCGCCAGCAATGCCAGACCCAGCACGCCGGCTACCGCCAGCGTAATCGGGTGGGTCAGGTGCAGGTGTCTGGCCTGCCCCCGGCGGCGGGAGAAAAAGATCAGGTTCATTTAGGCTGCTGTAAGAGAAGTCCTACCGACTATGCCCAAGAAGCCCCCCCGAAACAACCCGCCTGATCGTGACCGGCGCACAGTTCAGAGTGCGGCGTCACTTTTGCGCCGCCTCAGCCAGAAAGCCGGCGGCGCCATGCCCGCGCCGGGAACGGCCGCGGCCTCCCTTTCACTTGTCGGGCAATTGCGGGCGCTGCTGCCCGAGGAACTGCGCCCCCACCTGACAGAAGTGCTGGAAAAACCGGGCGAACTGGTGCTGTTCACGGATTCCGCCGTCTGGGCGGGAAGGTTGAAGCTGGCGGCGGCAGCCCTGTCCGGGCTTGCCGCCGGACGGCGCCAGGTGGTGCGGGTGATGCCGCGCGACGGATACCGGCAATAGGCCTGGGACCCGCCATAATCGGTAGCAAAGACCAATCCGGGGACTCTTGAGATGAAACGCATCATCCTGTGTGGATCGATGCTGGCAGCGATTTCCGCCAACCTGGCGCGCTCCGCGCAGCCGCCGCAGGCCCCCGTGCGCACCGGGGCGGAAGCCTGTGCCGCGCCTGCAGAAGGCGCGACTTTCAAACAGACCAGGGTGACCTCTGCCGCCATCGTTCCGGCGGCAAAGGAATTGCCCGCCTATTGCGAGGTGCAGGGTGTCATCCGTCCGGCCGCAGGGTCGGAGGTCGGCGTCGTCTATCGCCTGCCGGAAACTGGAACCAGAAGGCGCTGGCACTTGGCGGCGGCGGCTGGATGGGCAATGTGACGCTGCAGGCCGCGACCGAAGGCCTGGGCCGCGGTCTCATGCCACGCTGGCATGCGGCGCCGGGCAGGCGGATGGAACCTGTTCCTGCAAGTAGGCTGCGAGCAAAGCCTAGTACGGGTCGTTGTCCTCTTCATCCTCTTCAGACCGCGGCTCACGCGTCTCGACATAGGCCATGGGCACATCGGCCGCCGAGTCAAACTCGGCGATTTCCCACGCATCCGGCTGCGACAGCAACGCGCGCAGCAATTTGTTGTTCAGCCCGTGCCCGGACTTGTAGCCGCTGAACTCGCCGATGATGCTGTGCCCGAGCAGGTACAGGTCGCCGATGGCGTCCAGGATCTTGTGTTTGACGAACTCGTCCTGGTAACGCAGACCGTCTTCGTTCAGCACCTTCGAATCGTCGAGCACGATGGCGTTGTCGAGATTGCCGCCCAGCGCCAGGTTGTGCAGGCGCAGGGTTGCAAGGTCGCGCATGAAGCCGAAGGTGCGCGCGCGGGCCACTTCCTTCAGGTAGCGCGTCGAGGAAAAATCCATCGATGCACGCGACAGGTTGCGCTGGAACAGCGGGTGGTCGAACTCGATCTCGAAGTTGACGCGGAAGCCGGGATGCGGGTCGATCCTTGCCCACTTGTCGCCGTCGCGCACTTCCACGCGGCGCAGGATCCGTGCAAAACGCTTGGGTTCAGCCTGCTCCACGATTCCTGCGGACTGCAGCAGGAAGACAAAGGGGCCGGCACTGCCATCCATGATCGGCACTTCGGCAGCGGAGAGATCCACCGTCGCGTTGTCGATGCCAAGGCCGGCGAAGGCCGACATCAGGTGTTCGATGGTGGAAATACGCACCTCGCCCTGCTGCAGCACCGTGCCCATGCGGGTGTCGCCCACCTGCATGGCAAGCGCGGCAATGCCAACCGGCGGAGCAAGATCGGCGCGGCGGAACACGATGCCCGCGCCGGGCGGCGCCGGATGCACTTTCATCGTGATCTGCGAGCCGCTGTGCAGACCCACACCGGAAGCGCTGATGCTGTTCTTGAGGGTGCGTTGACCGAACATCGTGGAGACGGACGACTACGGTAACCGGTGAGGACGGCTACCGTAGCACAGAACCGGCCGTATTCAGCTGGCTGCGACGGCTGACAGCCTGGTCGCCGCAACCGCATTCATGCCTTCAGTCTGCCTGGCGACGCAGGAACGCCGGAATGTCCAGCAGCTCCTCATCCACCTGCGGGGGATGATGACCCACGCCATCACCGACCGCACGTGAGTAGCGCTGCACGGCGGGCTTGTCGAAACTGGCATAGTCGGCAGCGACCGGCGTCAGCGCCGGCGTGGGGCGGCGCACGGTACGCATGCCGGCATCGCGCGGATTGGCTGCTTCGCGCACCGGCTCACCACGATAGGGGAAGCCCTCGCGACCGCGGCCCTGCTGCTGGACAACACGGTTGAGGCCGGTGGCCACCACCGTCACCCGCAGTTCGTCCTGCATGTCCGGATCGATCACTGTGCCAACGACCACGGTGGCGTCGTCCGAGGCGAACTCCTTGACGATATTGCCCACCTCCTGGAACTCGCCGATGGACATGTCCATGCCGGCAGTGACGTTCACCAGGATGCCATGCGCATCGGCCAGGTCGACATGCTCGAGCAGCGGCGACGACACCGCGGCTTCTGCCGCAATGCGCGCGCGCCCTTCGCCGCGGCCACTGCCGCTGCCCATCATCGCCATGCCGGTTTCCGCCATCACGGTGCGCACGTCCGCGAAGTCGACGTTGATGAGACCCGGCCGCGTGATGAGTTCCGCGATGCCCTGCACCGCGCCCTGCAGTACGGTGTTGGCCGCCTTGAAGGCATCCAGCAGCGTGGTGCTGCTGCCCAGCACCGACAACAGCTTCTG
>JAATEY010000216.1 GCA_015655465.1 Gammaproteobacteria bacterium | reverse complement strand
GCGAATAGAAGCGATGGCAGCTGGCCGCAAAGCTGTCGACTATGCGGGTGAGGCGCCGGTTCCAGTCCGTGCTGCGCATTACCAGAATAAAGTCGTCGCCGCCGGGGTGACCGACGAAATCCAGACCGGACGCGGCGGCAGAACGGCACAACCCCGCGAGGTGCAACAGCACCTGGTCGCCCTGGCTGTAGCCATACTGGTCGTTGAAGGGTTTGAAATTATCGACGTCGGCATGGCCGATCACGAACGGCACCTGCAATGCGGTGAGGCGGAACACTTCCGAATCGATCTCCCGGTTGCCGGGTAGCAGTGTCAGCGGATTGGACTGCTGGGCCTCGCGCAGCCGCTCCTCGGTGATGTGATGCAGCAACTCGACGCTGCGCGCAAGACCCAGGTAGCGGCCATCGCGCGCCACGATGAATTCCTCGTTGATACGCGACTGGCGATTGCGGGTGATGAGCCTGCTTGCCAGGCTCAGGCGACTGCGTTCGTCGATCACCAGTGCATTGGATTCCATCACCCGCGATACCGGCTTTGGATTGAATATCTCCGGAAAGAGCGGCTTCGACAGCAGCAACAACAGCGCATCGCGCCGCACGAGCCCGACCGGCTTGCTGTCCTGCACGACCGGCAGGGTTTCCCATTGCGGGTTGCTGCGGAACATCGCGACCGCTTCGGCGATGAGCATTTGCGGTCCCACCGGTTGACGTTCGAAACACAGGTCGCCAATGCAGGAAACCTCCACGGCCTGATCGACGGGTATCGGCTTCACGCTGTAGTTGCCGGTCTGGTCCGTGGCCTGCTCGAGAGGCTTTGAAATGTAGTAGCCCTGCAGGTAGTCCACGCCGGTGTTGCGCAGCAGTTCCAGCTGGCATTCCGTCTCGATGCCCTCGGCAACAACGCGACTGCCAAGCACATGCGCCATGTCGAGCATGGCACGCAACAGCTCGACGGCCACGGGATCGGTCTCGATCCGCGCAATGAAGTAGCGGTCTATCTTCACATAGTCGGGACGCAACTCCGACCACACCTTGAGACCGGAGATACCTGTGCCGAAATCATCGATGGCGATCTCGCAGCCCAGTGCCCGCAGCCGGCGGCCTTCCGCGCACAGCGGCGCAGCATCGAGCTGCGGACCATGCTCGGTCACCTCGACCACTAGCCGGTGTGGATCCAGGCCGCACTCACGCGTCAGGCGCTGCAGGCATCGCGGCAAGTCGGCGTGCAGCAGGGTCTCCGGCAATACGTTCACGAACAACTTGCCGGGAACATCGCGCGCGGTAAACGCCTGCAGTGCGCGCTCCAGTGCCAGCAGGTCGAGTTCCACGGCAAGCCCGGCCTTCGTGGCCTCTGCAAACAATTCGAGCGGCTCATGCAGCGGGGATTGCACAGGCCCCCGCAGCAGCGCTTCGTGGGCGAACAGGCGACCGTCATTCGCGGAGAGCAATGGCTGGAAGCGGGTGGATACATCCCCGGCCTTGAGGATGCGCGTCAGTTCCGTCTGACGTACCGAACTGTGGTGTGACATACAGAGGAGACTAGTCTTCGCAGGCACAGCGGGATGTGACCGCTCTCCCAAGGAAGACTGCTGTAACCATCAGCGCGCCCGCACCGTGTGTAACGAAACTGCAATTTCGTTGCAATAAATCCGGCTCGACAATGCGGCGTCAAGCCAGCGCGGCGCATCTCCGGGAGCGGCACGCGACGAGACCAAGGCCACCGAGCGCAGAGAGCAGCAGCGGCAATGCTGCCGGCAGCGGCACCGCTGTGATGCTGACATTGTTCAGGCCGATGATCTGGTCGGGCGAGGTCTGCTGGGCGTTGTCATCGACCCAACGCAGGTAGAAGTTCGCACCCTGCGCAACTGCCGAAAAGAACGCAAAGCTTGCGGTCGTGGAAGTCGTGCCGATCGTGTTCGGCACCGCCGCAAGCGTCGGGTTCAGGCCGGGCACATTTGTCCAGCTGCTGCCGTTCAGGCTGTAGAAGAGCTGGTAACCGGGCAGCTCGTTGGCCGTAGCGACCCCGCTCGTGTTGGTGGCCACGGTGTAACGCACCGTGTCGTAACCCAGACCGAGCCCGCCGAGCGCCACGCCGGTATTGTTGGTCAGCGTCAGCTGCAATGCCGCGCCGCTGACCGTCGTGGGCGAAGTCGCGAGCACACGATCGGCGGTTGCAGAGGTGGACAACGCGGCATTGAAGCCGTTGATGTTCGTTCCGGACGGCGTGACAACAGCCGTCAGCGCACTGGCCGCAGGCAACATCGCGGCCACGCCGGCCGGGTCGATGCTCGAATTCCAGGTGCTGTTGGTGGTGCCGGAGGGGCCGACGAATACGGCCCAGTCGGTGGGCGGCGCTGTTCCCGCGGCACCCATGGAGTCGAAGTTCTGGCTGTAGCCAGCGCTCGTCAGCAAAGCGGCATGCGACGTGCCGATGGACAGGACGATTGCAGCGGTGGTTACGGCTGCGATCAGCCCGCGCCTGGAAATCCGGTTCATCGCCTGCTCCCAAACATGTCCAGTGACGCGGGAGTATGCGTTCGCGTTTGTGTTCGTCCGGTGACGAAACCATGTCATGTCGGCAGCCGACGCGGTCGGCAATCACATCGACCCGGGACTACAGTGCCGCGGAACCAAAGATGGCAGCGACGCGCAGCCATGACCAGTAAGCGGCAATGGCGCCGATGCCATATAGCGCCGGCTTGCGAAACTGCGCCGCTGCCGGCAATCGCCTGAGGCCCAGCCACAACAGCCAGGCCAGGGCCACCGTCATGAGCTGGCCGATTTCGACTCCGCCGTTGAACGTCAGCAATGCAATCGGCAGATAGTGCTCCGGCAGGCCAACCTCCTTGAGGGCGCCAGCAAACCCCAGGCCGTGCACGAGCCCGAACAGGAAGGCGAGTGCGGCCGGCCAGCGGCGCGCCAGCGTCATGCGTTGATGCAGGGCTTCGTTGGCCACGAGAACGATGGACAGGGCGATGCTGGCCTCGACCGGCGGCGAACGCAGCGTCAGCAGGCCCAGCGCCGCGCTGGCCAGCGTCAGGCTGTGTGCTGCGGTAAACGCGGTGATCGTCCAGATCAGCTTGCGGTTGAACCCGACGAGAAACAGCAGCCCGATCACGAACAGCAGGTGGTCGTAACCGGTCAGGATGTGCTCGACGCCGAGCAGCCCATAGGCTGCGGCGATTTCTGTCCAGCTGCGCCTGTCGTCGGCAGAGCCGTAGAGCCGCAATCTTGGCTGGCTTGCGGTCAGCGTATAGACCCGCGACTGTCCGTCGAGCCAGTAGATCCTGATGATGGCTGCCGAGTAACGGCTGCCCACGCCTTCAATCGCCAGGATTCCCGCGAGACCTTCGCTGCCACAGCGCACTGCATTGGAATCGCCAGCGCAGCCGGCGGGCCACAGCGGCGTGAGATCCTGACTGGCGGGTCGTTTGTCGCTGCTGGCCGACCACTGCCACAGGAACTGGCCGTGCGCGGTTTCGCGCAGATCCATCTCGGCCATGCTCATCTCGTGAGCTGGCACCGCCGGCGCAAGCAACGCCAGTGCAGTCAGCAGTGCAACGAAGCCCAGGTACTTCACTTCGCAGGTGCTTCGAATCTGATCCTGTATTTCCTGGCCAGCGCACGCACGGCAGCGGTACGCTGTTCGGACGCCACCGCGTCCTTCCAGTCCTGATACACCACCGTGCCCAGCGATTCGAACACAGCCGGCCGGAACGGCGCGATCGCGTTGAGTCGCATCGCGCGCCAGCCATCACGTGTCTTGAATGCCGCCCACCTGCCCGGCGGGGATTTTTCAAGTTCGCCGGCGAAGTCGGGGCCGTATCCCTGCTCCTGATTTGCGAGCGGGCGCCCTTTATACACACGCAGGCCTGCCCGGGCGTCACCCGGCAGCCCGCCGTTGAGAGCATCGACAAAGCTGCGCACTTCGGACTCCGTGGCCTTGCCCGCCAGCGCCGCCTCATCGAAATCGTAGCGGGCCGGTTCGTCGTATTTCGCGCGATGGGCTTCGAACCAGTCGCGCAGCTGCTTTGCATCGACGGGTGGCAGCTTGACGGCGGCGTCGATCACGCTCAGCGCCTTGAAGATCACGCGCTCGCGAATGGCCTGGTCGCCTTTGTCCACCTGCAGCGCCAGGCCTTCACGGTACAGCACTTCATTGTCGAGCCAGACCTGCCGCAGTGCCTTGAGCTCCGCGGCGTCGGGCTCGTGGCCACGGGATGCCGTGAAAATCTGCCGTGCCTCGTTGTCGACATCGGCACCCACGACAATCATGCGCGGATCGTCGCTGCGGCTTACGGTGAAATGGTCGATCGTGAACAGCAATCCACCGATGACCAGGAAGTGCAGCAACGGTTCACGCAGCAAGGCGGTAGACATGGAATCGGTACATATGGCACGCGGGGTGCCGTATCGTAAGTCCGGAAAAAGTCAGTACGAAGACAGGCCTGCACCCTGTCCTGCAGTTCTGCGGCGCCGGAGCACGCCCAAACCCGCCAGTCCGGAAACGAGTAACCCCACCGCGCCGGGCAGGGGTACCGGCGCGACCTGGAAGTCGAAGCCGTAGTCGACAGATCCGCCCAGTTCCTGCACCCATACCGAATACGTGCCACCCGGAAGCGCATTGCCAGAGCCCAGAAAAGGCAGGATGTCCGTGCCGATCATGCTGTTGTCGTAGTGAGAGAAGCCCAGCAGATTTTCGGCTCCGCCACCGGAGGGGGTGACAGTGAGCTGTGGACCAGCCTGTATGCCCATGAATGACGAACCACCGGATACGAAACTGTTCGGCAACAGCGTTATCGACGTGACGCTGAAGCCGGTCTGCACGGTGAAGCTGAAGTAGTCACGATCGATGCCGGATGAACCGCTGCCCGGGGTGCCGGTCGTACCGAGTACGGCGTTGCTGCCAGCGCCGAACGTCAGCGCCGTCGGCGACAGCCCGTCGTTGGAAAGATCACCGTTTACGGACTCGTCCCATACGACCGTACTTGCCTGCGCTCCGACAGTCGCGCAGCACAGCGCTGCGGTTGCAAGGGTCCGAATCGGTCTGTGTTTCATGGATCAGTCCTGGAAGAAATGCACGCCGCAGCGATGTCGTGCGGCGTGCATTGGTCTTCGCCTAATTGACCCCGGCGACGATCTGCCCGCCTGCGATTTCGACGTAGATGGGGTTGCTGTAGAACCACAGATCAGACCAGGCAGCTATGTCGTACGACACCGCCTTCTGGCCCACGATCGGGTTGGTGGCGCCTGTCGCCGTCGCCAGATGCGTTGGGCAGCCGGCGAATGGTGGTGTTCCCACCGTTGTGCACGGGATGCGCAACCGGGTCGTGTCATTGGCGTTGGTATATACGTCTGCCAGCGGGTTGCCATCGGCATCGGTCTCAAACGGCACGCTCGGCTGCAGGTTGGTACCGCGCAGACGTACGTACTGGGAGGCTGACACTGCCGGTATGCGGTAGGTCATCTTCAGGAATGCAGTGCCATCGACCACCGACGTTACCGAGGTCCAGGGAGTAGCACCACTGCCATTGAAGGTCTTGATGGTCGCTGCAGTGGTGTTCTTCGCCGCGGCCGGAACCACGGACAGGTCGGCGGTCGTGCCATCGGCCTTCAACCAGTTGGTGTTGCGAGGCCACTCTCCCGAGTAGTCAGGAGCGCCCGGCGTCCTGTAACCGCTCACCAGGCCGCGAATCAGGTCGATGTGATGGAGCACCGGCGCGTTCAGCGGCTGATTCACGCCGACCTGCAGCAATGAGGGATTTGCGAACGTGTACGGCGAATTGTTTGCACCCGCCGGGTCGCGAACCACCACCGACACCACAATCTCCGCACCCGGGCGCACCTTGAGCTTCTCGCCCATGGTGGCGCAGCCCGCGACATCGATATCGGTGTTGTTGGTTGCTGCCGTGACGGCCAGCGCTTCGACAGCGGCGTTGGTCTTGGCTGCAAGGCCCGGATATGAAGCACATGCCACGAACGCCAGGCGATCGATCAACTGCCCGCTGGAGGCAAAGTTGTTGCCGGTGCGCAGGCCATCGACAATCGATTGCGGCCGCAGCTTGTCGCTGCCGTTGCGCACCATGGTGTAGTTGCGCTGATACTCGCCCGGGTAGAAGTCCTGCGTCGAACGGCGGTCATCCGGACCGAATGAGCCACGGTTGTGCCAGTCCGAGCTGGCGAAGAACCACCAGTTGCGACCTTCGCCGAGCAGTGCATCCCACACGCCGCCGATCTGCGCGCCATAGACACCGGTGCCACCGTAGGTGGTGCCGCCCACGGTGTCGACCGGGCCGCCGCCAAAGTTGTTGCGGTTTACCTGGTACTCGCCACGGTTGGACGAAGCACCGTGACCCGGCTGCGTTTCGAAACCGAATGCGATCCTGGGCGCGGTGTTGTTGAAGTTGCGCAGATGCTCGATGTTGAAGCCCTGGTTGCCATCAGGATAGAAAGGCCCTGCGCGTTCGAGGTGGGCAGGCACGTAATAGCTTTCATTCGGGGCATTGGCCACCATCCACTTCAAGGCCTCGAGGGTCTTGTTGTGGCCCTTGATACCGGTGCCCGTGCCACCGGCGGGAATGAGTTTCTGCGCGGTGGTGTTCCAGCTCACGTCTGTGGCGTTCGGGCTGCCAGGCACCGAGCAATCCCAGTTGTTGCCGCCGGCAACGAACACCGTGCCAACGGTGACATTGCCACGGCTGGTGTCGGTATCACCGCGGTCGAAGCAGTATTCCCATTTTGCCAGTGCCGTGCCGTTGCCGATGGCGGCATAACGGCTGGCACCGGCAATGGCCAGCGGAGCGGTGGGCAAGGTCGCCGTGTCGAGAGCAGCAGGAATCTGTCCCGTGATGACGGACATCGACGAATGTTCGTGACCCGCGACCACCGACTCGATCCCCAGGAACAGCGGGCGGTTCTTGTAGGCATTCAGGTATTCGATCAGCGGATACTGGAACTCCTGGATGGACTGCCAGCGCCACATGTTGCCGCTTGCAGCCAGTCCCTTGGGCTGCACTGGACCACTTGGGCCCGCGGTGCCTTGCCAGGTGGTCGTGGGCTGCTGCCCGGTGAATGGATAAACCGGGGTGTCGAGCGTCGCGTCTTCGGTCAACGTGCAGTTGCGATTGCCGTTGCCGCCATGACCTGCCTGCACGAACCAGTCGAGGCCAAAGCCGTCTGCTTCACCTGAAGCCGCGCTGCCGGAAGCCTTGCGAACCAGCTTCTGCATGGAGATCGACCCATCGGAGCAAGTCGTGTGATTGTGGAAGTCGCCAGCCACATACTTGCCGGGTGTCTTGCCCGCAGCCTTCGCAACGGTTGGTATCGCTGCCACGGTGCCGGCGCCGAGAGCTGCCATCACGGCGAGGGCTATCTGGCTCTTGCGGGATCCTGAATTCATCGCGTGCTCCTGGGTCTGAATGCATGAGGTGCCGCGTCGGGGCGGCTGGATGCACTCTCGGGGTCAACCATGAAGCTCGGGTGAAACTTTGGTGACGGTGTGCTCAGTCCGGATCGATCTGCTTCAGCAGCTGCGCTGCCTCCGGTCGTGCAGGCTGCACACTCACCAGCTGCGCCAGCACAGTCCGCGCCGCGACAGGGTCGGTCTGCGCCAGCGCAGCTGCCATGCGCAGCAGGGGATCATAGGCCGGACGGAAGTCCGGGCTGATCCGCAGCGCGGCCAGCAACGGCTCACGTACCTGCGTCAGCATCTCCCGCGCGTTCGACGTGGGGCGCACGTCACGCCCTGCCTCGACGTAGAGGTTGCGCGCTGCCCAATAGGCGGTGACGCGCCGCGACCAGTCCGCATCATCAGGTAGCCTGAAGAGCTCGACCGGCCGGGCGGAAAGCTCGTGCAGCAGGGCAATCAGGCGGTCGCGCGGCAGCGAATCGGGCGCGTAGGTAACCCGCGGGGCGCGATAGGCGACGATCGGCAGGTCGTCGGTGTTGAGGGGAGCGTCGGCAGCGAAGCTTCGCAGGGCGGCTGCACCGGCTACGAAGCTGCCCAGCAATGCCAGATCATCCTCGATCCCGCTTTGCGCCCAGGTCTGCGACAGCGCGGCGTTCGCCAGTCTGCTGCGCAGTGCGGCCACGTCGAATCGCCCGTCATCGCTGCGCCCGACCAGGCCGAGCACCGGCGTCTGCAGGCTGTTGCTTGCCAGCAGCGCTCCGCCTTGCGGATATGCCGCGACAAACGACTGCACGATGCTGCGCAGAGTGCCGAGATCGAGTTGATGCAGTGGTAGCCACTGACAGAAGACGCCGCCGGCGGTCAGGCGGGAGCGCACCGCCCGGAAGTGTTCCACCGTGTACAGCGACCCTGCGCCGCTGCGCGCGGGATGAAAATTGTCCGACACGATGACGTCGTAGCGTCGCTCAGTGGTACGCACGTACCGACGCGCATCCGCCGCGATCAGGCGCAAACGCGAGGTCGATGCATCTGCCGCAAATTCACGCGTGAAAAAGGCAGATGCGGCGATGACCTCCGGCAGCAGTTCCACCGCATCGACCTGCAGCTCCGGGTCCTGCGCCGCTGTCGATGCCGTGATGCCGGTGCCGAGACCCAGGAACAGCGCCCGCCGCGGTGCGGGATGCAGCAGCAGCGGCAGCCACGCCTGTCGTCCATCGACCCAGCGTGTTGCGCTGCTGCCCTCCTGCTGCCGGTTGTCGATGCGCAGGCGCGCTACGCCATCGCGATCCTCCACCACGCTGACGGCGGCGGTGGCACCTTCGTTATAACTCAGGATCCTGCCACCAGCCGGCACGTCGATGAAAGCAAGCCCTGGCGCCAGCGAGGCCAGCATCAGCATGGCTGCAACCGGGAGCAGCATCCACGACCAGTTCCATGCGCGCCGCGGCAGCAATGCAAGGTATCCCGCGGACAGCAGCAGCAGTGACCATTTGGGCCCGAACGCGGGCACCGCGATCACACCGAACACCGCAGGCGCCAGCGCGGCGCCGGCTCCGTTCCAGCCCGTGGCTTCGCCAAAGCCCGCGCCATTGTCGTTCGCCAGGTTGCACAGGTGGCTGAACAGCGCGCCCATGACAAAGGTGGGCAATGCGAATGCAGACAGGGCCAGCACAGCTTCGGTACCGATTGCCGCCGGCAGGCTGCTGCCCAGCGCGGTGCCAAGCGTGAGGCGCAGCGAATCGGCGAACCACAGTCCCGTGGATGCAAGCAGCGTGGCGGAGCACAGCGCCACCGGCAGGATTCTGCCGGTGCGATCCGGGTTCTCGCGCCCGGCCCACCATCGCTGGCACACCGCTGCTCCCAATGTCGTGCCCGCCAGATACACGGCCAGCGCACATGCAAAGGTGTAGACCGTCTCTTCGGTCACCTGACACAGCACGCGCAGCGCCACCACCTCGTAGCCAATCCCGAGCAGGCCGGTACCAGCCAGCCGCAGCAGCGTTGCGCGGCGTGCAGCCTGGTCCACGGGAATCACGCGTCCTTCAACCTTGCCGCGCGGGCCGGCCTTGCGGAACAGCACCAGCGCCGACGCCGCGCACAGCATGTTGACCAGCGCGCCGGCGCTCGCGGTGGCGGTCAATCCATGCGCGGGAATCAGCCAGAACGCCGTCGTCAGCACACCCAGTACTGCACCAAGCGTATTGGCGGCATAAAGCCCGCCGAAGGCACTGATGCCCGCGCGCCGTGATGGAACCAGCCGCTCCAGCGCCGGCAGCGCCAGCCCCATCGCTGCAGCGGAAGGCAGCAACAGCAGCAGGGTTCCGCCGAACGCAACCGTCCAGTGCCAGTGCACGGAGGGCTCCGCACCGATGAATCCGAGCAGGGTTGCAGTCACCGGCTGGAACGTTGCTGTCAGCACCAGACCCCACAACGCGACCAGGGCTTCGCAGGCCACGTACCAGCGCAGCGGCGCCACGCTGGCCCGCACTGCACGGCCAAAGCACAAGGCGCCCAGGGACATCCCGCCGAAGAAGGCCGCCACGACGGCGAGCACCGCTGCCGCTTCATGGCCCAGCCACAATGCGCCCTGCTGGGTCCAGACAATCTGATAAGCGAGGCCTGCGAAACCGGAGGCAGCCGTCAGCACCAGCGCGGCTGTTGCGCGCCACGCATTCTCCCGGTCCATCAGTGCCTCACACGCCGAACCGGATGACGTAACCCCAGGAATCGAGCCTTGCGGGAATGGCATTGAACGCCAGTGAGATGCGGCGTTCCCCCTGGTTGGGTGGCACGGCATGCATCACGTAGGAAGGAAACAGCACCATGTCACCGGGTTCCGGCGCCGGACTGATCCATTTGTCGGCGCAGTACTCTCCCGGTGTCATACGTTTGTGGTCGTTCCTGAACATGAAGTCGGTGCCACCCGGTGACTTCATGAACACCGTCTGCGATCCCGGATGGGTGCGGGTCAGGTACACCACTCCGGACACGAAACTGTTGGCGTGATTGTGCATCGCCTGGTGGCCGCCCTGCTCGAGCACGTTCACCCACATCTCTTTCAGCCCCCAGTCCAGCCGCTCGCCAAACAGGTGCGTGCCGAACTCGACGAGTTTGGGTGCAAGCCTTGCTGCGACAGTACCCAGCAGCGGATGGTCCGCCGGTTGCAGCATCTGCGTGTGCGTAAGCCGCGGCGAGGAATTGTTTTCCCGCGTGGTGCGTGCGGCGAAATATGTAATCAGCTCGCCCACCAGCGCGGCATCCAGAGTGGCCGGCGCACGCATGAACGGGACGGGGAACAGGCCGAAGACTTCATCCATGTGGCGATTATTGCATCCGGATATTGCAGATTGCGGATGGTGCATCCACCTGATCTGCGCTTCTCCCTGCGCAATGCGCCACACAACTGTCACGAGCCGGAAACAGGTCGGCCCATAGCATCTACAAAGTTCGCGCACTTCACCAGATCAATGACTGCAGAGGTATAGATTCCATGAACATCAAGTCGATTGCCACCGCTGCCGCTGCCGCCGGGCTGCTGGCGTGCGCCACCCCGAGCTTCGCGACCCCGGTAACGCTCACGTTCGAAGGCACACACAGCTTCGGATTCGTCAGCGATTTCTACAACGGCGGAACCGACATTCCGGCTGGCTCGTTCGAAACGCCGGCCTCGGGTCCGAGCTATAACGTGGCATTCGGCCCCGACGCTCTGGCGCTTTCCAATGACGGCTTCGGCCCCGGCCCTGACGGTGAGTACTACTCCAACGCACCGACTCCCGGCACGATCATGGCGCCGGTGGGCAGCAGCGCGTCGCTGACCGCTACCAACGGCAACAGCTTCATCGGTTCCGTGTCGTTCTTCTACTCGGCTGTCCAGGCCTTCACCGTCGACGTACTCGACGCCGGCAACAGCGTGCTTGCGACGCTCAATCTCGCCGCCAACAATGGCAGCTGTGGCGCGTCTCCGTACTGCTTCTGGAGCGAGGCATCGCTGGACTTCTCCGGTGCTGCAAAGTCCATCCGTTTCGGCGGCGGGTACGATGCACTGAACAGCACCACCATCGCCGGCTTCGACAACATCACGGTGAATGCGGTACCCGTGCCTGCTGCCGGCTGGCTGCTGGCCTCGGGTCTTGCGATATTCGGCGGCCGGATGCGTCGCAAGCGCATTGCCTGAGGCGTGACGGGAACGAAGTACACCGCGACAGCCCGCCGCCGCGGGCTGTCGCCGTTTCTGGCCCTGTTCGCCGCATCCCTCGTTGCCACCTGGATGTGGTTGAAGTTCGATGGCGGCCCGCAGGTGCCGGCAATATCGGCCATGCAACGCGCTCGGCAGACACCGGCTGCTGCGCTGAAACCATCGACATCGATGCTCGTCCCGGCAGTGCACCGGGAGCCGGACCTCCAGCAGGGCGAACCGGATTCCGGTACCGCTGTGGCCGAGCCGCTGCCGGCCGATCAACTGGCAGCGCTCATCGATGCCGGCATTGGTGCGGACGACAGCGAGCAGCGCAGCCTCGCCATCCTGGAACTGTCCCGGGCTCCGGTCGAACAGTCCCTGCCTGGCCTCGGCAGAATCCTGCGCGAGAATCGCGACAGGCGCAGCCGCATGACTGCGCTGGAAGCATTGCTGCGCCTGCCGGATTCTCCGCTGGTGCGCGAACAGCGTCATCGCCTGCTCGACATGTTGTCGCGGGATCCGGATACCGATATGGCAGAAGCGGTGCGCGCGGCTTCTGCTGCTGCCAGCTGATCGCAGGTGCATGGTCCACGAGATTCAACGAAGGAGTACGAAAGTGAGCATCAATCCACGCATGGGCCCGCCGGCAGCCGCAGCGCTGCTTTTCCTGCCATTGAGTGCGCTGGCTGCTGGAGTTCCCGGAAAGGTGGAAGAAGGAGACGCCCAGCTCTCCGAAGTCACCATCATCGGCACGCGCGCCCCCGCCCTGTCTTCGGCTGACTCAGCAAGCGTGGGTACCGTGCTTGCAGAGCAACTGGAAAACCGGCCCGTGCTGCGCACCGGCGAGGTGCTCGAAGTTGTCCCGGGGCTCATCGTCACGCAGCACAGTGGTGACGGCAAGGCCAACCAGTTCTTCCTGCGCGGCTTCAACCTGGACCACGGCACGGACTTCGCATCGCGCGTCGACGGCCTGCCGGTCAACATGCCCACGCACGGACATGGGCAGGGTTACAGCGACATCAACTTCCTGATCCCCGAGCTTGTCGATCGCATCGAGTACAAGAAGGGAACCTACTACGCCGACGAAGGCAATTTCTCCGCCGCTGGCGCGGTGGACGTCACCTATGCGCGGCGGCTGGATCGCTCCCTGCTTGCAATAAGTGCCGGTGAAAACAGTTTCCGGCGCACGCTGCTCGCGGTTTCGCCGCAATGGGGCGACAGCGACCTGCTGGCAGCGATCGACTACCAGCACAACGACGGGCCCTGGCAACTCGAGGAGGGTTTCCGGCGCGTGAACGCGTTGATGAAGTTCACGCATGGTGATCGCGCCAACGGCTTTGGCCTGAGTGCAATGGGCTTCGACGGACGCTGGAAGTCCACCGACCAGATCCCGCTGCGCGCCGTGCAGTCCGGCGCCCTCTCCCGCTTCGGCAACATCGACCCCACCGATGGCGGGGAAACCCACCGCTACAGTCTCTCGGCCGACTGGTGGGGAAGCGCCGGCGGCGGCCAGCTGCGCGCACTTGCCTACGCCATCGACTACCGTCTCGACCTGTTCTCCAACTTCACCTACTTCACCGACCCGGTCAACGGCGACCAGTTCGAACAATTCGATGACCGGCGCATCGGCGGCGGATCGATGAGCTACAAGCTGCCCATGAAGCTGGGCGGTATGGACAACGAGATCGCCGCGGGCGCAGAGCTGCGCCATGACGATATCTCGCCAGTGGGCCTGTACCGGACCCATGAGCGGCAACGCACCGCGACGGTTCGACAGGACAGGGTCACGCAGACCAGCTACTCCGCCTACATCAGCGCGGGAACAGCCTGGTCCGCGAAGTTTCGCACCACGGTCGGGTTGCGCGCCGATCACTTCAGCTTCGATGTACACAGCAATCTGCCCGTCAACTCGGGCAAGGCGGCCGAGTCGATCGTGAGTCCCAAGCTCACGATGAGCTTCGGGCCGTGGGCAGGCACCGAGTTGTTCCTGAATGCCGGCGATGGTTTCCACAGCAATGATGCCCGCGGCACCACCATTACCGTCGACCCCACCGACGGCGTCACGCCGGCACAGCTCGTCGACCCGCTGGTGAAGGCGCGCGGCGCCGAGGTCGGCGTACGCACGCGTCCGGCTCCCGGCCTGCAACTCGCTGCCTCGCTGTGGACGCTGGGCCTGGACTCGGAGCTGCTGTTCGTTGGCGACGGCGGCACCACGGAGGCCAGTCGCAAAAGCAGGCGTTCGGGCCTGGAACTGTCGGCCTACTATCGTCCGCGCGACTGGCTGATCCTCGACGCGGATCTGGCGCTATCGCGCGCGCGCTTCGACGACAGCGATCCGGCGGGCAACCGTATTCCCAATGCCGTCGACAGGGTTGCCTCGCTGGGAATGGTGGTCAACGTGCCCTCCGGCTGGTCGGGCGGCCTGCGCATGCGCTACCTGGGTCCTGCGGCACTGATCGAAGACAACTCGGTGCGTTCGTCTTCCACGACGCTGCTGAACGCCCAGCTGGGATACCAGTTCACGCCCGGCCTGAAGGGAGTCGTCGAAGTGCTCAACGTCCTGGACGAGCGCGCGAACGACATCACTTACTTCTATGAGTCCCAGTTGCGGGGCGAGCCAGCTCCGGTGGGAGACATCCACTTCCACCCCGTGGAGCCACGCACCATGCGGGCGACACTCACGATGCGCTTCTGACAGCGTCCACCGCCATGATGAAGACCATCGATGTGGTGTATTTCAATGCGGGAGGCGGCCATCGAGCTGCCGCACTCGCGCTCGATGCGGTCATCCAGCAACAGGAGAAGCCCTGGCATGTACGCCTGGTCAACCTCACGGAGATTCTCGATCCGCAGGGCGTATTCCGCAAAGCCACCGGCTTCAGTCCGGAAGATATCTACAACCAGCGCTTGAAGCGCGGCTGGACGCTGGGGCTGACGCAGGAGTTGAAGCTGCTGCAGGGACTGGTCCGGCTGGGCCATCGGCCGATGAAGCTCCAGCTTCGCCGCTACTGGCAGCGGACTCGACCCGACATGGTCGTTTCGCTGATCCCCAACTTCAATCGGGTGATGTTCGAATCGCTGGCCGCGGCTCTGCCCGGCATTCCGTACGTCACCATTCTCACGGACCTGGCGGATTATCCGCCCGCTTTCTGGATAGAGCGCGACCAGGCGCAGCACTTCATCTGCGGCACTCCGAAGGCGGTCGCGCAGGCGCGTGCCACGGCCCACCCGGAGGCGCGCATTCACGCCACGTCGGGAATGATCATCAGGCCGGATTTTTACCGGCCTTCAACCCTGGACTGCGATGCCGAAAGGCGCAGGCACGGACTGCCGCCCGGGCAGACGACCGGCCTCGTCATGTTTGGCGGCCACGGCTCGAAGGCGATGCGTGCGATTGCCCGGCAACTCGACGCTACGCCGCTGATCCTGGTCTGCGGGCACAACCGGTTGCTGGCCCAGGACCTGCGCGCCATGACGGCCACCGCGCCGAGACTCGTGGTGGAGTTCAGCCAGGACATGGCCTACTACATGCGGCTCAGCGATTTCTTCATCGGCAAGCCCGGACCCGGCAGCATCAGTGAAGCGCTGCAGCAGCAGCTGCCGGTCATCGTGGTTAGAAACTCCTGGACCATGCCCCAGGAGCGCTACAACACGCAGTGGATTCGCGAGAACAACGTGGGACTGGTGTTGCCGAGCTTCCGCCATGTCCGCAGCGCCGTAACGGACCTGACCGCCCGCCTCGCCGAATTTCGTGCAAACACATGCCGCCTGGACAATCGCGCCGTGTTTGAAATCCCGGATATTCTCGACGGTATCCTGGAAACGGCTGAAAAAGGGCGCCGTGCCTGGCACGACGCCCCTGTCTTCAATCAGCAGCAATGGCCGCCGTATTAAACCGCCGCGCCCTTCTCGCGCCAGCTGCCCTCGGCGTACACCGCGCGCACCGAAGCCACATACGGAACCGGGCAGACGATGGCGCGGATCTGCACCTGCTTGTGCGACTCGACCTGCGGCTTCTTCGATCCGCCGCCTTCCTCGCCCCACACGAAGGTCACTTCGGTGCCGGGCTTGGCCGACTCGGCATCGAGGTAGGCCAGCGTCAGCTGCTTGCGCTCGTTGGAGCTGTAACCCATCCAGGTCGATACGCCAACCTGCTTGCCATCCTTCGACAGCACCTTGTCCTGCGGATACATCGAGTAAACGGCCGACGGGAACTCGATGAACTTGGCGCGATCGCCATCCTTGCCGTACTGCGAGGCGATGGCCGCCTGCACATCGGCATCGTCCAGTTCCAGCGTCACCTTCACGCGGTGCGGCTTGTTCGCGATCTTCTCCAGCGCTTCGCGGCCGATGAAGTCGTGGTCGAACTTGATCATGAAACCGT
>JAATEY010000093.1 GCA_015655465.1 Gammaproteobacteria bacterium | reverse complement strand
TGTAGGGGTAGACCACGATGACCGGATCGCTGAAGGCGCGCCCGTCGAGGTAGATGAAGCGCATGCTGTTGGTGAAGCCGAACAGCATGTAGGCGATCGTGGGCAGCTGGATGATGCTGGTCGGATGCACGCGCGTCATGATCATCGGCATGCCGGCCGGGAAGCACTTGCCGATGGAGTCGCGATAGGGCTGGTTCTTCGCGCGCGCCTCGGCGGCTTCCTTCATGGCCGTCTGGCCCGGCTCGTTGAACTCCGGATACGGCGGCCCGAAGCGGAAACTCGCGCCATTGCGCAGGTTGATGTACCAGGTGCCGGTCATGTCGAAGGGCGGCTTGGGGCGGGGCTTCTTCAGATTCTCCGGTGCGAGCGCTCCGAAGTAGCCATCGTGCGCCTGGGCCAGCGTATCTTCGCCTCGTGCGGGCGTGCCGCCGGGTGCAGGTGCCTGTGCGGCAATCGCCGTCACGCTGGCCGCGAGAATCAGGAACAGGAAGTTGCGGATCTTCATTTGGGTGGCGCCTCGATGAACTTCAGGATCGGGCCGGTCAGCGATTCGTCCGCTGTGCCGACTGCATAGGCTTCGGAAAGATGTGAATGATTGGGCAACCGGAAACTGACCAGCGGCTTGCCCGCGGCCTTGCGACCGGCGATCAGCTTCTCGGTGTCGGGAATGAAGTCGGGTGGATCGAGCTCGGCCCAGGTGACCAGCATGGGCAGCGGCACCTGGATCAGTCGCGTCAGCGAGGAACGCTGCGGATACAGCGCCACGTCCTCGCCGTAGTAGTCCTTCCAGATCGACACCGTGCTGCCCAGTTCATAGATGCCGGAGGTCAGGATCGCGCCAGCGAGCGGCGGCTTGGGCGTGCGCACCAGATAGTCCGCCACATGGGCACCACCCGCCGAATGCCCCCAGAGGAAGATGCGCGCCGGATCGGCACCCCATTCATGCGCATGTTCGCGTGCCCACGCGACCACGCGTTCCACATCCTCGGCACCGGAGGGGTATTGGAACTCCGGTGACAGCCGGTAGTTGATCGTCACGCCCACGAGGCCGTGTTCGGCGGCCCAGTAGCCGATGTTGTCGTAGTAGAACTGGCCGGTGGTGTTCTTGGCGCCGCGCGAGAAACCGCCGCCGTGCAGGAATACCACCAGTGGGCGCGTCGCTGCGGACTTCTTCGGCAGGAACACATCGGCGCGATGGCGCTCGTGTGGACCATAGACCTGGTCGCGGCGCAGTTCCACGGCGTCATGCTTCGAGGCCGCGTGCAGCGGCGCATAGAGCGCGGTGGTCTTCGCGCCTTCGATCTTTGCGCCGATCTCGCGCAGCCCCGCTGCCACATCCGGCGGCATGCCGGCAGGCGCTGCGGGTGCGGCTGCGGGTGCGGCAGGTGCGGCCTGCGCAGGCAGCTGCGCCTGCTGCGCGGCCATGGGGACCAGTGGCGGCAATGTGGTGCGACCAGTCACCGGGTTCGCATAGTTATAAGGAATCTCATAAACCACAGGGTACATCGCAAGCCTGCGCGTCGGCGGCGAATCCGGCGCGACGATCTCGGGATTCGGCCCCGGCATGCCGCTGCCGGGCGCCCTGGGCCAGCCACCTTCATAGCTGGCACTGAAGGTATTCCAGGCATTCACCTTGCTGTAGCGCCAGACGCCATCGGCGCCGCGTACCGCTTCGTTTTCGTAGATCGCCCCGCCCCAGGAGGCGCGATTGCCCTGGCTCATCTGCTGCAGCATGCGCCAGCGGCCCTTCGCAGTATTTCCGCCCGGATCCAGATTCACCACCGGCTGGATGCTGAAATGATTGTAGAGACGGTTGTCTCCGAGGCCAACCTGGCCCGGCAGCACATCGCCGACATTGCGGAAGAGATGCTCGCGGATGCTGGCCTTGCCGATGAAGGTGCCTGCCGGATAGTTGGCCACGGCGTCATTGGTGAAGTACTCCGCCAGATCCGCCCACATGCCCTTGTCGACGAAGTAACCATACGTGCGCTGCAGGCGCATGATGGCGCTGACGTCCGAGGCGGCCTGCACTTCCGCCTCGAGGCGACCCAGGCGCTGCTCCAGCTTTTCTGCCGCGACTGCAGCAACGGAGAAGCCGAGCAGCACCGCGATTGCAATCAAGCGTCCTGGCTTCATGTGCATCTTCCGGATTTTCAGGCGACCCAGTGCGAATCGACCGGCTCGACCACCATGCTCATCGTGGCGGGTGGCACGGCCGGCTGCATGTGCAGCGCATAGGGCGGATAGGCCAGGCAGATATCATCGGGCTGCCAGTCGCCGCAGGCATCGGGCCATGCCGCCGCATCGACGTCGACGGGAACATCGGGTGACCACGAAAATCCACCGCCATCACAACCCCCGCCCGGCTGTACCGCGCCGTTGTAGTACTTTGTATCCTGCGAATAGTAATCCGATTCCGGAAGCTAAAGAACAGCGCGCAGGGGACCAGGGGGATACATCACCATCTCGGCCGGATCGGGGCACTGCTGGCCTCGGCAGCCGCGGCGATCGCCGTGGCTGCCGCGCCAGCGCCCGCACCCGCACCCGGCCGGTGGAATCCACCCGGCGCCGGCCTTCGCCGCCCGCGACCTGACCGCGCTGCCCGGCGACGGCTGGCTCACCAACAGGGGCAACCTGGCCAACCAGCGCCATTCGCCGCTGACGCAGATCAATACCGAAAACGTGTCCCGACTGAAAGGCGTCTGGGGACGTGCCCGCGCGGCCATGGAAGGCGCTTCATGTAGCCAGCCATTTGGCGTAGAATCAGCGCCAATTGGCTGGAGATAATCATGAGCCGCTATCAGGTCCGCGAACTGCTGCCTCCCTCCTATTCCCGCCGCTCACCCAGCACCGTTGGCGACTGGCTCAGCGTGGTGCGCAAAGGGCTGCCGGGGCAGGGCCTGGAAGGCCTGCTGCAAGCGATGAGCCTCACGCGCACGGAATTCTGCACTGCAGTCAACATCCCCGAGCGCACGCTGGCACGCCGCCTCACGCAGGGCCGCCTGACTCCGGACGAGTCCGAAAAAGTCCTGCGACTGGGCCGCGTATGGGAACGCGCCACGACCATACTGGCCAATGATGTGGCCGCGCTCGACTGGCTGAAGTCACCCAATGGGGCATTGGAGAACGCTACTCCGCTGTCCCTGCTGGACGCGGATATCGGCGCTGATGCGGTGCTGGACCTGCTGGGCCGTATCGAACACGGCATATTTTCCTGATGCGGATCTTCCGCATCGCCACGGTGACACACGGTGCAGACGCACTCAGCGGCGAAGGCGCGCGCCTCTACGGCGGACGCTGGAACCCCAAGGGATTGCCCATGGTCTATGCCGCTGCCACGCGGTCCCTGGCGCTGCTTGAAATGCTGGTACAGGACCAGCCCCTGCGCGCCCGCTACGTCTTCATTCCCGTCGAAGTCCCATCGAGGTTGCGCATGACCCGGCTGAAACCCTCTGACCTGCCCACGGACTGGCGCAAACCTTCCGCGGGGGCGCGCCTGCAGGTTATCGGGCGCAACTGGCTGGACCGCGGCGACAGCGCCGTGCTTACCGTACCCTCTGCCGTGCTGCCGCAGGAAGACAACTTTCTGCTCAACCCGCGCCATGCCGATTTCAAACGCCTGGGGCCGGGCGCGGCGGAACTGCTCGATACCGACAGCCGCCTGCTGCACTACGCCTGGTCGCAGCAAGGTCCCACCCTTTCGAGCCTGGCCGAGGAAATATTACCGCCGCCACCCACTGCTGCAACGACGAACACGAAGCCACGGGCACCACGCCAACAGCGCTACCGCGAATACGTGCGTGAAAAGCGTCGTCACTGATTCGGGATACTTCGTCGCGCTGTTCGACGAGACCGATCCACTGCAGGAGAATCTCGCCCGCAAGTACGCCGACCAGCCGATGGATTTCGCCGTCTACCGGATGGGTAGTCGGGTGAAATTCATCGACGTGCTGGATACTACCGGCCGATTGGGCAAATAATGCGCCGATGGCGGTGCACGCCTGCATGGAGACCATCAATGCGATCGACAATGCTCGCCTGCCTCTCACTGATTGCAGTGAGCAGCGCCCTGCCCGTGCTGTCCCATCACTCCATCGCGAATTTCGATCAAACCAGGAAAATCACCATCACGGGGAAAGTCACTTTCTTCCGTTTGACGAATCCCCATTCGCACATCGATCTCGAAGTACCGGTCAAAGGCGGCGCGCCGCAGACCTACAAGATATTCACCATCGCCGCGACAGTGATGAAGCGCAGCGGCTGGACACGCGACGACATAAAAGTGGGTGACCAGGTCACTGCAACGGGGAACCCGGACCGGAGCGACCCGAGTCTCATGAACCTGACCCATATTGTTTTTGCGAACGGCAGGACCTGGAACTGGGATTTGATCCCGTGAAGCAGTGCATCCGTGTTCTGCCGGCATTCGCGCTGGCACTGATGACATGCGGCGTTGCCGCGGCAGACTCATCGGTTCCTCGCCCGGATTTCACGGGCATCTGGTTGCCCGACGGACAGCGCGCTGAACCCTGGCCCGCGCAGCTGCCGCTTGCGCCGGTCGCCCGCAGTTTCATGGAGAATTTCGATCCGGCCTCCCATGACCCCACCAGCTTCTGCATGCCCTTCGGCACACCGCGCAACATGCTGCAGACCCAGTTCCCGCTGCAGATCGTGCAGACCCCGCAGCGCCTTGTCATGATTCTTCAGCCGGATCTGTCCAACGCCGAGGTCCGCCGCATTCCAATTGGTGGCAGCGCACTCGCGGAAACACCGGAACCTTCATGGTTCGGCACCTCCCGCGGGCAGTGGAACGGCTCGACGCTGGTCATCGAGACCACCGGGCTGCGCGAGGATTCGATCATCAGCGGCCAGGGCCTGCCGCACAGCGAACAGCTGCGGGTGGTCGAGCGTCTCCGCGTGGTGGAAGATCCCCGCCGCGGGAAGGTATTGATCGACGACCTGGAACTGCACGATCCCGTTGCCTATCTCGCACCGTTGCATACCCGCCGGTACTTTGTCCGCGCGCCGCAGGCAAGCCTGTCGGAAGGCGGTTGCGTGGCACGCAAGTGGATCGACAAGCTCTGGCGTGATCGCCTGCAGGAACACGCGCAGAACGCCCGCTCGAAGGCAGGCACCAGATGAAATGGCTGGCATCGATCCTGGTGTGGGCTGCGCTTGCGACAACCGCTGCTGCAGCGGACGCGCCGAAACCCGACTTCTCGGGCGTGTGGCTGCCGAATTCGAAGGAAAGCGGCCGATGGCCGGCACAGCCTCCGTTCACTCCGGCGATGAACGCTGCACGGGCACGCTGGAACGAGGCGTACTCGCCCATCGACGTCACGCGGGATGACGAATACATCTCCTGCCTGCCGTACACGCTGCCGCAGATCGTGTCGACGATCACCCAGTATCCCTTCGAGATCGTTTCGACTCCCGCCCAGATTCTGGTGCTGACGGAGGTATTCGGGCAGGTACGGCGGATCTACATGAACGATGCGCCACCCGGCGACCGCCTGCCCACACACACCGGATTCTCCAGGGGACACTGGGAAGGCAAGCAGCTCGTCGTGGAAACCACGCACATACTGCCGCAGCACGAAGGCAGCCGTTTCCCGGGCAGCCCCGCCATGCGCATCGTGGAACGCCTCTCGCTGCAGGAAGGCGGCCAGTACGGCAAGCAGCTCATCGACGAGGTGACGGTTACCGATCCTCTGGTCTACAGCGCGCCGGTCACCTTCAGGATGGTCTACAAGTGGGCGCGCGACGTAGCGGTTGCCGAGTACATCTGCGAGCAGGACCTGTGGGACCAGCACCGGGACGGCAACGCCAGCAAGATCCCCTGGCGATAGTCGTATAGCAACTTCAGTCGGCGTGCCAATCAACCACCTGCAACCGCGGCACGCGGGAAAACTCACGCACATTGCGCGTTACCATTTGTGCCTGGTAGCGCAGGGCTGTAGCTGCGATCAGCACATCGTGTGCTCCAATGGTGGCGCCCTGCTGCTCCAGCGCACGGCGAATGGATGCCGCCTGCTCAGCGCAGTCTGCGTCGAAAGTCAGAATCTGCATCGGACGCAGCAGCTTCTCCAACGCCTGCAGGCGTGATTGCGCCACGTCGGCCGGCAGACGCAGCAGGCCGTAACGCAGTTCATAGATCACGAGCGCCGGCACACCCACTTCCGCTGGCGGCAGGGCTTGCAGGCGCGGCACCACGCGGGGGTCACCCCTGAAGTAGTAGCTGATGGTGTTGCTGTCCAGCGCCAGCATCGTCTAATAGCCGAGGCGCGGCAGATCCTCACCGGGTTGTGGCAGATCCTCACGCAACGGGAAATCTGGAAAGGCACCAGCCAGGGCGACGCAATCGGCCGGCCACGAGTCATGCGCGTGCTGGCGAATCAGTTCGGCCACCCAGCGGCTCTTGGACATGCCACTGTTTCTGGCAGCCTGATTAACAAGCACCTCGGTGGCGTCATCCAGGTAAAGGGTGATCTGAGGCATAGGAGGCTCCACCATTCCACATATATGTGGAATTATACTTGTTAATGCTGCCCCGTCAAAACCCTTCTCACGAAGCCTCGCCGACTTCAGGACGGACCGGAGCACCTCAGCCCGGCGCCACCACCAGGTCGGTCGCACGATCAACCTGCAGCCGCAACCTGAGACCGGAGCCCGGTTCGAACACCGCCCGCGAGGCATCGGGTTTGTGGCTGGACGCGAACACTTCGCCATCACGCCTCACGGTCCAGGCACGGTCCGCGTTCAAGCCGCCCACCACCAGCTCGGCCTTCGTGCTGCCCGCAACTGCCTTCGCAGTGACCAGCAGCGAGCCGTCGCCCTGCCAATGCGCACGCAACAGATCCACGTTGCCCACGACCTGTTGCACGGCGGGCCGAGCAAAGTGCTCCTTCGTCCACGGCTCGTTGTAGAGCGCGGCCATGCCGTTCTTCACGTTGAGGCGCGCGTAGGCGAGCAGCGCATTGCCGGTCAGCGGATCCATCCAGGTGAGATGGCCCGCGCCGTCGTAGTTGCTGTCGTTGCGCGGATAGAAAAGCCCACCCCTCTCCCACGTTGGTTGCATGTGACGATCGGCATGCGCCAGCAACGCTTCCAGCGTCGCGGTATCGCCCATTTCCGAAAGGAACATCGCGATGGTTCCCAGATCCGGATTGCGCCACTGGTAAGCGCGATCCTCGATGCCATCCACCGGCGCACCGCTGGCCCGCGCGGTGGCAACCTTCTCCAGTACGCTGTGCGGGAACGGTGACAGCGTACCGTCGGCCGCGCGACGCAGGCCACCCTTGATCCGCGCCGGGAAGTACTGCTGCACCATGGCGGGGTTCCAGGCGTTCATGAACGAACCCGTGTGCGCATCCACACCCGGATCGCCGGGAACCAGCCGGCCCTGACGCACCTGGTAGAAGGTGATCGAACGGCCGCCTTCCCCGAACAGCCCCTTCGCCTGCCAGGCCTTGCGGAACTGCGTGGTGGCCTCGGGCGCCAGCTCCGTGCCCTTGCGCAGGTCGTGGAAGCGCAGGCCCAGCAGCGGCAACTGATTGCAGATGATGAACACCAGGTTGGGTTCGCAGGGAATGCCGAGCCAGCCGGAGTCCTTCATCTGCCTGTAGATCACTGCGTTGAGCTTGCCGAGGTCATATTCAAAGGCCTCGCGCCCTTCCCACAGCCGGTTGCGCTGCATCGTCAGCGAGTTGGGTTGCTCGTAGCGGTCCTCGTTGAACAGCACGTCGTACAGACCTGCCATCGCATGCACGTGGCCGCTGTACATGATGTTTTCCTTCGCCACCGGATCGGCCCAGGGTTCGCGCGGCGCGATGATCCCGGGATCGAAGCGCGGGCTGGAACGGCTCTCCTCGTACCAGTAGCGCCACACGTCGTGGCGCAGCATCTTCGTAATCACCCGCTGCATCGGCTCGCGGAACAGTCCCGGCGCCGCGGGCAGATGGTGATAGTGAGCCAGCCCCATGGCATAGACGAAATGGCTCAACTGGTAGCGCCATGAGGCCAGCCCTTGCTGCTCGACCTCCGCGGTCATCATGTGGGTCCAGTCCCCATCGGGCTGCGCGGCGAGATTGAGCAGGTGCCGCAGGTGGCCGGCCTGCAGGCGGTCCAGGCCGGCTGGCGCTGGTGTCGCCGCCTGTGCTGAACGGATGAATTGCAGCGTGCCGGGTGCGAATGCGGCGGCGGCCACTCCGCCGGCCATCGCGAAGGCTCCGGTCTTCAACAGTCTGCGCCTTTGTTCTGACATCCGGTTCATGGCGTCTCCCCTCCGTTCACTCTGCCCGGCGGATGAGATAAAGACATCCCCGCCAGGAAGTCATGGTCGACTCTACTACCGAGGCGAAGGTCTTTGCCAGCCACTTCACCTGTCAGTACGCGGGCACGCAGCGCCAAACCGAACATGACGTGTCCACGCCCATGGCCGAGCACTTCATGGTTCCACGATCCGCTGCAACGCCGCGTCAGGCGGCTGGCCATCGGTCGATGTCCTCTCTGACGCCACGAAGGAACCTTGCTGCTTTTCCAGTAATGGCAGCCGTGCCATTAACATGGACTATTGCCGCGCCGTCGACCAACGCCAGAATGCTGCGAGGAATGGACTCGGAATAAATCCGCACCTTTTCCAGGAAGGAGTCATCGTGTCTGTTCAGGTGAGGCAGAATCTCATACGGAACGATGTGCAGCCCCTCATGGCCAGCCAGGCCACCGATCACTTCGTCCGTGTCACTGGCCTGGAGGCGGAACAAGGATACGTTCGCGGTCAGCTGCATGGCGCCTCCACTGGCCGCGACGACCAGGCGAGAGCTTGCTATGAAGTTCCGCAGGCTTGGCCCGAGGTTGGCGCGCTGGATATTGCGCTGAAACAGCAATGGATCCCCACCGGTCAGATAAATGGCATCGTATTTATCAAGGTGAATCGATTCTGCGTCGCCATCCATGGCGCAGTATTCAAGACGATCCACGCCCAGGGAGCGAAAGGCTGACTGGGCCGCCAGGAAGCGTGTGCGCACTACCAACGAGGATCGAGGGGCCACCCATGCAACCCGAGGGTTCGTGGCGGCAGCCCGGAGGCGCGCCGTTACGACCTCGTTCGGAGTGGAAGGGAAGTCACTCGTCAGCGCCAGATTCTCCATCTCCAGGGTCCAGGAAACCGGCTAACGGCACACATCAGCGCCCGCACGCTGAGTTATCAGCACGCGGGTTATACCTTTCTTCCGCATGAGGCTGATCTTCGTCAATCTTCGATTTCCTGCGTATGACACGCAACACAAATCTTGTTGCCATCCAGATCTCGAAAGTAGGCCCCGTAGTAATTCGTATGGTATTGGGGCCTGAGCCCAGGTGGGCCTTCGCATCTGGCTCCATGAGAGAGCGCAACTGCGTGGGCACGCCGCACCATTCCCCTCGTCCTGGCCAGGAAGGCAACCATCTGCCCGTTACCGGGAGCGTGCGGTTGTCCGTTCTGGGGCTTGCCGATCACAAAGAGAGGTCGCGCGCCGCCCTGACTCTGCCACCCCGCCCAAGGTTTGGACGGATCATGAAATCGGGGTTCGATCTCTAGCGCACGCATGAGATCCGAGTAGAAGCTGTAGGCTCTGTCGAATTCACTGACGCTGGTAAATACGTGCGAGAACAACGCTGGCTCCTTGCTTGAGGTAGTGTCGCCTGACGATCGAGTTCAGCGGCGGCGCGCCGCACTTGCGGCGCATGGCCGATGGCTCCAACGTCAGCGAGACAGTTGGGCGCGTGCACTTTATCGTGACTCCGACCGCTGCAACGGGTTGTCATGCGGCACGTGCCCTGGAGGCCCGCTCGGTTCTGCGGTGCTCAAAGTAACTGTGGGTGTCACGTCTAGAGCCGCTCGCTGGCAAGACGGAGGCCGAGCGCAACAAAGACGGCACCCATCGCCTTGTGCATCCATGCCACGAATCGCTGGGACCCACGTAGCCGGTTGGTCATGGCGCTCGCAAAGCACACCAGAACAAGGTTGGTGCAGATGGCCACTACGTTACACGTGACTCCGAGCAGGAGCAGCTGCTTAGTGACACCAAAGGTCTGGTTCGTGACGTCTACGAACTGCGGCAGGAACGCCAGGAAGAAAATGGCAACTTTTGGATTTAGCACATCACTCCAAAAGCCCTGCCAGAATATTGCGCGTCGCCGCATCCTCTCCGAAGTCTTGCCTTCAACTTTCAGAGCGCCGCCTTTGCTGGTCAGTGCTCGATACCCTATCCATACCAGATAGCAAGCGCCTGCCCACTTAATGGCTGTAAATGCCACGGAGGATGCAGCCAGAACAGCGGTAAGTCCGACGACAGAAGCGAATACGTGGACATAGGCACCGGTATTGATGCCGGCGGCCGCCAAGAAGCCCGCTGCTCGCCCCTGCGCGACGGTTCTAGCCAGCATGTAGGCCATATCGGGGCCGGGCACGATAACGAGGACAAACGCCGCGCCAATGAACATGAGGTAAGTGTGCAGGTCGATCACGAGTTCTGCCTTTAGAGATGCACTGATGTCCGTGCCGCATGACGCCCGAGTTCAGCAGCCGCCCGTCGACCTGTAGTGATGCGCACTTTATCCCTCACGGCCGTTGCAAAGAATACAAGGGAGTTCCCCTTCGCCGGGATACGGCATCGAGTGCCAAGATTGAGTTGTGTGGAATCAATCTGAACCAACGAAGGGGAACTCTTATGACCGAGATTACTACCGTGGGCGTGGACCTGGCAAAGGAAGTGATCGTGGTGTGTGGGGCGGACGCCCATGGGCGCGTTGTGTTTCGCAAGCAGCTGTCGTTTGCCGGCTTTGCAGCATGGGCAGCGAACCTGCCACCTTGCGTCGTGGGGATGGAAGCGTGCAGCTCGGCGCATCACTGGGCGCGGTATCTGGCGCAGCGCGGGCATGATGCTCGATTGATGGCGGCAGAGTTTGTGGCGCCGTTCCGGATGAGCCGTGGAGCCAAGAACGACCGCAACGATGCCGAGGCCATCATGGTGGCGCTGCGCCAGCCGACGATGCGCTTTGTGGCAATCAAGTGCGTGGATCAGCAGGCGATGCTGTCCTGGCATCGGGCACGCAGTGGGTTCATGGAGGAGCGCAAGTCGTTGCTGAACCGCACGCGCGGCCTGTTGTCGGAATTCGGGATCTGGATCGGACGCTCCTCGGCGGTGTTGGTACGCAAGCTGCCAGAGCTGATGGACGAGCCGGCTCTGCCGGATCTGTTCAAGCCAATCCTGCTGCATACCTTGGAGCATCTGCGGCAGCTGGATCAGCGTATCGACGAGTGCGATGCTCGAATTGGCACGCACGCCCGGGACAGCGAGGCCGCACAGCGCATCCAGAAGATCTCCGGTGTAGGCGTGATCACGGCCAGCGCGCTGGTGGCCAGCATCGCCAGCCCCAGCGACTTTCGCAATGGACGGCAGATGGCCGCCTGGTCTGGGCTGGTTCCCAGGCAGAGCAGCTCCGGCGGCAAGACCCGACTCGGCACCATCACCAAGCGCGGCGACAGCTACCTGCGAGGACTGCTGAGGCTGGGCGCCCGTTCAACGTTGCAGGTTGCGCTAAAGCGCGAACCACAGAAGCGATCAAGGCTTGAACAGTGGATCGTCGCCCTGCGCGGCAGGGTCGGCTATCACAAGACCGTGGTGGCCATCGCCAACAAGCACATGCGGATGATCTGGGCCATTCTGGCCAAGGGCGAGGCGTATGACCCGGATGCCTGGCGCCGGTATCAGCAACAGAAGGCAGATGTGAGCGCCTGAGCGACCACGATTTATCCCTCCCACCAAGACGCGAATCAAGATCGAACACGAGGTTGGACCGAGTACGGTGAAACCCTGGCTAACAATGTGGCAACACATCAACGCGCTGCGGATCGATCGTCCAAAGCACGTGCTTGCCGAACAACGAATGAGGACACCGTACGCGACTGGTATCCTGGCCCGGACAGGCTTCATGTCTGCTCCAACAAGGCCGCGTAGAGAGCTGCAGTCTTTTCCCTCGATCCGATCCGAATACTCGCGCCTGAACGGCTGCAGAGGACCGCCGACAGTCGATGATCGAACAATCAGAAAAGAAACTCACTCAGCCCTTGACGGGGAACTCCGTAGAGATGTTAGGCACCAGCAAGGCAGTCTTTTCACGTTTCCCCCGGAAACAGGATGTCGCCATCGTCGGCGCTGACATCGAAAAATCCAACTCCGTGTTTGACAGCAAGAGACTTCATACGATCATACGCCTCCTCAGCTAGGGACCACGCGAAGGCCCCGTATATGACACTTCGTCCTATGCAGTAGTCCGACACATGTGCGTCTTCAGAGTCGGAGCGGTGGGGACCGTTCATGGCAGGAAACTGACCCCGCATTTCATGAAACCAGCTTTGGAGTGATACCGCGGTGACCGACGGATCATCGTACGTGTGATCCTCCGACCAGGCGGTCTGCACGTCGTACCAGGCCATGAATGCCTCCCGGTCACGTGGCGCTACGGTCGGATCAAATACCATGAGGTCGTAGCTCATACGTGTCTCTGGTGCCTAACGGCTGAGTTCAGCGGCGGCACGCCGACCCGTGGAAGCGCGCGGGCGCACAGCGCCCGTCCCTAAAGTGAGGGCACGCCCGCGCGCCAGCACTTTATCGGTCCCCGACCGCTGAAACGATTTGTTAGGCGACAAGACGCGGGACTCGATGCCCTGATCTCTTGAACCCTTGTCGGTGTGGCGCATCCGTTCTGTCTCGGCGAT
>JAATEY010000145.1 GCA_015655465.1 Gammaproteobacteria bacterium | reverse complement strand
TCCGATGGCACGGCCCAGCCAGGACTCGGTCGACGAAATGACGACGCGGTGATCCCGCGTGAGCGGTTCCAGGGAGTCGCCGGACACCCTGAAGATGCGGGAGTCCCCCACATGAAAGACATGGGCGAAGCGCCCCTTCAGCACCAGCGCGCTGAAGGTGCAGACGTAACCGCGGTCGCGGTCGTAGGCCTCGTGGCTGCGGCGCGTTTCGCCGTGGAGCCAGGCGTTGGCCGTGGAAATGACGCTGAGCCCGGCTGTCCTGACCGACCAGGCGTCCGAAGTGCAGTAGTAATCCGAGAGGAAAGTCCTCACGGCCGTCTCGGCCGCAATGTGGGCAACCGGGCTCGTGCTGATGCCGTCGGCAATCGCGAGCGCCACGCCCTTCATCGCAAGCTCGGTGCCGGTCGGGACAATCGCGCCGTGAAAGTCCTGGTTGAGATCCTTCCTGCCCTTGTCGGAATGCTGCCCGATGGACACGGCAAGCGCGCGGACCATTGGCTGCTCCAGACAGGCGTGAAACGGACCCCACCGTAGCCGATGGAGCCCGCGTCACGCCAATGGTTACCGGGAGGCCAGGACAGCCACGTTGCCGGCTTTCGGCGCGTTGCGCTTCGGCGAGGTCCGGTAGTGGGTCGAGTAGATCATCGCGCCCACGAAGGTGATGCCACCGACGAGATTGCCCAGCACGGTGGGGATTTCATTCCACAGCAGGTAGTCCCCCCAGGTGAACTTCCCGCCCAGCATGATTCCCGAGGGGAACAGGTACATGTTCACGATCGAGTGTTCGAAGCCAAGATAGAAGAACACCAGGATCGGCATCCACATGGCAATGACCTTGCCGGAAACCGATGTGGACATCATCGCGGCAATGACGCCGGTGGAAACCATCCAGTTGCACATGACGGCGCGGACGAAGAGCGTCAGCATGCCGGCGGCGCCCGCGGCGGCGTAGCCCAGGGTGCGGGTCTCGCCGATCAGGCCGATCTTGTGTCCAACCGCGTTGGGTTCCTGGCTGAAACCCATGGTGAAGATGATGGCCATGAACACCGCAGTGGTCATGGCGCCTGCGAAGTTGCCGATGAACACCAGCCACCAGTTGCGCAGCACGCCGCCGATGGTCACGCCGGGACGCTTGGCGATCAGCGCCAGGGGCGCCAGCGTGAATACGCCGGTGAGCAGGTCAAAGCCCATCAGATACAGCAGGCAGAAGCCCACCGGAAACAGCAGCGCGCCAACCAGCGCATCGCCGGTGTTGACCGTGATGGTGACGGCGAATGCGGCAGCCAGCGCCAGGATCGCGCCCGCCATGTAGGCGCGGATCAGCGTGTCCTTGGTGGACATGAATACCTTGGATTCACCAGCTTCGACCATCTTGGCCGCGAATTCGGCGGGAGCGATATACGACATGGACGGGATCTCCTTCTCAAAAGCATGCAGGCATAAAAAAAGCCGCGACACCCCCGGCGAGCAAATGATCCTGCTTCGCATGGAGTAGACGCGGCGACGTTGCCGTGAGGCCCCGCATGGGGCTTCTCCCGCGCATTTAGCAGCCGTCATGCCATGCAATGCAAGCCGGAAGGGACTACCGTTCGACCCACCAACCAAAACCCTCCAGGTTCGCCAGCCGAATTACCCGCCCCCCAAAGTTTACGGCCCCGGCTTTTTGGCAGAAACTTCAGCCGCAAAGTTGGTCTATAGAATGATTACGGGGTTGGGCCCATGGTTTCCGGAGTCGCCAGTTGAATATCTGCCTGAGCAGGGTGGTTGTTGCCGCCGTGGCAACGCCACTGTGGGCGGCCTGCCTTGCTGCTCCTGCCATGGCTGCGGCGCCGGCCGGTCCACAGCAGTGGGAGATGCTCGAACCCATGTGCGGCAAGTGCCACAACAGCACCGACTGGGCGGGTGGGCTGGCCTTTGACACGCTCTCGCCAAAAGACATCCACGCCGATGCCGAGGTGTGGGAAAAGGCCGTCCGCAAGCTGCGCGGCCGGCTCATGCCGCCGCCGGGTGAAGACCAGCCCGACCAGAAGACCATCGACTCATTTGTTGGCTGGATGGAGGGCACGCTCGACAAGGCCGCTGCTGCAGATCCCGATCCCGGCTATGTGGGCCTGCATCGCCTGAATCGCACCGAATACGCCAACGAGATCCGCCGCGTGCTGGACATGGCGGTGGATGTGGGCACGCTGCTGCCCAAGGATGTGTCGAACGAGGGCTTCGACAATATCGCGGCGACGCTGCGCATCTCGCCGTCCTTCCTCGACCAGTACATCACTGCGGCGCGTACCGTCAGCCGCCAGGCCATCGGCCGTGCCACCGGCAAGGCCAGCAGTCGCGAGTATCGCCCCGATACTTCAACCGACCAGTCGAAGCATGTCGATGGCCTGCCGCTGGGCACCCGCGGCGGCTTCGTGGTGGAGCATGACTTTCCCGCCGATGGCGAATACGTGTTCAGCATCCGCCAGTTCCTGTTCATGGGCGCGGGTTATGTCACCAAGGTGGATTCCACGCACCGGGTCATCCTGACCATCGATGGCCGGCGGGTGTTCCAGCAGGACGCCGGCGGACCCGAAGACCTGAAGGCCGTGGACCAGCGCCAGGCGATCGCGGCCGACGACATGCAGAATCGCTTCAACAATATCCGCGTGAAGGTGAAGGCCGGGGTGCGGCGCGTGGGTGTGACCTTCGTGCTGCGCTCCTTCGCGCAGTCGGATTCACCGCTGCAGCCGATCACCGAGTTGCCGGAAATGGAGCGCGTGCCCAACATTCCAGGCCTCACGGTCTCCGGACCCTTCGATGTGACTGGCGTCAGCGAAACGCCGAGTCGTCGCAAGATCTTCCAGTGCCGGCCGACGACGCAGACTGAAGAGCTGCCCTGCGCGCAGCGCATCCTGAAGTCGCTGGCCAGTGAGGCATTCCGTCGCCCCGCAACGGCAGCCGACCTCACGGCACCGCTGGAGTTTTATGCGCGGGCCCGCGAGCTGCAGGACTTCGAGGCGGGCATCGAAAGCGGCCTGACGGCCATTCTTTCCAGCACCAGGTTCCTGCTGCGTTCGGCACCGGATATGGCCGATGGCAGGCGCGGCCAGGTGGAAGCCCTGACCGATCTAGAGCTTGCCACGCGGCTGTCGTTCTTCATCTGGGGCGCCGGCCCCGACCAGCGACTGATCGACCTGGCCACTGCGGGCAAACTGCATGAGCAGACGGTGCTCGACGCCGAAGTGCGGCGCATGCTCAAGGATCCGCGCTCGGAATCGCTGGTCACCGACTTTGCCTTCCAGTGGCTCAACGTGGGCCGCATGGACAACATCAAGCCCGACCCGGTGACCTTCCCCACTTTCGACGCGAATCTGCGCACGGGATATCGCGAGGAGATCCGGCTGTTTCTCGGCAGCGTGCTGCGTTCCGATCGCAGCACGCTCGACCTGCTGCGATCCGACACCACCTTCCTGAATGAACGGCTGGCCAGGCAGTACGGGGTGCCGAATGTGCAGGGCGACCAGTTCCGTGCGGTGAAGCTGGCCGATGCGAACCGCTGGGGCCTGCTCGGCAAGGGCGCGCTGCTGCTGGCCACTTCCTATGGCAATCGCACTTCACCGGTGCTGCGCGGTTCATGGGTGCTGGAGACGCTGATCGGCACGCCGCCGACTTCGCCGCCGCCGGGCGTGGAACAGTTCAAGGAAAACGAGGCAGGCATGAAGGCCACCACGGTGCGCGAACGGCTCGAACAGCATCGCGCGCAGAAATCCTGCAACAGTTGCCACGGCGTGATCGATCCGCTGGGTTTCGCGCTGGAGAACTACGACGCAACGGGCGCCTGGCGCGACCGCGACCGCGATGCCGGCACCGTCATCGATGCAGCCGGTCGTCTTTCCGGCGGTACACCGGTGAAAGGGCCGAGGGACCTGAGCCAGGCGCTGCTGGCCAGGCCCGACCAGTTCATGCAGGCGCTGACCGAGAAGCTGATGATCTACGCGCTGGGTCGGCCGCTGCGCGCCCAGGACATGCCCGCCGTGCGTACCATCGTGCGCCAGGCGGCCACCGACAATTACCGCTTCGAAGCGCTGGTGAAGGGCATTGCCAGCAGCGATGCTTTCCGTCTGCGGCGGCTGCCCCTGGCGCAGCCCGCAGACAACACGCACATCGCGCAAGTCGATCTGGCGAGGTAACGACAGATGTTCATCACGAAAAAGCATCTCTCACGGCGCACGTTGCTGCGGGGCATGGGTGTCAGTGTTTCCCTGCCGCTGCTCAACGCGATGATTCCGGCAGCCACGGCGCTGGCCCAGACGGCTGCCGCTGCCAGGCCGCGACTGGGTTTCTTCTACTTTCCGCATGGCGCGGTGATGGAGAAGTGGACGCCGGCGGCAACCGGTCGGGATTTCACCCTGGGCCCGATCCTTGAGCCGCTGGCGCCATTCCAGAAGCAGCTCACCGTCGTCAGCAATCTCGGCAACCGGCCGGGCGAAAGCCGCGCGGTGCATGCACTGGTGCCTGCTACATGGCTGTCCTGCGTGCATCCGCGCGAAGCGCTGGAACCCTACATGGCACCGACGGTGGACCAGATCGCCGCGCAGTACATCGGTCAGGACACCCCCTGGCCTTCGCTGGAAACAGCCACGGCCCAGGGGCAGGGCATCGGCAGTGCCTGCGAGCGCGGCTATGGCTGCAGCTTTTCAGGGACCCTGTCGTTCCGCACGGCTTCCACGCCGTTGCCGGTGGAGAGCAATCCGCGCCAGCTGTTCCTGCGGCTGTTCGGGCAGGGCGATACCGCCGCCGAGCGCCGCTTCCTGACCGAGCAGTCCCGCAGCATCCTCGACATGATTGCCGGCGAAGTCTCCGCGCTGGGCCGGCGACTGGGTCCGGAGGATCGCAACACGCTGAACGACTACCTGGAAAGCGTGCGCGAAATAGAGCGGCGCATCCAGAACAATGCGCAGGGCGACCTGGCGAAGTTGCAGCTGCCGGATGTTCCCGGCGCGACTTCCGAGAGTTTCGACGAACACCTGAAGCTGATGTTCGATCTCATCGCGCTGGCTTACCAGGGCAACCTGACCCGCGTGCAGAGCTTCATGCTGGCGCCGGAAGTCAGTGAGCAGACCTACAATCACATCGGTGTGCCCGACGCTTTTCACGCGCTGTCACACCATGCCAACGATCCGGCCAAGAAAGAGCGTCTGTCGAAGATCCAGAAATACCACACGGAGGTGTTCGCGCGTTTCGTGGACCGCATGGCGAGGATGCCGGACGGCGAGGGCAGCATGCTCGACAACTCCATCCTGCTCTATGGCAGCAACATGAGTAACAGCAATGCGCACAACCAGTATCCGCTGCCCACGGCGCTGGTCGGTGGCGGTGCGGGCAGCATTCGCGGCGGACAGCACATCAATTTCAAGGAACGCACGCCGCTGGCCAATGTGCTGCTGACCGTGCTGCAGCGTGCCGGGGTGCCCATCGACAAGGTGGGCGACAGCACCGGCGCCGTCGCGGAGATCTAGGATATGGTGGTTTCGATGCGCATGGCACTCCGGGCAGCGGTGGCTGCAGGCATGATCATGCTCTGCGGCAATGCGCTCGCGCAGTCCGCGGGTGACGACGCGGACGACGGCACGACGCCGCTGCACTGGGCCGTCTACAACAACGATGTGCAGGCAGTCGACAAGCTGCTCGCGGCGCGTGCGAATGTGAATGCGCGCAATGACTATGGTTCTACGCCCTTGTCCGAGGCCGCCATCGTCGGCAACGTGGAAGTGATCCGCAGGCTGCTGGCGGCGGGCGCCGATGTCGAATCTGCCAATGCCGACGGCATGACTGCGCTGATGATCGTCGCGCGCACCAGCAATGTCGAAGCCGCCAGACTGCTGCTGAAGCATGGCGCGAAGGTCAATGCGCATGAGCAATGGCGGGGCCAGACTGCGCTGATGTGGGCGGCGGCAGAGGCCCAGCCCGCGATGGTGAAGCTGCTGATCAGGCAGGGCGCCGAGGTCGATGCACGTTCCAGCGTGAATGAGTGGGAGCGGCAGGTCACCGCCGAGCCGCGCAAGCAGGCGCGCCCGGCGGGCGGGTTCACCCCGCTGCTCTATGCCGCACGCCGCGGCTGCGCGGAATGCGTGCAGGCGCTGCTGGATGGCGGCGCGAATGTGAATCTCACCGACCCCGACCGCGTGACACCCCTGCTGCTGGCGACGCTCAACCTCAACTTCGACACTGCCGCCGTGCTGGTGCAGCGCGGCGCGGATGTGAACAAGTGGGATACCTGGGGGCGTGCGCCCCTGTATGCCGCGGTGGACATGAACACGCTGCCCACCGGCGGTCGCGCCGATCGCCCATCGCTGGACAGGACCACCGGCATCGAACTGATCGCCATGCTGCTGAAGGCCGGCGCCAACCCGAACATGCAGCTGAAGCTGTTTCCCCCCTATCGCTCGCTGCGCGACGATCGCGGTGCCGATGCCATGCTGACCGTGGGCACCACCCCATTGCTGCGTGCCGCCAAGGCGGGCGATGCGCCGGCCATCCGGTTGCTGCTGCAGTACAAGGCCAATGTCGAACTGCCGAACACCAATGGCATTACGCCGCTGCTGGCGGCTGCCGGCATTGCTTCCTCTGCGCTGGATACGCGCGGGCGTTACAGGACCGAGCCCGAAGCACTGGAATCCGTGCGGTTGCTGCTGGCCGCCGGCGCCAGCACCAATGCCCGTGACCGCAACGGCCAGACCGCATTGCATGGCGCGGCAGGGTCGGGCTGGAACTCGGTGATTTCCGCGCTGGCGGAAGGCAAGGCCGATCTTCTCGCCAGGGATTCACGTGGCCGTACGGCCATCGACCTGACACGTGGCGAAGCGGGAACTGGCGGACGTGCAGCCGGATCGGCGGCAAAGCCGGAGACCGAGGCATTGCTGCTGCGGCTCATGGCGGCCAACGGTGCAGGGAGCAGTGCGCCCTGAGGCGACTGAAATGCGAATGGATCGACGCAGTTTCCTGACACGGGTGATGCCCGCTGCAACCTTGGCCCTGGCTGCAGCGCGGGTGCCTGCGGCAAGCCCCGCCCGTGCCGGGCTCGTCATCAAGCCGCTGGCTGAAAATCTCACGCTGATTTCCGGCGCCGGTGGCAATGTCACGCTGCTGCGCTCGCCGGAAGGTGTGCTGATGGTGGATGGCGGTGCGCGCGAGCATTCCGCCGAACTGCTGAAAGCGGTGCGCACGATAGCGGGAACTGCCAGCGTGCATACCCTGTTCAATACGCACTGGCATGCCGACCAGACCGGTTCCAATGCCACGCTCGGCGCGGCCGGCACCCGCATCATCGCGCACGAAAACACACGCCTCTGGCTCACCACCGACGTCGAATCGAAGTGGGAGCAGCGCGTATACCAGCCGCTGCCGAAGATCGCGCAGCCGAACCAGACTTTCTACACCACCGGCTCGCTGGATTTCGGTGGCGAGAAGATCGACTACGGCTATCTGCCGCAGGCGCACACCGATGGCGACATCTACGTTTTCTTCCGCAAGGCCAACGTACTGGTGGCAGCCGACATCGTGTCGGTTGGCAGCTTCCCCATCATCGACTACTGCACCAATGGCTGGATCGGCGGCGTGGTGACTGCATTGCAGTCGCTGATCGATCTGGCCGATGCGAATACGCAGATCGTTCCGGGCCTGGGCCAGCCCCGCGACCGCGAATACCTGCGCACCGAGCAAACCACGCTCAACACCATCAAGACGCGCCTGTCGAAAATGATGGCGCAGGGCATGAGTGCGAAGGAAATGATTGCGGCGGCGCCGGCGAAGGAGTTCGAGACGGAATGGGGCGATGCGACGCTGCTCATCAACAACAGCTATCCGGGCATGGCGCACCGGGCGGGCGAGCTGGGCGTTTCCATCGTCTAGAGATGGCATTGCAGCTAACCAGGGGGATCCTGTGCGTGCTCGCGGCCCTGGCTGTGCTGCAGTCCGGCGCATCTGCCGCAGCCGCCCGCGCTCCTGATGCCACGGCAGTACTCGCAGGCAAAGTCACCCGCGTGATCGATGGCGATACCATTGATGTGTTGCTCACCAGTGGCCGCATACGTGTTCGTCTGCATGGCATCGATGCGCCCGAGAGCAACCAGCCGGGAGGCAGCGCCGCAAGTGCCTGGCTGACGCAGCAGTTGCGCGACCAGCAGGTGCTGCTCGAGCCCGTGTCACAGGACCAGTACGAGCGCATGGTGGCGGTGGTGCACCTGCGGGACCGCAACATCAATCGCGAGCTGGTGCAGCAGGGCCACGCCTGGGCCTATCGCCACTACATGCGGCGCGGCGATCGGGAGCTGTGTTCACTTGAAGAGCGTGCCCGTCGCGAGCGCGCTGGCCTCTGGGCTGCCACCACTGCGCATGCACCCTGGGAATATCGCGCCACCGCCGGCAAGGGGCCTTTTACCGACTACGGCAAGAGCACCGTCGGGGAATGCCGCAAGGCCATCGGGCGGCGCTGAACCGGGTTGCGCACGCGGCACTTGACCGTGTTTGCGACGCGTATTAGTGTAGTAATACACATTGCAACAGGCCGACTCTTGTTCACGCTGCATCCGGAATCCGGTGTGCCCATTTATCGCCAGCTGGTCGAGCAGATCCGCCGCCTGATCGCGGGCGGGCAGCTGCTGCCGGGCGCCGAGCTGCCATCGGTGCGCGATCTGGCGATCGAGCACACCGTCAATCCGATGACCATCTCCAAGGCCTACAGCCTGCTGGAAGCCGAAGGCCTGCTCGAACGCAACCGCGGCCGGCCGATGACGGTGGCAGCGGGCCGGCGCCTGCAGGTGTCGCTGTCGCAACGCATCAAGCAATTTGAACCGCAGGCTGCGCAGTTCGTGACCGCTGCGCGCCAGCTGGAGCTTTCTGAAAAGGATCTGATCGCGCTGATCCAGCGCAAGTGGGAGCAGAAGAATGACTGACGCAGCCGCGAAACAGAACGTCATCTGGACACGTGAGCTCAACAAGCAGATCGATGGCCGCCCGGTGCTGAGCGATTTCTCGGTGACAGTGCCCGCGGGCGAGGTGATCGGCATCATCGGCAAGAATGGCGCCGGCAAGTCCACGCTGTTCGATCTGCTGCTGGGTTTCGCCGTGCCGACCTCCGGTGTCAGCTTCGTATTCGACGAAGTGAGCAAGGCGTTGCCCGCGGCAGTCAAGGGCCGCATCGGCTTCGTTCCGCAGCAGGATGAACTCATCGGCGTGCTGACGGGTGCGCAGCAACTGGCACTGATCGCGTCATTGCACGATCGCTGGGACCAGGCGCTGATCGATCGCCTGGCGCGGGAGTGGGAAGTGCCGCTCGACCGGCGCATCGACAAGCTCTCCGGTGGCGAGCGCCAGAAACTGTCCACGCTGTGTGCGCTGGGGCACCGTCCGGATCTGCTGGTGCTGGATGAACCCGCGGCGAGTCTCGATCCGCTGGCCCGACGGCGGTTCATGCGCGAGATCCTCGATATCGCCAGCGACGCGAGCCGCACGCTGATCTACGCCACGCATATCGTCAGTGACCTGGAGCGCGTGGCCAATCGCATCTGGGTGCTGCGCGAAGGGCGACTGGTCTGGCAGGGTGGCCTGGATGAGCTGAAGGAGTCGGTGGTGCGACTGCATCTGCGCAGTGACGCTCCGATCGATCCGGCGTTGCAGCTGCCGAATCAGTTGCAGGCTTCGGTGAACGGCCAGATGGCCACCGTCGTCGTTTCGTCCTGGTCCGGTTCGCAGCGTGCGGCGCTGGCCGCGCAGCTGCAGGTGGAAGTGGAAGTCGAGCCGCTGGGTCTGGAAGAGATCTTCCTGGCGTTGCACGCATGAGCACCTTCCTGCAGGTGCTGCGGCTGATGTTCTGGATCAATCCGCTGCAGCGCGTGTTGGCCTGCCTTGGCGTCATTTCCATCGTGGCCAGCAGTATTCTCACGCTGCTGTACGCAAGTCCGTTTCCGACTTTTGCTGTATCGCTCGAGGGCTTGATCCACACCTCGATGGCCAGCATGCTGATGGGTGGCGTGTACTGGCGCATCGCCTCTGCACCACGCATCGTGCGCCTTGCCCCGCATGGTCGGACCCGCCTGCTGGGCAGCGTTGCCGGCCTGTTGTTGCTGATCGCGTTATTGTGGACGGTGGATTACTGGTTGCTCATCCTGCGTTGGGTGGCGCCGAAATATCATCCCCCGCTGAGGGACCACCTGATCGGGATGGCAGGCTGTGTCGCGGTGGGCAGTGTGGCTGCCATAGGCTTGTTCATCGCAAGCCGGTCGCCGGTCGCCGCGCTGCTGGTTCTCATCGCGGTGGCATCGCCCGGTCTGGCGATTACCCTGTTCGATGTGGACTTGCAGCGCCAGGTGAGGCCTGCACCCCTGGTATCCGCACTGCTCGCGCTGATCTGGCTTCCTTTTGCCATCTGGTACCTGAGGGCGCGGCGTATCAGCCGGCCGCGCTGGCTTGCGAGCGGAGGTCAGGATGTTCTGGCCACCGCCACAGTGAGTGTCGCAAGGCCGAAATCAAGGCGTGAGGCCATTGAACGCCTGTTGCTTGGCGGAACCACTGCCGTGCAGATTGGCCTGCTGTGGTTCGTGGTGCTCGGCTTGCTGCTCGGTCTGCAGTGGCTGTTCTTCCGGGCGGGGGAGCCGCCCGATCCCGAAGTGGTGGTGCGCGTCATGCATGCCTCGCTCTGCATCTGTCCGATCGTGGCCACCATAGTCAGCTTCGCGGCAATCCGGCGCAGCCGGGCGCCATGGTTGCTGGCGACATCTTCCCGGGTGGAATTCTTCGCCTGCATCGACCGCATCCTGATGCGCCTGAACTGCCTGATGGCGCTGGTCCATGCGTTCTGGTTCATCGCATTGTGGTTCGCCTTTTCCTGGCAGCCCGGTCCTTTCCTCGAGCAGCTGGATGCGAAGCAGCTGAACTGGATGCTGCTGTGGGTGCCGGGGTTTTTTGCCACCAATGCGCAGCTGGCGAGATTGTGGAAATGGCCTGTCGCCGCCTTCGCCGCAGGAACGCTTGTCATCCTGTGGCGACTTTCCGGAACGGGGACGCGCGGCTACCTGCTCTCCGTGCTGCTGCTGATCGCTGCAATCGTCGCGACGTTCGCGTTGCGTGTGCTGGCGCGACGTCGCTGGCGTGACGGGGATTTCCCCCGCGCGGCTACTTCTTCGGCTTCCTGAACTTGAACACCGACTGATCCGTCATGCCGCGCAGACCCGGAGCAAACACCATCTGCGTGTGATTGTCGGTGGGGTAGGCCAGCAGCTTGCTCTCTTCAACCAGCTCGAAGCCGGCCCTGGTCACTTCCTGCTTGATGACTGCCGGATCGATGCGATGCAGCTTCTCCGTGTCGCGCCTGCCGGAGCCGGCTTCCGCGTTGTGGTCCACGATGAAATAGGTGCCGCCCGGCTTCAGCGCGCTGAACACGCGCGCGTTGAATCTGGCGGCGTCGACCACGCAGCAGCTGTTTGTCTTGTCCAGTTGCAGATCGTGATAGTAGAGCACGATGAACACCCCGTCGATGTTCTGCGGCAGCTCCACTGCATTGAAGTCGCCGATTTCAAAGCGCGAATTCGGATGCGCGGCGACGAAGGCCTTGCTGGCGGGTGCGGTGCGCGCTTCAAGATAAGGGAGGTCGTACATGTAGATCATGCCTTTCGGCCCGACCACATCCGCAAGCAGCGACGTGAAGTACTGGCCGAAGGAGGCGAACTCGATGACGCGGTCGCCGGGCTTCACGCCCGACAGCAGCAGCAATTCGGCGGGCTTGCGGTTGGCATCGCGCTCGGTTGCGGTTGCGGGACGGTCCTTCGATTCGACCGCCTTGCGGATGAAGTCCGGTGTGGTGGCCGGCATGACATAGGGGGCCGGCGGTGGCGCGGCTGCTGCGGGTGCAGCAGCTTCACCTGCATACACCGCGGTAGTGAGCAGCACGCCGGCCAGTGCCAGCGCCGCACCAGGATTCCTGAACCTGTTGTTGATCATGACTGCCCCCGTTGTTGCCGTTATGCGGCGTTATCCACGAATACCGTATGTGCGTCAAACACCGGCCCGTCCACGCAGACGCGCTTCATCGCCGGACCGGCCGGTGTCTGCACTTCGACCACGCAGCCGGCGCAGCCGCCGACCGCACAGGCCATGTATTCCTCCAGTGAAGCCTGGCAGGCCACGCCGAATTCGCGGGCCAGCGCGGCGACCGCACGCAGCATGGGCGTCGGTCCGCAGGTGAAGATCTCCACCTGTGCGCGGGTGGCCGCGTCGAGCTGCTGCAGCCACAGCCGCGCGAGGTCGGTTACATAGCCGTCGAAGCAGCCGGGAAAGCCGGACTTGCTCGTCAGGCGACTGCCCACGCCCCACTCTTCAAGCAGCGGCATGCACGCGATCACGCCAGCGGGCATGCCGGGCACGACAATGGTTGAAGGCCGTGTGCGGAAAGGGAAGGGGAGCTCGGAACCCAGGATGGCGAAGGGCTGAAACCCTTCGGCACTGCGCTCGCGCAGCGTCTCCGCGAGGAACACCATCGGTGGAATACCGACGCCACCGCCGATCAGCAGCGCGCGCGGCCGATCCTCGTGTGGCGTGAAGCCCTGGCCGATCGGACCCAGCAGGTTCACGGTCTCGCCGACGCGGCGCGCTGCGAGATGCTGCAGGCCGGACCCATGGATCTTGTACAGCAGTTCGATCCAGCCCGCGTCGCGATCCACACGCATGATCGACAGCGGCCGGCGCATCGGGATGGAGGGATCCACCGCAACATGCGCAAAGCTGCCGGCAGTGGCAGTGGCGGCGCACAGCGGCGCAGCCAGGCGCAGCACGAATTGCTGGCCGGGGAAACTCTCCTGCGACAGGATGCGCGCGTCCTCGACGAAGATGGTGCCGCGATGCGCGTGGCGCGGCGGTTTGCCGGTCTCGCCCATGTTCAACGCCTCCCCTTTGCGGCCAGCGGTGCCGTGAGCACCTCCAGTGCAGCCATGCGCACTGCCACGCCGTTGGCCACCTGCAGGCGGATGGCGGACTGCGGCCCGTCGGCGACGGCCGACTCGATCTCGACGCCGCGGTTCATCGGTTGCGGATGCATGACGATGGCGTCGTGTTTGGCTCCGGCCAGGCGCGCACCGGTGAGCCCGAACTCGCGGAAGTAGTCGTCGCCCGCCGGAATCTCGGCATCGGCGAAGCGTTCCTTCTGGATGCGCAGCATCATCACCACATCGCAGCCGGCAATGCCCTGGGCGATGTCGTTCGAGCGCGCACAGCCGCCGAACTCCGTGCTTTCCGGCATCAGGGCCTGCGGTGCGATGAGGCGCAGATCGTGCACACCCAGCGTCTGGAAGGCATGGCAGGCTGATCGCGCCACGCGCGAGTGCCGGATGTCCCCGACTATGGCGATGGAAAGTCCGTCGCAGCGACCCTTCCTCTGCAGCACGGTGAGTGCATCCAGCAGCCCCTGCGTGGGATGCGATACATGCGCCTCGCCGGCCGACAGCACGCTTACATGCGGGGCGACGCTTGCGGCCACCATGCCGGGCACGCCGACTTCCGCATCGCGCAGCACGAATACATCGACGTGCAGCGCTTCGAGCGTGAACACCGTGTCGAGCATGCTCTCGCCCTTGACGCGCGACGACAGCTGCATTTCCAGGTTCACCACATCCGCGCCCAGCCGCTTGGCGGCCAGCTCGAACGACACGCGCGTGCGTGTGGAAGGCTCGGTGAAGATGTTGGCGATGGTCACCCCGGCCAGCACAGTGGAATTTGCTGCCGGCTCGCCCGCGCGCCGCACGAAGTGCTGTGCCCGCTCCAGCAGCACTTCAAGCTCGGAGCGCGACAGTCCTTCCAGGGTGAGCAGATGCCTGAGGCTGCCGTCCGGGCGCCGCTGCTGCGTCATGAAACTCCCTCAAGCGTGGGTTGTTCGTTGCTGTTCGAGCCAGCTCTGCAGCATCACGGCTGCAGCGGCACTGTCGAGGTCACCCTTGCGCACCACCCTGCGGCGCTGGCCCGAGGCGCGCTGCTCGCGCAGCAGGCTGTGCGCTGCGGTCGACGAATAGCGTTCGTCGACACGCGCAACTTCGAGCCGGCAGCGTGCGGCCAGCTGCGCCGCAAAGGCGTCGGCCAGCCCGGCAATGCGTCCGGGGGAACCATCGTCATTATACGGGGCGCCGACCACCAGCAGGTCGGGACCGAGCGCCTTCACCTGGGCCAGGATGGCGGTCCAGTCCGGCGCGTCGGCATGGTGTGCCACGGTGGTCAGCGGGGAGGCGGTGCGGGTGACCGTGTCGCCGGCTGCGAGGCCGATGCGCTTCAGGCCGAAATCAAATCCCAGGACAATCCTTGCCTTCACCCGCGGGGCATCAGGCGTGGCCGGCACTTGGGGCTACGGAAGTAACGTCCACACCCAGGGTGCGCCAGGCCGCCGTCCAGCGGTCTTCATAAGGCAGGTCGAACAGCACCGCCTCGCTCACCGGCAGTGTGAGCCAGGCATTGTCCTTCAGTTCCTGCTCCAGCTGTCCGGCATCCCACTGCGCATAGCCCAGCGCGATGAAGGCATTTTCCGGGCCTTCGCCGCGTGCCATGGCCGCCAGCACATCGCGGCTGGTGGTGACCTGGATGCTGTCGGAGATCTTGTGCGTGGATTCCCAGTTGCCGCCGGGCCGGTGCAGCACGAAGCCGCGATCCTGGTGCACCGGGCCGCCGCTGAGCACGATCTTCTCGGCGATGGTCTCGCTCTGTGCAGGCAGTTTCATCTGCGTCAGCACTTCCGACAGGCGCATGGACAGCGGCTTGTTCAGCACGATGCCCAGCGCACCCTTGTCGCCGTGCTCGCAGATCAGCGTGACCGTCTGCGCAAACTGCGGGTCGTCCATGCCAGGCATGGCCACCAGCAGCTGATTGGTCAGTGAACCTTCTTTGGGCATGGTTCAAGTATGGGGGCGGGCAGCCGGCGTCTCAAGGAACAGAAATCGCACCTTGCACAGGTTGTCCGCCCTCGAACTGCCATTCATAGGCAAAACGCAGCGTGAGATAGTCGCGCGCCAGCTCCGGCGGGAACGGGTCGAAGGGGCTGGCCAGGCGCAGGATGCCGAGCGCGGCGGCGTCGATCTCGGGGTGGCCGCTGGAGTGCAGGATGCGCGCCGACTGCAGGTTGCCGTCGCGCTGCAATGCAACTTCGATGACCGGATTGCCGGACAGCCCCCGGCGGTGCGCCACGGAGGGGTAATTGATGGTGCCGATACGTTCCACCCGGCGCCGCCAGCCATCCAGATAGGGGGCCAGGCGGGAAGCCCGGGTGTCGGCGGTGACATAGAGCTCGTCGCGGGCCTCGCCGCGCAGGCGCAGGGCTTCCTCGCTGGTGCGTTGCGGCTCGGCCTGCTGCACCTGCTGCTGCGCCGGCTGGGTGGGCGGATCCGGCAGCGCCACCATCTGCACGCGTGTGCGGCTGAACCCGGTGGTGCTCAGCTGGCGTTCGTCCAGCCGGACGGCCGCCTGCGCGGGTTTCGCCTCTGCCCCGGGCTGCGGCCGCGCTGCCGCCGGCAGCCGGGCCGGCAGCCGCTCGCGCGTATTGCCCGAGCCCGTCTGGGTGCGCTGTGCAAGATAGGTGGCGCTGTCGTTGTTCCGGGTCTCCGGCAGTTCGTCGGATACCAGCAGGATTTCCATGCCCCGGTTTCCGCCGTCGCCACGGCTGGCAGGGGCCGTGAACGACACGCCGAGGATGATCAGGCCGTGCAACATGCCGGCAAGCACCAGCGTGGTGACCAGGCGGTCGCGCGACTGCCGGCCTTCGGTGCCGTCCGCGCGGCGGCGGGTCAGTCTCTGCGGCGCAGCCAGTTGTTCGGCGAACGAAGGCATTGTCAGCGGCGCGCAGCCAGCCGCCGGTCGATGGCATCGATGAGCAGCGCCGCAATGTCGGTGCCGAACTGCTTGTCGATCTCGCGTACCCCGGTGGGGCTGGTCACATTGATCTCCGTAATGAAGCCGCCGATCACATCCAGCCCCACGAACAGCATGCCGCGCGCAGCGAGCGCAGGGCCGATGGCCGCCGCGAGTTCACGATCCCGCTCATTCAGCGGGCGGGCCACGCCGGTGGCACCGGCTGCCAGGTTGCCGCGATTGTCGCTGGCCGAGGGCATGCGCGCCAGCGCATACGGAGCGGGCACCCCATCCACCACGAGTACGCGGGAATCGCCGCCGCTGACGATTTCCGGCAGATATTTCTGCACGATGGCATAGCGTGAGCCGTGCTCCGTCAGGGTCTCGAACACCACCCGCAGGTTCTTGTCGTGCCGGTCCACCACGAATATCGACCGGCCACCCATGCCGTCCAGCGGCTTGACCACGATGCGCTCGAACTCGCGCGCAAAGTCGGCCATGGCGTCCATGCTGCGGGTCACGAGGGTGGGTGCGCACAGTTCCGGGAACCAGGCGGTGTAGACCTTCTCGTTCATGTCGCGCAGGCCCTGCGGGCGGTTCACCACCAGCGCACCGGCCAGTTCCGCCCGCTCGAGGATGTAGGTGGTGTGGATGAACTCCATGTCGAAGGGTGGATCCTTGCGCATCAGGATCACGTCGAATTCACCCAGCGGCGTGTCCTGCGGTTCGCCCAGCGTGAACCACCTGCCGGGGTCCGCCATGACGGTGAGCGCCCGGGCACGCCCGCGCGCGACGCCGTCGCGCAGGTACAGGTCCGGCTGCGTGAGGTACCACAGCTCGTAACCCTGGCGCTGCGCTGCCAGCAGCATGGCAAGGGTGGTGTCCTTAGCGAACTTGATGTCCGCGATCGGATCCATCACCACGGCCAGCCGGATGCGTCGGGACATTTGCTGGTATTCCTGAAACGTGTGCCAGTTCAATGCGCCATGTTATCCCACTGTCAGAATCCGGCTGGAGCGGGTGTCATGGCGAGGGGTAGGCCGATATGTTAAAAGAACGAGGATTCCTTCACGCCATTGATCAGGCCGGGAGCGCAACGACCGTGAGCGACGAGAATGCCATCCTCAAGGGCCTGAAGGTCCTTGTCATCGACGACAGCAAGACCATCCGGCGCACGGCCGAGACCCTGCTGGCGAAGGAAG
>JAATEY010000220.1 GCA_015655465.1 Gammaproteobacteria bacterium | reverse complement strand
TCCGCCGTTCTCAAGAGCGCCGTGCGTGAACCGGCTGTCCGCCCCTACATGTCCGCCCCGGATCCGGCGCATGTCCTCGCGTCTGCTCTCGAACACGTGGTGAGCCCGGAATTCGCGGCGCAGGTGCGGGCATCGCTGGGCCGCCAGCCAGGACCGAAGTTCGGCACACACCCGGACTACCCGGGGTATCTCGTCCGTCACAACGCAGACGGCACGCGGACGCCCGGCCGCATGGTAAACCGTGAGTTCGTGCCAGCGGACGAAGCGATGAATCAGCAGTCCGCATCCAGCTCCGGCTGAAGGCGATGCCTTCACGGCTGCGTGACCTGATTGCAGCGGCCGACGCTGCCGGCAGCCCTCTGCTTGTCGTATTGGCAGGCAGCAATGGCGCCGGCAAGTCGACCTTCTACGCAGAGGCGCTCTCCGGCACCGGACTTGCGTTCGTCAACGCCGATGAGATTGCGAGCGACCTCTCCATCCGCACCGGCCTCGCACTCGGCGATCTGGCCTACGAAGCCATGCAACGCGCGGAGATCCTGCGCAACGAACTTGTGGATCAGCGATTGCCCTTCATCATGGAGACGGTGCTGTCGGACACTCAGGGCGCAAAACTTGCCTTCTTCGCCAAAGCGCAGGCCGCGGGTTACTTCGTGCTCTTCATCCATATCAGGCTGGATGATGTGCAAACTTCGATCGCACGCGTCGCCCAACGCGTGTTGAACGGCGGACATGACGTGCCAGACGACAGACTGTACGCCCGCTTTGCCCGCACGCAGGAGAATGTGTCGAGGGCACTCGCCATGGCCGACGTCGGTCTGGTATTCGACAACTCGGATCCCGAATCACCGTTCCGCCTGGTCGAGACCTGGGAATCTGGCTGTTGTATCAGCCGGGCGCAGGCAGGCAGATGAACGGCAGGTCATGCGGCACCTCGGCAACAGGCATGGCTGCAAGCGGATCCAGTGCGTAGTCAGCACGCACGCCGAGCAGCTTTCCATCCACGGCCATTTCTTCCAGGCGTTCGGCCGCTTCGAACACATCGCGGAGGCGCCCTGCGCCCAGCATCTCCAGCAGGTACGTACGCTACGCATTCAGACAACACTTCTTGTACTTCCTGCCGCTGCCGCACGGACATGGATCGTTGCGACCCACCTTGGGCATATCTCGCATATATATGCCCTGGAACAGGGCATCATCGTTCCGCATGGCATCGACCGATTCACGCTGCTGGCGCCGCTCTTCCTCTTCGGCCCAGCGCTTCTGGCGGTCATCGATCTGCTTGGGCGAATAGAACTTCCACGGGTCATCGAAACGCAACCAGCCCGGATGATCCGGGCGGCCATACGCTTCCTCGACGTCCTCCATGCCGAAGATGCCGAACCGCTCTCCCCTTGAAGCAGCCAGGCTCTCCAGCAATGAGCGATGCGCGGGCCGCGGAAAATCCAGCAAGACACTGGCGACCATCGCGCGCTGGTCCTTGTCTGCCTGCGCACTTGCAATCCACCCGGCCACGCGCGCCAGACATGCATCGAGCGCCTCGGGTCCCTGCCGTGCAGCTGCGGCAAGCAACACTTCCATGGCGTGCCCACGCATGTAGGGTTGGGCATGATGGCTCCAGGCAAACGCCTCGATTTCAGGGAGGATTGAATCCGGCTTGTTGCGGAACAAGGCCGGCCAGTATCCAGCCAGCCATTCCTCCAGGTTCTCGTCCTCACCTGCCGCGAATCGTTTCATCATGTGCAGCAGCAGAAGACCCGACGCTGCCTCCTTCATCAGACCGAGAATGAACGCTGCGTGGAGCCGCAGCCACCAGCGGCCATCGCTCTCGCAGGCGCTCCAGTCCGCTGTTGGCCCAACGACTGCTCCCAATGCATCGACCATCGGCGCACCGTAGCGTGCACACTCGTCTATGCGTTCACGCGGTACGCGATCCTCATCGCGGACGAGGGACGAAATGAGATGGTCCACATTCGTCGTGCCATTCGACTCTGGATAAAGGGTCATGGTGCCTCACTACCACTCGATCGTCGCCGACGGCTTAACGTTGCTGTCGTATACCACCCGCGAAATCCCCTTCAACTCGTTCACGATTCGCCACGAGCACACATGCGGCGGTTCATGCGGCAGATATGTGGAAAGTATGGGTCACTTGCCCGGCTCAACAAAGTGTTTCGATACTTCGGTCCGGATCCGCTGGGGACCGGGTGCTGGCGCTGACCGATGCGACCTATGCGGAGCTCGTTGCGGTCGAGGGCTCGATCCTCACGCATCTGCCCGATGGGCTGGACCTCGTCGATTCCGCAGCGATACCGCTCGTCGCGTTGACGGGCGACCAGCTCGTGCGACTGGCGGCCAGGGCCCAGCCCGGGCAGACGCTGCTTGTGAGCGGGGCACTGGGAGGCGTCGGGCGGGCTGCCGTGCATGCGGCGAAGAAACTTGGGCTGAGGGTGATTGCCGGCGTCCGCGCCCGGCAGCTGGCGGAAGCGGAAGAACTGGGAGTCGCAGGGTCGGTAGCCATCGACGATGATTCCGCGATTGCCGCGCTCGCGCTGGTGGATGGCGTCGCGGATACGGTGGGGGGCGCCACGGCCGCGAAACTATTCGGCAGGGTGAAGGATGGTGGCAACTTCGGCTATGCGTCGGTGCTGCCGGAGGGGACGTCAGGACAGAACCCGACGGTCACCATCACCCGGGTGTACACGCGCCCTGATGCGTCGAAGGTCCGCGAGTTTGCCGATGACATCCGGGATGGGAAGTTCCGGTTGCCCATAGGGCGCCGGATGCCGCTGAGCCAGGCGGCCGAGGCGCATGCGTTGGCGCAGGCGGGTGGGTCGGGAAAGATCGTGCTGGTGTGTCGGTATGCGTGACTCCTGATGCTACTTTTGGTAGCATTAAGTTGCACCCATGATCCGGGAGTTACCATGCCTCAACCTGTGAAGCTTTCCGACGGTCTGATCGAAGCCGCACGCGATGCCGCACCGCTCGCGCACCGCTCGCTGGCTGCCCAGGTCGAGCACTGGGCCGCACTCGGCCGCGCTATCGAAGGCTCGCTTACAAGCGAGCAATCCGCCGTTCTCAAGAGCGCCGTGCGTGAACCGGCTGTCCGCCCCTACATGTCCGCCCCGGATCCGGCGCATGTCCTCGCGTCTGCTCTCGAACACGTGGTGAGCCCGGAATTCGCGGCGCAGGTGCGGGCATCGCTGGGC
>JAATEY010000267.1 GCA_015655465.1 Gammaproteobacteria bacterium | reverse complement strand
GTCAGCGTGTTCTGCCGCCACAGCGCCCAGGTGTCGCGGGTGCGGCGGCGCACATCGCGGCCGCGTTCCAGCACGATGGGCTTGAAGCCCATCTGTGCGAGCAGCAGTGCCGCGAACAGTCCGCAGGGACCAAACCCAACCACCAGCGGGCGTTCCTTGAGATGCGATGGCGCCTGTGCAACCGGGTGATAAGCCGTATCCGGGGCCAGCCCCACCTGCCGATCACCTGCGCAGCGCTGCAACACCGCGGTCTCATCGCGCACGGTGACATCGACGATGCAGACGAACAGGATGCCGCTGTTCTTCTTGCGCGCGTCATGGCTGCGCTTGAACAGGGTGAAATCGAGCAGCTCGGCCGCGGGTATGGCAAGGCGCTTCAATATGGCCTGTCGCAGCGCTTCCGGCGCGTAGCCAAGCGGCATCGGCAACTCGGTAATGCGGATCACCGCTGACTTCCTGGCCGGTCAATCCGGCAGAGGGGGTAGAATGCGGCGGATTCTAGCGCGTGGTTCCCTCAAAGAAATGCCCCGATCCAAAAGCAGCGCCAGCTGGATGTCGCGACATCTCAGCGACCCCTTCGTCAAGCAGGCGCAGAAGGACGGTTACCGCTCGCGCTCGGCGTACAAGCTGGTCGAGCTCAATGAAAAGGACAAGCTGATCCGCCCCGGCATGCGCCTGCTTGACCTGGGCTCGGCGCCGGGCGGCTGGTCGCAGGTGGCAGGCAAGCTCGTGGGCGAGAAGGGACGGGTGCTGGCCACGGACATCCTGCCCATGGACGCGCTGAAGAACGTCGATTTCATCCAGGGTGATTTCACCGACGACGCCATCGTGCAGCAGCTGCTCGACTGGCTGGGCGACGGCAAGTTCGACCTGATCATTTCCGATATCGCGCCGAACATCACCGGCATCAGTTCAGCCGACCAGGCCTCATCGATATATTTTCTGGAGCTGGCGCTCGACACCGTGCGCAAGACCCTGAAGCCCGGGGCCACCTTCGCTGCCAAGATGTTCCAGGGTGCAGGGTCGGATCAGTATGTAAAGGAGCTGCGGACGCACTTCGGGAAGGTGACCATCCGCAAGCCGGCGGCATCGCGCAAGGAATCGCGCGAGGTTTATCTGGTGGCGAAAGGGTTCAAGGGGTAGGCGGTCGACTGGAGCCAGTCAGCTTGCGCTGCATGGTCTTCACAATGGCCCGCACTTCCTCGATGCGCAGCAGCCAGGCTGCCAGCGCAAATGACAGGCCTGCCGCGCCAATGAGGGCAACCAGATAAATGGTCTTGGGAATGAAGGCCTGCGTGGCCCAATCCGCGAGCAGATAATATTTGCCGATCCACGCGACTGCACCCAGTGCAGCGCCCGCCACCATCACCTTGCCAAGCGTGCGAAGCAGCAACGCGGTATCCAGCAACCCGAGGTGCCGACGCATCAGCAGGTACAGCAACGCGAAGTTGATGCTGGCGATGCAGCTGGTGGACAGGGCGAGGCCGCGATGCCCCCAGTGCAATTGAAATACGAACAACCAGCTGAGCAGTACGTTCAAGCCAATGGCAGCCAGGCTGACGAGCATCGGCGTGCGGCGCTGGTCGATGGCGTAGAAGGCATTCACCAGCACTTTCATTGCTGCATAGGCGCACAGGCCCATGGCATACAACTGCAGGGCGCCAGCTGCCTGTGCAGTTTGATAAGCGGTGAACTTGCCGTGCTGGTACAGCACCGACATGATGGGTTCGGCCAGCACCATCAGGCCGATCATGGCGGGAATGGTCAGCACGAAGGATAGCCGCATGGCGCGCGCCAGTTCGGTCCTGAATTCACCCAGGTGATTCTGCGCCACGAGTCTGGCCAGCACCGGCAACGCCACGGTGCCCAGCGCCACTCCGAAAATGCCGAGCGGCAATTGCATCAGGCGAAAGGCATTGTTGAGCCAGGCAATGGGACCATCGCCCAGTTGCGAGGCAAACATGGAGTTCACCAGCACATTCACCTGCACCGAGCTGGCGGCAATCATGGCCGGCCCCATCAGTCGCAGGATCTGGCGCACGCCGGAATCGCGCCAGTGGAAGTCCAGCCGGAAGCGAAAACCCTGTCGGTGCAGCGCGGGCAACTGCACGCCCAGTTGCATCGCGCCGCCAATCAACGTGCCGATGGACAGTCCCAGCAGTGCCTGCGGTCCGAATGCCGGATCAAGCCACCAGCTCAACAGCACGCCACCGACAATCGACCCGATGTTGAAGAAACTGGACGCCATCGCCGGCATGCCAAAGACATTGCGTGCGTTGAGCATGCCCATGACCAGCGCGGCCAGTGACACCAGCAGGATGAAGGGATACATGACGCGCACCAGCGCGGTGGTCATGGCGGCCTTTTCCAGATCGAAACCCGGCGCGATGAAGCCGACGATCCACGGCGCAGTGAGGATGCCCAGCGCGGTGATGAGACTCATGAACACCAGTGTCAGCGTGGCGATCTTGTTGGCCAGGCGCCATGCGCTGTGTTCGCCATCGAGGGCGATGGTCCTTGAAAACACGGTGACGAACGCGGTGGACAGGGCGCCTTCGGCGAACAGATCCCGCAACAGGTTCGGGATACGGAACGCGGCGATGAACACATCCATCTCGCGGCCGCCGCCAAACAGCGCCGCAAACAGCGTTTCGCGCACCAGCCCCAGTACGCGGCTGCACATCACCGCCAACCCGACGACGCCAGCGGCCCTGGTGTTGATCTGTTCTTTGGAGGTCGCAGGCGCCGGTCGGATATCGGTCATGGCGTGCCATGGTAGCAAGCCACGGGTCGGCGATTCGTCGTAAACTCGCGCAAACAGGGGGATCACGATGGGCAAACTACAGGGCGTCGCCCGGCATCTGGCCTGGCTCGTGGCAGTGGCGATGGTGATGACGACGGCGGCGCAGACGCCGCCCGGGAACACGGCAGCGGCGGTAAATCCGGCGCTGTGGCCCGCGCCTGTTTCACCCTTCAAACCCGATGCGCAGCTGGAAAAGCGCGTCGCGGAGCTGCTGGCGAAGATGACGCTGGAAGAGAAAGTCGGCCAGGTGATCCAGCCCGATATCGCAAGCGTCACCCCCGAGGACATGCGCCGCTATCACTTCGGCGCCATCCTCAATGGCGGCAATTCCGCGCCGGACAAGGACGAATTCGCGCCGCCCGCAAAGTGGCTGGCGCTGGCCGATGCGTTCTACGCCGCGTCAGTGGACCGCAGCAACGGCGGCCAGGGCGTTCCCATGATCTGGGGCACGGATGCCATGCACGGCCACAGCAATATCATCGGCGCCACGCTGTTCCCCCACAACATCGGCCTGGGTGCGATGCGCGATCCGCAGCTGATCGAAGCCATCGGCGCGGCGACGGCGGCCGAGATCCGCGCCACCGGCCTGGAGTGGACCTTCGCGCCGACGCTGACCGTGCCGCAGGACACGCGCTGGGGCCGCAGCTATGAGGGTTATTCGGAAGATCCGCAGGTGGTCGTCTCCTACGCAGCAGCAATGGTGCGCGGCCTGCAGGGCAAGCCCGGCAGCCGCGACTTCCTGCGCCCGCCGCATGTGATGGCGACGGCGAAGCACTTCCTCGGCGACGGTGGCACTGCAACCGGCAAGGACCAGGGCGACACCCGCGTCGACGAAGCCACGCTGCGCCGTATCCACGGCGCGCCCTACGCACCGGCCATCGAGGCGGGCCTGATGTCCATCATGGCTTCGTACAACAGCTGGAACGGCGTGAAGATGCATGGCAATCGCGGCCTCATGACCGATGTGCTCAAGGGGCGCATGGGCTTCCAGGGTTTCATCGTCGGCGACTGGAACGGCCACGGACAGGTGCCGGGCTGCCGCGCGACCAGCTGCGCGGCTTCGCTCAATGCGGGGCTCGACATGTTCATGGCGCCGGATAGCTGGCGTGGTCTCTACGACAGCACGCTGGCCCAGGCGAAGAGCGGCGAAATTCCGATGCAGCGGCTGGACGATGCCGTGACGCGCATCCTGCGGGTGAAATTCCGCATGGGCCTGTTCGAGGCGGGCCCGCCGTCGAAGCGTCCGGGCGCGGGCAGGTTCGAGACGCTGGGAAGTCCTGCGCACCGCGAGCTGGCGCGCCGCGCCGTGCGCGAATCGCTGGTGCTGCTGAAGAACAATGGCGCGTTGTTGCCGCTGGCGGCGAAGCAGCAGGTGCTGGTCACCGGTGATGGCGCGAACCAGTACGCGAAACAGTCGGGCGGCTGGACCCTCACCTGGCAGGGCACGGGTGCGGACAACAGCCGCTTCCCGGGAGCAACATCGATCTGGGAAGGCATTCGCGACAATGTGCAGAAAGCCGGCGGCAGCGCGGAGCTTTCAGCGGACGGCAGCTACAGGAAGAAGCCCGATGTCGCGATCGTGGTGTTCGGCGAGAACCCTTACGCCGAGGGTGTGGGCGACCGGCGCAACCTGCTGCTGCGTGCCGATGGCAGCACGCATCTGGAGATCCTCGCAAAGCTGAAGGCCGAGAGGATTCCCGTTGTCGCCGTATTCCTGTCGGGACGCCCGCTGTGGGTGAATCGCGAGCTCAATGCCTCGCAGGCCTTTGTCGCCGCGTGGCTGCCGGGCTCCGAGGGCGCCGGCATCGCGGATGTACTGTTCCGCGGGCCAGATGGCCGCATCGCGCATGATTTCCGCGGCAAACTGTCGTTTTCCTGGCCGAAGACCGCCACGCAGTACGCGCTGCACCAGGACCAGCCCGGCTACGACCCGCTGTTCAGGTTCGGCTTCGGCCTTACCTACCGTGAACGCAGCGACCTGCCGGTACTGTCCGAGGAATCGGGTGTGCAGGGCGCCGATGCACCGGGCGGCACGCTGTTCGGCGGCACCGAAGTTTCGGCGTGGCGCATGAGCACCAGCGGTGACGTGAAGCTCACCCGCTTCGACCGGCAACGTCAGGAGGACAGCCTGCGCCTGCTCTGGTCCGGCAGCGGCGCAGGTGCACTTGCCTTCGACAGCACAGCTGGCGAAGACTTCAGCCGTGAAACCAACGCGGACATGATGCTGGTGCTGACGCTGAAAGTGGACGCATCGCCCGACGGCAGCGCAGCGCTGACCGTGGCCTGCGGCGCCCGGTGCCAGGGCAGCGTGGCGCTCGAAGCCGACCTGCGTGCATTGCCGGCTGGTCAGTGGCAACGCTTCGGCGTGCCGCTCAAGTGCTTCACCCGCGGCGGCGCCGACATGAACCAGCGGCTGGCACGTTTCGAACTGCGCACGGCCGGCAAGCTGGATCTGTCGGTGAACCGCATCGCGCTGGGCGTGGACGTGGACAGGAAGTCGACCTGCGACCCGCGTTGACGCCCGGCAAATCGATTGCCATGCCATTCAACATTGCCGCCACATTGTAAGATGGCGCAACAACGAAGCGGGAGACTTCGGGTGGCGAAGAGTTCGGGGGCAGGCAGAATGCTGGCCAGCTGCGTGTGGGTCATGGGCCTGCCATGTGCAGCCATGTCTGCATCGGCACAGATCCAGCCCGCGCCGGCGTTCACCGCCGCGCAGTTGAACGCGCCGCCAACCACTGGCTGGCTCACCAACGGCGGCAGCCTCAACAACCAGCGCTACTCGCCGCTGCGCGAGATCGACCGCGGCAATGTCGCGCAGCTGAAGGGCAAGTGGCGCACCCACCTGGAGGGCTCAGGCCTGGGCGCGCAATACTCCGGGCAGGGCCAGCCCATCGTCTACGACGGCGTCATCTATATTTCCACGGGCGCCAGCGATGTGTTCGCGGTGTCGGTGGACAGTGGCCAGATCCTGTGGCGCTACACCGCCGGCGTCGATGCAGCACGCGTGCGCGCCTGCTGCGGCTGGGTCAACCGCGGTGTCGCATTGGGCGATGGCAAGGTGTTCGTCGGTCGCCTCGATGCACATGTGGTGGCGCTGGATCAGCGCACCGGCAAGGTGCTCTGGACTGTGCAGGCGGAAGACTCCACCGCCGGTTACACCATCACCAGCGCGCCGCTTTACTACGATGGTCTGGTCATCACCGGCCTCGCCGGTGGCGAGGCTGGCATCCGCGGGCGCATCATGGCCTTCGATGCGAAGACGGGCAAGCAGGTGTGGACCTTCTACACGATTCCAGGTCCGGGCGAATTCGGCCACGACACCTGGCCCGCCGACAACGAAGCCTGGAAATACGGCGGTGCGCCGATCTGGCAGACGCCGGCGCTCGATCCGGCGCTAGGGCTCATCTATTTCACCACCGGCAATGCAGGGCCGGACTACAACGGCGCGCATCGCGCCGGCGACAACCTGTTCACCGTGTCCGTCGTGGCGCTGGAGGTGAAGACCGGCAAATACCGCTGGCACTTCCAGCAGGTGCATCACGACATCTGGGACTACGACTCGCCGAATCCGGTGATCCTCTTCGACGCGCCCTATGCCGGCCGCATGCGCAAGGGACTGGCTGAAGTATCCAAGACCGGCTGGGTCTACATTCTCGACCGCGAAACCGGCAAGCCGCTGCTGCCCATCGAGGAGCGGCCGGTGCCACAGGAACCGCGCCAGAAAACCGCGGCCACGCAGCCCCATGTCAGCGGCGATCCGGTGGTGCCGCAGGAGATCGACATCGCGCCGGAAGGCTTCGAACTCGTCAACAAGGGGCGCATCTTCACGCCCTTCTGGGACAAGGTCGTGCTGTACAAGCCGCAGATGGGTGTGAACTGGCCGCCGAGCTCATTCGATCCGCAGAAGAATCACATGTTCATCTGCGGCGCGGACCAGGTGGGTGTGGGTGCCAGCGATGGCAAGGACTGGGCACCGCCTCTTGCCACGGGTTTCTACGCAGGCGGTCGCGGCGCCGCGAATCATGGCGTGCCGCGCCGCGGCACCTTCACCGCGATGGACCTCACCACCAACCGCATCGTGTGGCGGCAGCAGTGGACAGCCAGCAACTGCATGAACGGCACGCTGGCCACGGGTGGCGGCCTGATCTTCGTCGGGCGTGCCGATGGCCGGCTGACCGCGCTCGACAGTTCCAATGGCAATCGCCTGTGGCAGTTCCAGACCGATTCCGGCGTCTCGGCTTCGGCCACCACCTTCGAACATGCCGGTCACCAGTATGTGGTGGTGCTCTCGGCCGGTACGCTCATCGGTGCGGGCAAGAAGGGCGACAGCCTGTGGCTGTTTTCCCTCGACGGCAAACTCGATTCGTTGCCGCCGGATTCCGGCACTGCCACGCCGGGCGCTGGTCCGGCGGGCGGTGGGGCACCCGGTCGTGCACCAGCGCAACCAACTGGCGTGACCCTGCCGGCGGGTACTGCGGATCTTGCGCAGGGCGCACGCCTGTATCGACAGCTGTGCATGGCATGCCATGGCGAGTCCGGCATGGGTGGGCAGAACAATGGCGCGTCGCTCGCGACTATCGCGCGCGACCCCCAGGCGCTGGCCGACACGGCATGGAACGGCAAGAACAACATGCCGGTGTTTCGCGGCACGCTGACACCGGAGCAATTGCGCGACGTCGCGCGCTACATCTCCGACGAGCTGTTTTCGCCGCATCCGCTGTGAACCAGACCGAAGAGACATGAGCAGCAAAGCGTGATCCTCGAAATCGCCGACCTTCAAGTGCGTCCAGGCCAGACAGCGGAGTTTGAAGCTGCCTTCAGTCGGGCTCAACGCATCATTTCCTCCATGCCCGGCTATATCGGTCATGAACTCCAGCGTTGCGTCGAGCAACCCAATCACTACGTGCTCCTGGTCCGCTGGCAAACCATCGAGCATCATGAGGCGGGCTTTCGTGGGTCGCCGCAGTATCGGGAATGGCGCGAACTGCTCCACCACTTCTACGATCCGTTTCCAACGGTGCTGCACTATGAGCGCGCCGCTGGTTCAGATTTCTGAAGGATCTGCGCAGCGGCTGACGTGCGGCGCGCTCGGTTGAATGGTCGGGTGCCTTGAATGAGGCGTGTGATCATCGCTTTGATCCTGCGCTCCGGTAACATCGGTGTCCGACCTCTGCGGTAAATTCGACGATCTGAACACTGGCAACATGAAGTAACAGGAGAATGTTCATGAAGAAAAACAACAATTCAATTGCCGAGCTTGTGAACCAGTATGTTCACTCGTTCCGGGAGACGTTGATCGGACTCCAGGCTTCTGTAAGTAAAGGCGACACATCGGGCATCCAGGGCGTTGTCGATCAGGTCAAGAAGAACGGATTTGCCCAGCACATTGCCAGCCTGGTCGCAAGTTCTTCGACAAGGCGGGATGAGCTGACAACCATCGCAAGCCAACATGGCGCTGCCGGAGATGTCATGTTCGGCCTGATCGTGGCGGCAGCAGGAGGCGCGCTCTATACAGGGGCTGCCGGCATAGCCGTTGGGTTGGGTCTTGCAGCGGCAGGGGCTGCATCTGGTTTGATTACTGTTGTCGGAGTTATCCTGATAGTGATCGGCATCTTCATTGTAGGCAAACAGCTTCTCGCTCAAATGAAACAGAAGGCCTCGGGCCTGTCTGACAGTATCAACAGCATCAAGGTTGTTGATTGACAGACCCGGCTCATCGCACAGAAAGGCGGTCTCGACGCCTTTCTGCGCAAGCCCGGCCGTTGCCCCTGCGTCGGCACGCGGCGTAGTACGCTCACTTGCCCACCTTCGCCCAGACTTCGGCGGCCGGTTTGGCGACGCTGATCTCCATGCGGATCGTGCTGTATTCCGCCGGCCGCCAGCGCCTTGCTCTCAGACAGGACGGCAAGGCGGGGAGACGCCGGGGGTAATCCCCCATGAAGCCGCTCAGGGATTCCCTGAGTTCCCCGGAATGCACTGCATCCCGGCGCAGTCCGTGCCGATAGCGCTGCGATGAACGGCATAGCTCGTACCCCCCACACCGAGGAGCCGGACCCTGCCGTCGCTGACCGCCAGCGCGCCCGGCGTGAGTCCGTGGCGATTGCGACCACGGCGAGCCTGGCGGCCATCGTCGGTATATTCGGACTGTGGCTGGCGGCGTCCGCGACCATTCGCGAGGACTACCGCCACTACCTGCAGACCATCGCGCAGACGGCCGCATTGCAGGTGGATCCGGAACTGCACCAGAGCCTGCGCGACCCCATCCAGCGCAACAATCCGGACTATCGCCGCGTCGTGGCGCCGCTGCGTCGCATGCGCGCAGCACTGCCCGATGTGCACTACATTTACACGATGGTGCGCGATGGCGACGAGTTCCATCTCGTGCTGGATACGGCCGACCCCGGTGACCACGATGGCGATGGCGTCGATGACCAGGCCGGGCTATGGGAGACCTACAGGGAGCTCGACCCTTTCCTGCTGGCCGCTTTTGGCAACGACCATGCGAAAGGGTTGGTAACCGCGACCGATTCCCCACTGTCCGACAAGTGGGGAACCTTCGTGACAGGCTGGGCGCCGCTGCTGGACAGTACCGGCCGGCAGTACGGCGCACTGGGCATCGACATCGATGCCGGTGTTTATGTCGCGCACCTGGCGCGTGCACGCCACTGGGCCATGCTCGGGTGTTTGCCGGCCGTATTGCTGATTCTCGCCATGACCCTGGGCTTCTACCGGATACGCAGCCGCAGCCTGACCGCGCAGCGCCTGGCCGCCGCGGAAGCACGTGCGGCCGTGGCGGAGGCGCGCGTGCTGACAGCCCAGCAGCTGCGGCTGCGCAATGTCATCGAACAGACCGACGTCGGCATCTGGGAATCCAGCGTCGACGCCCACGGCCATGACTCGATCACCGTCGACAGCCGCTGGGCTGCAATTCTGGGCTGCAGGGCAGAGGATCTGAACCCGTTGCAAACGGCGGATATCCTGCAGATGGTGCATCCGGACGACGTTGAAGCCACGCGGACCGCCATCAGCAGATCGGTGCGCGAGGATGGCAGGCTGCTGGAACTCGACGTGCGCATGCGACATGCCGCCGGTCACTGGGTGTGGACCGAGGTGCGCGGCAAGGTGGTTGAGCGTGATGCAGACGGCGGTGCGCTGCACATGGTCGGCACCCAGATGGACGTGAGCGCGCGCAAGGCGATCGAAACCGCGCTGGGAGAAAGCGAGAGCAATTTCCGCTCGCTGTTCGAGCTGTCGCCGGTGGGAATATGTCAGGCCGATCTGGATAGTGGGCGCTTCCTGAAGGTCAACGACGCGCTGGTGGCATCCACCGGGTACACGCGCGAAGAACTGTTGCAGCTGACCTTCTGGGACATCACGCCAACGTCGTGGCACGAGTTCGAACGCAGTCAGCTCAGCGTGCTGCAGCACAGTACGCATTTCGGCACCTACGAAAAGGAGTATCTGCGCAAGGATGGCAGCAGCTACCCGGTGCTGCTCTCGGGCACACGGATGAAGGACGCGACTGGCCGCGATGTCACATGGGCCATCGTGCAGGACATCTCGGAACGCAAGGCGATGGAGTCCGAGCTGGCCGATGCCGCGCGCCGCGATCGGCTCACCGGCCTTGCTAACCGGGCGCGGTTCCTGGAGGGGCTGCAGGCGGCCGTGGATCGCGTGCGCAATGGCCGGCAGTCCTGCTTCGCCGTGCTGTTCCTCGACTTCGACCGCTTCAAGCTGGTCAACGACACATTGGGGCACGAGGCTGGCGACAGCCTGCTGCGCGAGATCGCTGCACGCCTGAGGAATTCCATGCGCGAGTCGGACGCCGACGTTGCAGCACCCGGTACCAATCTGATCGCGCGCTTCGGCGGCGACGAGTTTCTGGTGCTGGTCAATGATCTGGAAAACTGCTCTGCCGCCGAATCCATCGCCAACCGGCTGCTGGCTGCCCTTGCCAGGACCTACAACATTGGCGGCAGGGATGTTCACACCACTGCCAGCATCGGCATCGTCACCAGTGACCAGTGCCTGGAAAGCGCCGACGCCGTGGTGCGCAATGCAGATGTGGCCATGTACGAAGCCAAGCGTTCAGGGCATGGCTGCGCGGTTCGTTTCGATGCCACCATGCGGGCAAGGCTGACACGCTACGTGACCATCGACAGCGGTCTGCGCAAGGCCCTGGACACACCGGAGTTCTCGCTGGTGTACCAGCCGATCATCGAGCTTGCGACCGGCTGCATGACTTCGGTCGAAGCGCTGGCACGCTGGCAGAACCCGCTGCTGGGCCAGGTCTCTCCGTCGGAATTCATTCCCGTGGCCGAGGAGTCGGGCCTGATCGTGACCCTGGGCCAGCGGGTGCTGCAGGAAGCCTGCGCGGCGCTTGCCGACTGGCGCATGCGGGATCTTGCGCACGCCCCGCAGTCGATCAGCGTCAACATCTCGCGTGCCGAACTGGCGCTGGGCGAACGCCTGCTGGTGCGGGTGCGTGAGGCATTGCTGCAAACCGGCCTGCCCGCGCAGTGCCTGCGCCTGGAAGTCACCGAGCGCGATGTCATGCGCGACCCGCCGGCAACGCTCAAGTTGATGCATTCGCTGCGCAGCATGGGCGTGAAGCTGGCGATGGATGATTTCGGCACGGGCACTTCGTCGCTGGCCTGCCTGCGTGACTATCCCTTCGACGTCATCAAGATCGATCGCTCCTTCGTCTGGGATGTCGGTTCCAGTTCCGATGTGCTGGCGGTGATCCATGCCGCCGTGACGCTGATCGAGAATCTCGGCAAGACCAGCGTCGCCGAGGGCGTGGAAACGAGCGAGCATGTGGCCGTGCTGCAGTCCATGGGCTGCCACTATGCGCAGGGATATCACTTCAGTCATCCGCTGACGAGCCGGGAGATGCTCGACTACATGCGGCGGCCGGATCAGGGCCCCGTCCACGAAAAGACGCCGGCCGGGATGACAATCTTCATACCGTCTGGCAGCGCAAGCGTCGAACGCTCGCGGACATCTGCCTGTGGGGACCCGTCCCTGGCCACCCACACATCGACCGTCATCTGATCTCCGGGCTTGAAAGCGTCCGCTGCCATGCCGAGCCTCTTCATCAGGCCCGGGTTGCAGAGCGCGACCAGCCAGTTGACTACCTTGCCGTCCTGGTTCTTTACATCCAGGTGAACGATGGCATGCGGGTTGTGCCACTCCACGCCAGTGACGACCCCCCGCAGCGTGACTGGCCTCGTCATGTCGTGCCCGGTTGCCGATGAGTGATGTGCAACCGCAGGCAGGGTTGCCAGCAGGATGCCGATCGGCAGGAGGTATGTGGACTTCATGCGATGTGCTCCGGCCGCACGCCAACGCCAATCAGGCGCGCGGGAATCCTGCCGAGCAGCGGAAAGCGCTGGATCAACCGCAGGATCCGGGGCACGCGAGGCATGGATTCTGCCTCATCCCCGGCGGCGCGCAACACCCGGCTGATCACCTGCTGCTGCACCACCACCTGCATGCGCTGCGTCAGGCGCGTGGGAAACATGCGCCGTTGCTGCACAGCCTGCAGGTCTGCTGTGCTCAGGCAGCGGGCGTACAGCGGTGCGGCGAGAATGCGGGCCGCCGCCACTGCATCCTGGATCGCGAGATTGATGCCGACGCCGCCCACCGGCGACATGGCATGCGCAGCGTCGCCGATGCACAGCACGCCCGGCGCATGCCACCGGGTGAGGCGATTCACCTGCACTTCGAGCAGCTTCAGCTGGTCCAGGTCCGTCAGCGACTCCAGATTGTCGCGCAGGAACGGCAGGCGGTGCGCCAGTCTGGCACGCAGCGCCGGCAGTCCTGCCGCGCGCACGGCATCACCACCACCCTTCGGAATGACATAGGCGCATTGCCAGTAGTCGCCGCGATCGATCATCACGAAGAACAGCCCGGGCCAGATGTAGCCCGCAGTCTGATCGCGGTCATTGGCGTCCTTCGCGAGACGGAACCACAGCACGTCGATTGGCGCGCCGAAGTCTTCCACCGGCAGCCCTGCGTCGCGGCGCACGATGCTGTGCCGGCCATCTGCACCGATGACAAGGTCGGCATCGATATCGAGCTGGTGTCCGCGTGAGCCTGCCGCAACGCCGATGACCTGCGTTCCCCTGCGGCGCAATGCCGTTACTTCGTGTTGCTGCAGCAGCGTGAAGTTCGGCAATTGCATCGCCTGCCGCGCGATGAAATCGAGGAAATCCCATTGCGGCATCATCACCAGGAACCTGCAGCGCGTCGGCAGGTGCGTGAAGTCCGCCAGCGGAATACGTTCGCCGTAGACCTCCCCGACGAGCTGCTTCACCTGCTGATGCGGAAGCTGCAGGAATTCTTCCAGCAGACCGAGTTCGGCAACCACATCCAGGGTTGAGGGATGGATGGTGTCGCCGCGAAAGTCGCGCAGGAAATCCGCGTGTTTCTCGAGCACCGTCACCCGCACGCCAGCGCGCGCGAGCAGGAAGCCCAGCATCAGCCCTGCGGGGCCACCGCCAGTGATGCAGCAGGATCCGGGGGGCGTCCCGTTGCGCATCACGCCTGAAAGGTGCGAGAGACGTCAGCCGCCGAAGTCGTAGCGCAGCGCAATGCCCCAGGTGGTGCCATCGTGGTTGTGATCCAGGTCAATGCCGGCAGCGAAGGCCGGAGTGAAATAGTAGCGGCCACCGACCGACAACGTCGTGTCGTTCGTGCCATGGCCCAGGTCGGTGTACTTCACGCCGCCGGTCAGCTCCACACTTTCGGCCACGCGGCCGCGCAAACCGACGCTGAGGCCGATGCCGCTGTCGCTATCGCTGATGCCCCCGAGCTTCGACTTGAAGTGTTCATAGGACAGGCCCGAGACCAGATCGAGCTCCGGGGCCAGCGACCAGTTGAAACCCGCGCCCAGGCTGAACTGCGTGCCGCTGAAGCTGGAGACGCCGACGTCGTCGTAGCTGATGTCCTTGTAGGAGCTGAAGCCGAAGAAATGCTCATTGAATGCGAACGAGCCGCCGAGGCTGAAGCCATCGCCGTCGACATCGAAATCATCCACCTCGGTCTTGACGTAGGAGGCCTCGATATTGTTGTAGCTGAAATCCTCGGCGGCCATGGCCTGGCCGACGAGTCCCAGGGCCAGAACGGATCCAAGGGCAATGTGCTTGCGCATGCGTCACTCCATGTATGTCGTGCACCACATTCTGGTGTGGCCAGAGTGTAGGTCATTTAGGTGGGATGACCAACTAAACGGTCAAAACTGTCAGAAAAATACCACAGTCGCCCGCCTGCCAGTGCCGTCAAAGCCCGGGCCTTCCTGCGGTTGCTTGAAGTGGCGGCGGATCACATCCAGGAAATCGTCGACCGGGATCTTCACACCCGGTTCAAGCGAGTACAGATCGTTCATCGTGACGAGCCGCGGCGCCATGTATCAGCGTTGCCTGCGCACCCATTGCCAATCCACCTGCTGTAGCGGCCTGCAGATGGATGCTCCAGCCCGCGCTGTTGTCGTAAGCTGGACGAAAGAACAGGGCAGGGGGCAACGTGGCGAAAAAGCAGTCCGCGCAGTCATTTCGTTTCTACGACAACCGCCAGAAATATCTGGCCTTCGTCAACACCTGCAACGAAAAGGCTGCGGTCGCGCGCCGTGCGGGCCAGGAACTGCAGCTGGTGCGGCCCATGCCACCAGCGCTGAATATCTTCGATGCGGGCATGGGTGATGGCACCGTGCTGTCGCGGCTGATGCGTTACGCGCACAGCGTGCATCCGGCCGTGCCGATGGTGGCGGTCGCGAAGGAGATCAGCCTCGAGGATGTGCGCCTCGGGCTTGAGAAAATGCCGGACCGCTTCACCGAGCATCCGGCCACGGTGCTGGTGATCACCAACCTGAATTATTCCGACGCGCCCCGGCTGATGCTGCGTGACACGCAGCTGGCTGCTGCGCTGAACTGGCAGGAGATCCGGCTCACCGGCAATTCCGCGCATGCCTACGAGGAGCAGATCGAGGAAGTCTCCGATTCACTGGCCGATGCATGGTCCACGCATCCCAGCGAAAAGACCGGTAATCCCGTCTACCGCCGGCCGTCGGTGCTGGTGGTCTACCGCGAGGATCACAAGTTCCTGCTCGACAGTGTCATTCCCCGGCCCGGCCGTCCGCCGCCGCACTATGACCTGATCCTCGCATCCCAGCCCTGGCGCGCGCGCATGTCGGCGGAATTCAAGGCTTCCCGCGTGCTGGCACCGCTGACGCGCGCGCTTGCGCCGGGCGGCAGGCTGCTGGTCATCCAGTCCGCGGGCCGCGATCCGGCGCTGGAAATCGTGCAGAAACTCTGGCCCGGTGAGAGTCCGTTCCAGGCCGACCGGCACGCACTGCTTGCGGCGCTGAAGACGGAGCTGGGACGCGATGCGCGCGAATACAACCTGACGCCGCCACCGGACGAGAAGGCACTGCTGCGTTACGAGATGCGGACGCTGCCCTCGGAACTGTCTGACCGCATCGGCACCTCGACACTGTTTGCAGCATGGAATGCAGCGGTATACGTGAACCAGATGGAAGACGAGCGCCTGGAGCCGATGGTGACCAGCGGCGCCTACCTGAAGGCCACGCAGACGGTGCTGCAGAAGCACGGCGGACTGTGGTTCAACGACGAGGCCTTCGTGGTCGCGCGGCGGAACTGACGAAGAGATGCTGCAGTGGGTTCCACCAATGGGTTGCCCACCGAAGGTATTGGTTCTGACAGCAGCGTGATCTGACGCCTAATATTTGGGACAGCGCATTTCTTCAGGATGCAGATGTCCAGAGCAGATCGTCATGAGCCCGTTGCCCAGGTTGCCGGTGTCCACCGGATCATCGTCGTCGGTGGTGGCGCCGGTGGCCTGGAGCTCGCCACCAAACTTGGCAATCGTCTGGGCAAGTCGGGCAAGGCGCAGATCCAGCTGATCGACAAGGCTCGCGCGCATCTATGGAAGCCGATGCTGCACGAGATCGCGGCTGGCAGCATGGATCCGGGTGTGCATGAACTCAATTACCTGGCCCAGTCGCACTGGCATCATTTCCGCTACCGTCTCAGGGAGATGATCGGCCTCGACAGAAGGCGCCGCGAGGTGAAGCTGTCGCCAATGTTCGATGAAGACGGCAACCAGATCACACCGCTGCGCGTGTTTCCCTATGACACGCTGGTCATGGCAGTGGGAAGCCTGACCAATGATTTCGGCACGCCTGGCGTCAAGAGCCATGCAATCGCGCTGGAAACTCCGACCGACGCCGCGCGTTTTCATCGCCGTCTCGTGAATGCGCTCATCCGCGCGCATGCACAGCCGCAGGCCCTGCGGCCGGAGCAACTGCAGGTGGCGATCATTGGCGCTGGCGCCACGGGGGTGGAACTGGCCGCGGAACTGCACAACACCACGCGCGATCTGGTGGCTTATGGTCTCGACCGGATCAACCCGGATGAGGACATCAGGCTGACGTTGCTGGAGGCGGCCGACCGCATCCTGCCAGCATTGCCCAGGCGGTTGTCCGATGCCGCGACCCAGCTGCTGCGAAGCCGGGCGGTGCAGGTCAGGGTCGGCGCACGGGTCGCCGAGGTATTGCCGAAGGGTGTGCGGCTGGCGAGCGGCGAGGTCATTCCCGCGGAGCTGGTGGTGTGGGCGGCTGGCGTCAAGGCGCCGGATTTTCTCAAGGATCTGGACGGCCTGGAAACAAACCGCACCAACCAGCTGGTGGTGAAGGACACCTTGCAGACCACGCGCGACGAGAACATCTTCGCCATCGGCGACTGCGCCGCATGCCCCTGGTCCGGCAGGAACGGCAATGTGCCGCCGCGTGCGCAGGCCGCGCATCAGCAGGCCAGCCACCTGGTGAGGCAGATCGTGGCCCGGCTGCGCGGCCAGCAACTGCGTCCCTACCGCTACAGGGATTTCGGCTCGCTGGTATCGCTGGGTGAGTACACCACCGTCGGCAACCTGATGGGGTCGCTGGTGGGCGGCAGCATGATGATCGAAGGTTTCTGCGCGCGGCTGATGTACCGGTCGTTGTACAAGATGCATGAGCTGGCGTTGCATGGGTACAGGAAGGTGCTGCTCGATACGCTGGCGCGGCTCATCAATCGCCGCACCGAGCCGGTGGTGAAGCTGCACTGACTTCCCGCATGTTTGACCCCATACTTGACCCGGTGCGAGTATTTGGCGGGGTGCCTTTGGGGGCGGGGAACATGCGGACGATGGCCATCAGGTTGGGATTTGCTCTGGCCGTGCTGGGCGGAGTCCCCGCCGTATCCCTGGCGCAGTGGCTGGACTTCCCGACGCCGGGTATTCCGCGCAAGACCGACGGCACTCCGGATCTGAAAGCACCCGTGCCGCGCACCAGCGATGGCAAGCCGGATTTTTCCGGCATGTGGTTTGCCAATGTTCCCTCGAAGGATGGCTGCAGGACTGGCGATTGCATCCAGGAAGAGCGCATGGCGCGCGAGCAGATCAACATCGGCATGAGCATCAAGGAAGGCCTGCCGTATACCGAGTGGTCGAAGGAGCAGATGGTGAAGCGCCGGGCCAATGGCGGCAGGGATGATCCGCATACGCACTGCATGCCACCGAATTTTCCGCGCGCCTGGACGCTGCCGCAGTACATCAAGATCGTGCAGACACCCAGACTGATGGTGGTGCTGCATGAATTCAACGGGTCGTACCGGCAGATATTCATGGATGGCCGGAAGCTGGAAAAGGATCCGAACCCGACGTGGAATGGACACTCGGTCGCGCACTGGGATGGCGATGTGCTGGTCATCGAGACCAACGGCATCCGTGACGACATGTGGCTGGATCTCCGCGGCAGCCCGGTGACCGAATCCGCGCGCGTGACGGAACGCCTGAAGCGCATCAACTTCGGCGTCATGCAGATCGAGATTGCAGTGGATGATTCCAAGGCGTACACCAGGCCCTGGAAGGTCACCATCGAAATGGCTTACCAGGCGGATGCCGCCATGCTCGAAGAGATCTGCATGGATGACGAGCAGGATGTGGAGATGTACCGATGATGAAACCGCGTGCCAGGAAGAATGGCCTGTTCCAGCGGCTGTTCATTGCCGCCGCCAGCCTTGCGATGGGCGCGGCCGCCTTGGCGCATCACTCGCAATCCGAATTCGACTTCAAGCTGAATGTGGAAATCGAGGGCAAGGTAACGAAGCTCGAATGGAAGAGCCCGCATGCGCGGCTGTATATCGATGTGGTCAACAAGGACGGCAAGACCGAGAACTGGAATTTCGAACTGGCGAGTCCCACCACCCTGATGCGCAGGGGGTGGAAGCGGGATTCACTGAAGCCGGGCGATCAGGTCAAGGTCAATGGTGCCCGCGCGCGCAACTTTCCGACCATCGCCTACGCGCGTTCCATCAGGGACGCCGGCGGCACGCCCCTGTTTACCGGTGTTACGAAGATCTATCAGCCGGAGCCAGTGTCTGCCATCGACTCCAGGCAGTGATCGCGGATATTGTCGACAGAAACCGGGAAGGGGGCGCCATGCGCGAATTCGACGAACAGGGCATTACGGCGGCAGTGCTGGCACGCATGGATCAATGCGGCGATGCGCGTTTCAGGCAGGTGATGACTTCACTGATTACCCATCTGCATGATTTCGTGCGCGAGGTGAAGCTCACCGATGCCGAGTGGATGGGTGCCATCCAGTTCCTGACCGGCGTGGGGAAGACCTGCACGGACAAGCGGCAGGAGTTCATCCTGCTGTCCGACACGCTGGGTGTTTCGATACTCGTAATCACCCTGAATCATCCGGCATCCGGCGGCACCACCGATTCCACGGTGCAGGGTCCCTACTACTGGGAGGGTGCGCCGGAGCTTCCCAACGGCGCGAACCTGGCCATCGGCGTGAAAGGCGAACCTGCGTTCTACTCGGGCCGGGTGCTCAGCAGCGACGGCACGCCCATTGCCGGAGCCTTGCTCGACATCTGGTCCGGCGACGGCGAGGGCACCTATGACTTGCAGATGGAAGGCGACGTCGGCATGAAGGCGCGCGGCCGCATCCGCACCGATGCAGAGGGGCGCTATGCTTTTCGCTCCATCAAGCCCGAGTACTACCCCGTGCCGACGGACGGCCCGGTAGGCATCATGCTGCGCAGGATGGGGCGGCATCCCATGCGTCCCGGGCACATACACATGATGGTGTCGGCGCCCGGCCACCAGGCCATCACCACGCACCTGTTCGCTGCCGGCAGCGAGTACATCGACTCGGACGCGGTCTTCGGCGTGAAGGAATCGCTGGTCACGCCGTACGCGAAGCATCCACCGGGGGCTGCGCCTGACGGCACGCGCATGGAAACCGCTTACTACACGGTGAACTACGACTTCCGGCTGCGGCGGGCGTAGCTGCGGCCGGAAATCGCCTTGATTGGACAGCGGCCATTCCATACCATGCAAACAAGGGGGGCAAGACATGAGTTTCAAGACCAGGATGGCGTCGCTGGCGTCGTATGAGAAAGGCTCGATCGAGCTCAACGACGATCTCAAGCACTATGCCTTTTCCAACATCTTCGAAGTCTGCAGCAAGTCCAGACCCTATGAACGGGTCATGGTGGCCTCCAACCTGGAGTACGCCGCCGAAGCCGTGCGTGCCGAAGGCACCTCGCCCTGGTACACCGCGCCCCATGATGAGTTTGCCATCGTGATGGACGGCGAGATCGAGTTCACCTTCTTCCAGCTGACCGACGCAGAAAAGCCCACGCACAAGTCCGGGGCCATCCGGCTGCAGGCCGACCCCGGTGGCAAGCGCATGGGGCGTGTGATCGCGCGCCGCGGGCACGAAGTGCTGCTGCCAAAGGGTTCTGCCTATCAGCTGAAAGCGGCCATGCCTTCGGTGACGCTGATCCAGACCTCGGCAGGTCCTGAAAGCGTCGAGAAATGGTCCGAAATCTGCGTACTGAAATGAGCGCCCCCAGCAGAATCGAATTCAGCGAGGAAACACCATGAACGCCGTGCGCATCGAGAAAGTCCAGGTCATCGCTTCCGCACCCGATCCGGTCCTGGGCTACCGCAAGTTCACGTTCGGCAGTTTCAGCTTCGAACGCGACGCCTACTTCGTCCATGTGCGCTGGCCCAAGGGCATGCACACCATCGAAGTGGACCGTTTCCTGCGTGCGATGGTGCGCGACATCGGCTGGGGCTTCTTCTACGGCTGGATCTTCTTCGACGACGTGTTCGGCACCCAGAACCACTATGGCACCGTCGATATCTTTGCCGGCACCTACAGCAAGGGCCACCGGGACACCGGCGTCGATTTCCTGGAGACCTTCAACACCGACGATGTGCGCAATGCCTTCGAAACCATCTCGGTCAACTGGATCAACGAGGGCTACGACCCGCTGCGTGCGCCGATGGAAACCGGTTCGCCGCTGGGCTCGAAGACCAAAGAGGCTGCAGGTCCGCTGATCCGCGGATTCGAACCGGCCCGGCGCATGATGGGGCTGCCCGGCGACGTGACGCCGCGCTCCGATGCCAGCGGCCACCCGATCAATCGCGCCTTTGCCGATGTCACCTACGACAAGCCGACCATCGAGCCCGAGCCGGGTTTCGAAGGCCAGATCCATGCCTTCAATCTCTATGACCACATTGCGCGTGCCGACATCACCTGGAATCCTTCGTTCACCTCGATCACGGGTGCCTGCATCTGCTGCGTGACCAGCGAAGAGCACATGCTGCCGGTGATCCACGGCAATGACCGCAACGAGTGGTTCATCCAGCTGACCGACGAGATCCACTGGAATATCCAGGACAAGAACACCGGCAATCCGCGCGGCCGGATCGTCATGAAGTCCGGCGATGTCTGCGCCATGCCCGCCGATATCCGCCACCAGGGTTTCGCGCCGAAACGCTCGATGCTGATGGTGTTCGAGAACGGCACGCCGGGCCTCGAACAGAGATACGCCAGGGGTGAACTGGAACCGTTCCCGATCACGGCCAGTCGCTGGTAGCAGCAAAGTCCTGCAGCCATTGAACCCGGCAGTACGCAAGTACTGCCGGGTTTTTCGTCAGGAGTTCCCATGAACAAACCCCGGTTCCAGACCCAGCTCTTCATCGACAATGAATTCGTCGATGCTCTCGATGGCGCCACCTTCGATGTGTTCAATCCATTCGACAACTCGCTGCTCGCAAAAGTGGCCGAGGCCAAAGCCGCCGACATCGATCGTGCCGTGGCCGCCGCGCGCAAGGCGTTTCCGGCCTGGGCGGCGGTGTCGCCATCTGATCGCGGTGTGCTGATCGGCAAGCTGGCCGACGCCATCGAGAAAGACCGCGACAACCTGTCGCTGATCGAGACCCTCGACACCGGCCACCCGATCCGCGACACCCGCAATCTCGATGTGATGCGCACGGTGGCCACGTTCCGCTACTTCGCCGGCATGCCGGACAAGAACGAAGGCACGGTGATCCCTGTCGACACCGGTTTCCTGAACTACGTTACACGTGTGCCGGTGGGTGTGGTCGGGCAGGTGGTGCCGTGGAATTTCCCGCGGATGTTCACCAGCTGGAAACTGGGTCCGGCGCTGGCAGCGGGCAACTGCGGGGTCATAAAG
>JAATEY010000085.1 GCA_015655465.1 Gammaproteobacteria bacterium | reverse complement strand
ATGTATGACTACCTGCCACGCGAGGCTCTGATGATCGACGACGAAAGCCACCAGACGATTCCGCAGCTGGGCGCCATGTACAAGGGCGACCGCTGGCGCAAGGAAACGCTGGTCGAATCCGGATTCCGCCTGCCGTCTGCGCTGGACAACCGGCCGCTGAAGTTCGAGGAGTGGGAAGCCATCGCGCCGCAGATGATCTTCGTCTCGGCAACCCCGGGCAAGTACGAGGCACACAAGGCGGGGCAGGTGGTGGAGCAGGTGGTACGCCCCACGGGCCTGATCGATCCCGTGGTAGAGGTGCGACCGGTGCGCACCCAGGTGGATGATGTGCTGTCCGAGATCAACCGCTGTGCCGAGCGCGGTGAACGCGTGCTGGTTACCACGCTGACCAAGCGCATGGCCGAAGACCTGACCGAATACCTGGAAGAGCACGGCGTGAAAGTGCGCTACCTGCATTCGGATATCGAGACGGTCGAACGCTCGGAAATCATCCGCGACCTGCGACTGGGCAAGTTCGACGCCATCGTCGGCATCAACCTGCTGCGCGAGGGGCTCGACATGCCCGAGGTGGCACTGGTGGCGATTCTCGATGCCGACAAGGAAGGTTTTCTGCGCTCGGAAGGCTCGTTGATCCAGACCATCGGTCGCGCGGCGCGCAACCTGCACGGCCGGGCGATTCTCTACGCGGACCGGGAAACCGGTTCCATGGCGCGGGCGCTGGCCGAAACGAAACGGCGGCGCGACAAACAGCTGGCCTTCAATGCCGAACACGGCATCACGCCGGTTGGTGTGATCAGCCCGATCCAGGATGTGATGGAAGGTGCGCGCGAGCCGGCGCCAGCCAGGTCCGCTGGCGGTGGCAGGAAGAATGGAGTCGGGCCGGGCCTGGGCCCTGCCGCCACGCCGGAGCAGTTGGGCCGCGAGATCAAGCGGCTGGAGGGCGAGATGCTGCGCCATGCGCGCAATCTGGAATTCGAGGAAGCCGGAGCCTGCCGCGACGCCATCCAGGATCTCAAGGCGCGATTGCTGGGAATCGTTTGAATTCCCTGCAGGCGATGGCAACTTTATTCTGACCGGGCGGCGATAAACCTTGCAGGTTAGAATGCCTCTCCGGTATCGTTCCCGGCCCCTGCGGTGGTCGACAGTAGTCGCGTAGCTCAGTGGTAGAGCACTTCCTTGACATGGAAGTGGTCGCTGGTTCGATCCCAGTCGCGACTACCATTTCAATATGCCTGTAATCACACTGCCTGATGGCAGTCAGAAAAACTTCGACCAGCCGGTTTCCGTAGACGAGGTAGCGGCCAGCATCGGTGCGGGTTTGCGCAAGGCGGCGCTTGCCGGCCGCGTCGATGGCAAGGTGGTCGACACCTCCTTCGTCATCGATCACGACGCGCAGCTTGCCATCGTCACCGACAGGGACCCCGCCGGTCTCGACGTCATCCGCCATTCCACGGCGCATCTGCTGGCGCAGGCCGTGAAGCAGCTGTTCCCCGAAGCGCAGGTCACCATCGGTCCGGTGATCGAAGACGGCTTCTTCTACGACTTCGCCTATTCGCGCGCCTTCACGCCCGAGGATCTGGTCGCCATCGAAACGCGCATGGCCGAGATCGCCAAGGCCGACCTGCCGGTGCGGCGCCGCGAACTGCCGCGCGATGCAGCCGTGCAGCACTTCCTCGCCCAGGGGGAGAAATACAAGGCGGAGATCATCGCCAGCATCCCTGCCAACGAGCCGATCGGACTCTATGGCCAGGGCGACTGGGAAGACCTGTGCCGCGGCCCGCATGTGCCATCCACCGGCAAGCTCAAGGCCTTCAAGCTGATGAAGGTGGCCGGCGCCTACTGGCGCGGCGATTCGCGCAACGAGATGCTCCAGCGCATCTACGGCACCGCGTGGCTCAACGACAAGGATCTCGCGGCCTACCTGCATCGCCTCGAGGAGGCCGAAAAGCGCGATCACCGCCGCATCGGCAAGGACCTCGGCCTGTTCCACTTCCAGGAAGAGGCGCCGGGCGCGGTGTTCTGGCATCCGAAAGGCTGGCGCATCTTCCAGCAGTTGATCGGCTACATGCGCAAGCGCCAGGACGAGGCGGGTTACGGCGAGGTCAATGCTCCGGAGATCATGGAATCGTCGCT
>JAATEY010000173.1 GCA_015655465.1 Gammaproteobacteria bacterium | reverse complement strand
GCAAGCTCGGGTCCGTTCCTGACAATCGTGACGCTGCCATGCGTGGTGGCGCGCGCATGCGACGGGGCATGCGTGACCGTGGCGCGTTGAATCGTCACCACCCTGTTGTTGTATGCGCCATGGAAATCCACGCCAAATGCGCCCGCCTTGAGGCCAGGTGGTATCAGCGCGCCCCTGGCAGTGAAACCTTCCGCGGCCGCAGTGACATCGAGCTCGCCTGAAATGATGCCCAGTACCTTGCCGCCACCGAAAGGCTGCAGATCGAAGTCCCGCACCCTGGCGTGTGCTGCGATCCTCCAGTTCCTGGTGAGCGTGGTGGCAGCTCCTTCGAATGTGGCGTGAAAGGGCTTCTCGATGCGGCCGGTCAGCGGCAGCTTGTCCAGGTCGCCATCGAAGCGCGCCAGGATGAGCCAGTCCGGCTGTCCAGCCATGGACCAGCTGATTTCCATGTCGCCGTCCAGTCCGAAGGGGCGCGCGGCCAGGAAATGTCCGGATGCTTCAATGTGCTCGATGCCGTAGTCCAGCTTTGACGAACGGACGCGGATCTGCCTGGGCAGCACCGTGACCGTGCTGTCGATATTGCGCAATGGCACCACCCGGCCGCTGATCAGCGTGATATCCGCGCTGTCGACATGCACCGCGTCGCCGTCGATGCGCAGGAATGCCGGCAGGAAACGCGGCGTCTGCGGCGGACGGTCCAGCGGATCGCGCAGCAGGGTCACGTCGACATGTTCGGCCCTGACTTCCGGCAGGGTGATCCGCTGCAGCAGCAGCAGCGGCAGCAGCTCGACCCTGCCGGCGGCATGATCGATCCGCACATCCGACAGCCGGTGCTGGATGCGCAGCCTGTCCACGCTGAAGCCATCGACCAGCGTGCCCTTCACCGTGCCGGCCGTGACGGTCACCGGCCCCATCTTTCCCAGGTGGCTGGCGACGAACTGCAGTCCGGCTTCCGTGGTGACGACCAGATACATCACTGCGCTGGGCACCAGCAGCAGGATCGCCAACGCGGCCAGCAGCATCTTGCGTCGCAGTCTCATAGCTTCGGCGTGATGTTCAGGTGCAGGCGCATGTCGCCGCCGGTGGACAGCGGCTTGGCAACGTCGAGGCCGATCGACACCACCGGCAGCCGGTAGCGCACGCCGACACCGACCGCATATTCGAGCGGGTCCTTGAAGTTGTTGAAGGCGTTGCCGAAGTCGAAGAACGTGGCCACGCCGAGATTCAACGGCAGATCGCGCACGATCTCGGCCGAGCCCACGATCAGGTGGCGGCCACCGGTCTTGCGCAATTCCGTCACGCCGCCGCTGGTCACCGGTTCTTCGGGCGACAGGCTGTTGTAGGCAAAGCCACGCACGCTGCGGTCGCCGCCGGCAAAGAAGCGGTAGATGCCCGGCACATCGCTGAAGTCGCTCACCAGGCTCGCGCCGATTTCGCCCCGCAGCAGCAGATGCCAGCGATAGTCCAGATCGAAACTGCGCTCCATCTGCAGATCCAGGCGCAGGAAGTCTGCATCCGATCCCAGCGCCGAATGCGAGCCGATCAGTTCCGCATAGAAGCCGCGGCTGAACAGCGATTCTCCCAGGAAGCCTTCCGGCACCGAGGCCATCACGATGCCCGGCACCAGCAGCGTGCTCGAAACGCGGCTGGCACCGTCGTCGGTGCTGGTGTGCGTGACCGACAACGAGCTGACGGTCTGCCAGCGTCCGTACATGCGGGTGATCGAAGGGCGCAGGGTGCTTTCGTTGGTATCCAGGTCGCTGAGCTCCTCGAAACGGTTGATCGCTTCGACCGAGAACCGCTCCAGCGCCGGGTCGCCGATGGGAATGTCGTAGCGCGCATCCAGGCGGCGCGTGCTCGCCGAGGCCTTGAGCTCGAAGCGCAGCCGATGGCCACGATCGTTCAGGCGCGTGTCGGTCCAGCCCAGCGTGCCGCGCAGCTGCGTGTCGGTGCCATAACCGCCACCCAGCGCAAGCTGCCAGCGGCTCCTGGTGGCGGTGATGCGTATCGGCACGGTCAGCGTCCGGTCGTCGGGTGTGCCCGGCTCCACATCGACGGTGGAGAAATACAGGCTGTCGTCGAGCGCGAACCGCGTGCGCAGCAGTTCGGATGAACTGTAGGGGTCGCCTTCGCGGAAACGCAGGAAGCGTTGCATCAGCCTGGGCCGGATGATGTCCTGTTCGATTTCGATATGTCCGAAGCTGTAGCGCGGGCCGGTATCGAGCAGCAGGTTGATGCGGGCAGTGTGCTCGGTGGCGTCCACCACCATCCTGTCCTTGTCCTCCAGCCGGGCCGCGAGATAGCCATTGGCTTCAGCTGCGCGCGTCAGTTCGCCCTTCACTTTTTCATAGTCGCTGTGATGCAGCACCATGCCGGAACGTATCAATGTCTGTTTGCGCACCGGGTCGAAGGCGGCGTCGTCGGCGCCGGGCCCTTCGATCCGGATGTTCAGCTCGCGGATGCGCACCGGTATGCCGGGTTCGATCTGTATGTCGAAGTGCCAGACCTTGCCCTCGGCGTGGAAGTCCGACTTGACCACCGGCTCGTAGTACCCAAACGGCCGCAGTGCGTCCTTCACTTCGCCGTCGATGCGATTGAACAGCCGGCGCGCGGTGTCTTCATCGAGATCGTCACGGTCGCGGTAACGTTCGACGCTCAGGCGGGCTTCGATGTTGGCGCGCGCGTCACCCTCGATGCCCTCGATGCTGACCTTGATGTTGGCACTGGCGCCGGTGGCGCACAGCGTCAGCAGGGCGGCCAGCAACGGCCGTTGCAGCAGGTGGCTAATCCGCATGCTGCAACCAGTGTTCGATCAGGCGACGTGAAATCGCCGCCGCCGGCGGCAGCGTGATCAGCCCCGCATGGATGTCGGCGCGCGTGAACCAGCGCGCGTCTTCCAGTTCGCCATCATGCAGCACCGGATCGGCGTGCCAGGCGCGGGCCGTGAACCCCAGCATCAGCGACGACGGAAAAGGCCAGGGCTGGGAAGAGTGATACGCCACGGCATGCGTCTCGACCCCGGTCTCTTCGCGCACCTCGCGCCGCACCGCGTCTTCCAGCGATTCCCCGGGTTCGACGAAGCCCGCGATGGTCGAGTAGCGGCCGGCTTGCCAGCTTGCCTGCCGGCCCAGCAGCGCCCGCTCGCCGTCATGCACCAGCACGATGATGGCGGGATCGAGGCGTGGAAAGTTCTGGGCGCCGCAGTTCGGGCATTGCCGCGCATGCCCCGCGCGGATGCCGACGCTGGCCGTGCCGCAGCGGCTGCAGTAGCGGTGGTTCGCCCGCCAGATGTTGAGTGCGCGTGCATAGGCCAGCAGACCCGCTTCGCTGGCGGGAAGTTCTGAGGCCAGCGGACGCAGTTCCGCGAAGGACTCACCGGGCTGCTCCACCGCATGTTCGGGCTCGAGATCCACCAGCACGCAGCGCTGGTTCTGGTACCAGCCCAGCAGCAGCATGCGGTCCGGGTCGGAGGTTGCAGCCACGCGCGGATCGGTGCCCGGCAGGAAAGCGATGCGGGTGGCTTCGCCAGCCAGCACCAGCGCGGCACTCTGCCGCATCACTATGTACAGGGTCCGGGTGTCGCCCTGCGCCTCGGCCAGCCAATCGGGCCTGAGACGCGCCTCGGCGCGCCGGTCGAGATACGCGCCGGCAAACAGGTTTTCGGGGGCCATTTTCGGTGGGGATCATAACAATGCCGACCCCAACGGCGGCTGAATAACCGCCGCGCCCTTTGCCGTTGTGTCAGGCGTCGAGCAGCAGCCTGCCCTGGCGGGATTCCTCGCAGGCAAGACAGCGGCGTGCATGGGTGGCGTAACGGTCCACCACGATCAGGCCATTGCAGTCCGCGCACAACGTGGCGCGCAGTTCATCGCCGCGGGCCAGCGCAGTGACTAGGTACACCGCATGTTCGAAGCTGATGCGCGGCGCAGGCACCAGTCGCCGGTAGGTTTCGAAGGCCTCGCAAAGTGCTTCGCCGCGTTGCATGCCGGGCAGCGTGTGCTGTGCATCGGCAACGTGGCTGGCCGGCATCACGCCCAGCAGGTAACACATGCTCGCCAGTACCGCCGTTTCCTGGCGCATGTGCGGAGTGCGGATGAAGAAGGTGGCCTGCTGCGGGGATTTGCCGCGATGGCGCGCCGGATTCACGCCGGCATCGTCGCAGATATACGAGCGGTACAGCTTGCGGATGCGATCGTCGGTGAGACCGGTCCAGATGCGGATGGTGCGTGTGCGCGCCTCGTGCTGGATGAAGCGCAGCGCCAGATCGAAGCGTTGGCGATCACGACTGTACCGGTCGTCAGAGATTCGCATTGTTGTTTTCCCTGTCCCTTGCGAAAAATGGCGTAAATCAGAATTGGGAAAAATATCCCAAATTTGAAACTTCAATAAAATAGCCGGATGAGGGATTATGTCGCCTGAAAAGGGAGGAATGACATGGAAGAGCAAATTGCAGGCGCAGCGGCGCAGCAGTGGCTGGCCGGGCGATGGCTCGCAGACGGGTCGCTGGACTCCGTCGCCGAAATCAACGGACAGTGCCTGGAATACCTGGGGTCGATGGCGGCGGCTGCACAGCAGACCAGCCCGGCGCTGTTTGCCGGTCAGCTCACCGGCTGGCGCGATCTGCCCGTTGGGGCGCGGGCGCAACTGGCCGCCAGTCCCTACCTGCTGGCCGACGCCGGCTTCGATGACGAATCGCGCTGGCAGGCCATGGAGCAGCGCATGGTGCACGACCTGCCGACGTTCCAGGCAGAGCCGGTGTTCGTCGGGCCGGGCGCGGGCGATTTCATCCGCCGCGTGCTGGTGTTCGGCTGGCATCTGGCGCGAGCCAACCGGCAGCTGGCGAGGGTGGTGCTTGGCATGTCGCCTGGCTGTGCCGCACGCATCGCGGCGCTGCGGCTGCAGGATCTGGACTGGCTGGCGCAATATCGTCCGGGCTGGGTCCGGCCCCGCTGGGAAAAACAGCCGCGCATATGGCGGCACCTGTTGCTGGCGGCCCGCCATCCGGATCGCGACCACCTGACGCAGGTGAGTCTGCGCGGCCTGCAGCTGATGGCCGCCAATGTGCCGGGAGTGGAAGGTGCGGCGGCGTTGCGGCCACGCCGGGGTTGAGTCGAAGCGTTTATAGTTCCCGCGGTCATTTCCGTGGGTTTTCCCCTGGGGCAGGTCATGAATTCATTGCGTGCTGCGGCTTCCGGTGCTTTCCCTGTGTTGCTGCTCGTCTGTCTGGGGCATGTGCCAGCGGGGAGGGCGGCGGAGCCTGCTCCCGGCATTGCGCCGTTGTCCCTTGCGCAGCCCAGCTATGTATCCGACACGGCCGAGCAGCATCGCCTGCGCGCGGTGGTGGTGGCGCGTGGCCTGAATCATCCCTTTGCGCTGGCGCTGCTGCCGGATGGCGATGCGCTGGTGAGCGAGCGCGGCGGCAAACTGCGTCTGGTGCGCAATGCGGTGGGCGCAGCCGGCAAGCCCACGGTGCTCGAGGCGCAGGAAGTGACGGGCCTGCCGGTCATTGCAACACCGTATCGCAATGCCGGCCTGCACGATGTGGTGCTGCATCCGAAGTTCGCCGAGAACCGGCTGGTGTATTTCACCTTCAACAAGCCCGCTGATGCGACGCCCGCGGCGGGCAATGCGCCGGCGCGGCCGCTGAGCAGGCTGGTGGTGATGCGCGCGCGCTTCGACGGCAGGGCGCTCACCGATGCGCAGGAAATATTCGTCGGCAAACCGGCCACCACCAGCGGTTCGCGCATTGCCTTCGACCAGCAGGGGCTGCTCTACATCGTCATCGGCGCAGCCTTCGGCGATGAAGCGCAGGCGCTCGACAATACGGTGGGCAAGGTGCTGCGGGTGCGCGATGACGGCAGCATTCCCGCCGACAATCCCTTTGTCGGCAAGGCCGGAGTGTCGCCCGCGGTATTCACGCTGGGACATCGCGATCCGCTGGGCCTCACGGTGCATCCTGGTGGCGCGGTGCTGGCGGTGGAGCACGGTCCGAATGGTGGCGATGAGCTGAACCTGATTCGCCCCGGTCGCAACTACGGCTGGCCGCGCGTGACCTTCGGCCATGGCTACGACGGTGCGGTGCTGGCGGAGTCCCCGGTGGCGGCCGACGTGGAGCCGCCGCTGGTGGTATGGCTGCCGTCGATTGGCCCCACGGGGCTGACGGTCTATACCGGCGATCGATTCCCGGCGTGGAAAGGCAATATCTTCGTCGGCAGCGTGCGCCGCGGCGAGATTCCCGGCACGGGTGGGCTGGAGCGGGTGGTGCTCAACGAGAAATTGCAGGAGCTGCGGCGCGAAACCCTGCTGACCGACCTGCACCAGCGTGTCCGCGATGTGCGGCAGGGACGGGATGGCCTGCTCTACGTGTTGACGGATGAAGCTGATGGCGCATTGCTGCGCCTGGAGCCCGAACTTGCACGTTAGGGATTCCAGTGGAAATAATAATGCGCTATATTCTCTCCAGAAAGGAGATTCTATGGGTGCATTGCAGCAATCCGAGCTGGCTCCGGATCCTTCCAGCACGCTGACCAAGGCCGTGGTGCGCGCCGCCGGCCTGCTGGGGCTGACCCAGGTAGCGCTGGCCGATGTGCTGGGCATGAGCGGCGCTACGGCGTCGCGCCTGGTCGGCGGCAGCTACGCCCTGCAGCCGGCCCGCAAGCGCGAATGGGAGTTCGCGCTGCTGTTCGTGCGGCTGTATCGCTCGCTGGATGCCATCGTCGGCAATGAGCGCGATGCCGGCATCTGGTTGCGCGACGAAAACCGCGCCCTGGGCAAGCGACCGCTCGATCTGATCCGCAGCGCCGAGGGGCTGGTGCGTGTCCTGCATTACCTGGACGCCAGCCGCAGTCGCGTCTGAAGGCAGGCCGTGGCGGGGCAATGTGTGGCGCGCAGTCGAAGCGCAGCATCGCGTGTCCACGCTGCGGCTGGTCGATACGCTGCGCGAGCAGGCGCAGCTGGAACAATTGCTCGAAACATCCAAGCCGGCGCTGCCCGCCACGGCGACACCACTGCACTACCTGCTGCTCACGCCCTTCCGCTATCCCTCGCATCATCCGGGCGGATCGCGCTTTCGCGGCGCCACTGATACGGGTGTGTTCTATGGCGCGGACGAGCGGCGCACTGCCTGCGCCGAACTGGGTTACTGGCGCTGGCGCTTTTTGCAGGACAGCCCCGCGCTGCCCTGTCTGACTTCGCTGCCGCACACGTTGTTCCAGAGCGAAGTGGCGGCCCTGACGATCGACCTGACGCAGGCGCCCTTTGCGCGCGACGCCGCGCAGTGGACCGCATCGCAGGATTATTCCGCCTGCCAGCAACTGGGTGCCGGGGCGCGTGTTGCGGAGGTCCAGGCCATCCGCTATCAGTCGGTGCGCGATCCCGGGCAGGGGCGATGCACGGCAGTGCTCACGCCGGCTGTTTTCACCGCCGCGCCACTGGTCGAACAGACCTGGCGACTGGCGGTGACACGGCAGCGCATCCAGTGGCAGCGCGAGTCCGTGCTGTACCTTGAGAACTTCGAGTTCGCCGCCATCTACGGCTAGACTGATTCGCTCACGCAACAGCGGAGACCTTCAATTGCTGCAGCCGTTTCACCTGGCCGTACCAGTCGCCGATCTTGCCGGGGCACGGCAGTTCTATGGCGAACTGCTCGGTTGTCCGGAAGGGCGCAGTTCGTCCGAGTGGGTGGACTTCGACTTCTTCGGGCATCAGCTGGTGGCGCATCTTGACCCCTCGGGTGCGGCGCGCCGGCCGCTGCACAATGCAGTGGATGGCAAGGACGTGCCGGTGCCGCATTTCGGCGTAGTGCTGGAGTGGCAGCGCTGGCATGAACTCGCCGACCGGCTGCGCGCCGCGGGCACCCGCTTCGGCATCGAGCCGGGCATCCGCTTCAAGGGGCAGGTCGGCGAGCAGGCCACCATGTTCTTCCAGGACCCCAGTGGCAATGCACTGGAATTCAAGGCTTTCCGCGACCTGTCGCAGCTGTTTGCCAGGTAACTTCGCCAATCCCGTCGACGTCTTCCGCTCCGCCCGCCGCCGCGCCTGCGACGAACGGGCCTTCGTGCTGACCGCGGTGGGCATCGACAGCGAAATCGAGCTGGATGGCGATGCCTATGCCGTGCGCGTGGATGCCACGGTCCGCGCCCATGCCCTGCATCACCTGTGGCAATACGAGGAGGAGCGTCGGTCGGTGCGCCCGCCGGAACCGGCCATGGAGCTGCGACCCGATGCCTGGCAGGGTGCGGTGCTGTACGCCATCGTGCTGCTGCTGGTGCCGCTGGCGGTAGCCCAGGGCTGGTCGCATGCAGACCTGTATTCCATCGGTGTCATGGATCCGGCGCGGATCCGCGCAGGTGAGTGGTGGCGCGGCTGGACCGCGCTCACGCTGCACTGGGACGCGGCGCATCTGCTGGGCAACCTGGGTGCAGGCATGCTGCTGGGCTATTCCGCCGCGCAGATCTGGGGCAACGCGCGCGCCTGGGCGCTGATCGTCACTGCTGCCGCGCTCGCGAATCTGCTGGAAGGCTTCTCTGCCGGAGCGTCGAGCTATGTTTCGGCAGGTGCATCCACCGCCGTATTCGCCGCGCTGGGGCTGATTGCCGCCTGGACCTGGCGCACCCGGCGCCAGTACGCGCACAGCTCGATGCGGCGCTGGGTGCCGCTGGTGGCGGGTATTGCCGTGCTCGCCCTGTTCGGTGCCGGCGATGCGCAGGCCGAAGGTGACAATCACACCAACGTGCTCTCGCATGCGCTGGGCTTCATCATGGGTGCGCTGGCTGGAACAGCCATTGCAACGAAGCGCGGTGCGTGGTTGCTGCAGATCACACCCACCTGGTTGGCGGCCGCGGCGGCGGCAGGTCCGTTGCTGGTGGCCTGGATCATGGCGCTGCTTTAATCGTGCTGTCGGTAAGCGAATCATTCAGTGCGCATACGCATACTCATACTCATGCGAAGGCTGGCGCCGGGACCTTGTTCAAGGTTAGTTTTGGTGCATGGGGTCCCAAGCTAGGCAGTATCGCCAGCAACTCGGCCTGGCGTTTGCCATGATCGTGTGCGTCCTGCTGTCTGGGGCCGTGTCGGGCAGCACCGCGAACTCTGCCGGCGTCAGCGTCAGTCCTCCACCACCGGAATTCCGCCTGGTGCGCCTGGCCTACCGCGACAACGGGCTGGGGCGTGGCGGTTTCGGCGGTTTCGGCCGCGGCGGGGACTCATGGACTACCGACGCACCTGAAGCCGAATTCCACCTCACCACCGGAATCCGCCGCCTCACGCGCATCGATGCCTACGATCCTGGCAGCTATGCCGACAGGGACGATGTGTTTCCCGTACGGCCGGACGACCCCGACATCTTCCGCTATCCGTTCCTCTATGCCGTCGAGGTGGGGCAGTGGGATCTGGATGAGCTGGAAGCCGCGAACCTGCGCCAGTACCTGCTGCGCGGCGGTTTCCTCATGGTGGACGACTTCCACGGCAACAACGAGTGGGCAGCGTTCCAGATATCCCTGCAGCGCGTGTTTCCCGATCGCGAAATAAAAGAGATTCCGGATAGCCACGAAGTCTTCCACGTGCTTTACGACCTGGATCAGAAGGTACAGATTCCCGGTATTGCCGCGTTGCGCTTCCAGCGGACCTGCGAGCAGTGTGAGGACGGTGGTTTTGATCCGCACTGGCGCGGCGTGTTCGACGACAACGGCCGCCTGATGGTGGCGATCAACTTCAACATGGATCTGGGCGATGCCTGGGAGCTGGCCGACGATCCCGACTATCCTCAGCCGTATACGGCCCTGGCCTATCGCTTTGCCATCAGCTATGCGATCTACGCCATGACTCACTGATGACAGGCGGTCCTGGATAATGCTCGAATTCCTGTTGGGTCACTCGATCTGGGCCTATCGCAGCGGCGAATTCGCATTCGCGCGCGGCTGGCCGCTGTGGCTGTTCTGGCTGTGCGCGGCGGTGGGCATTGCGGCGATCGGCGTGACCCTGTGGCGGCGGCAGCTGGGGCTGTGGCGTGCCGGCGCAATCGGCCTGTTGCAGTCGGCATTCCTGTTGTTGCTGCTGTTGCTGCTGTGGCGGCCGGTGCTCAATGTCGAGCAGCTCCATGACCAGGCGAATGTGGTTGCGGTGCTGCTGGATGATTCGGGCAGCATGAACATCGCAGCCGGCGCGAACGCCCCTTCGCGACGCGCCCAGGCCGTGGCGGCGCTCAATGCCGGCACGCTGAAGGACATCGGTGCGCGTTCGAACCTGCGCCTGTTTGCATTCTCCGATCGCGCGCAGTCGGTGGAGTCGCTGGAGCAGTTGCCCGGCGGCGCGGCGGCCACGCGCATCGGCGATGCGCTGGATACCGTCACCCAGATGGCCGCGAGCGTGCCGCTGGCCGCCATCGTGCTGGTGACCGATGGCGCCGACACCGGCGGCACCCTGGGCGAGGCGGAACTGGCACGCCTCGCCGCCAGCGGCATTCCCGTGCATACCGTCGGAGTCGGACCCGAGCAGCCCGTCAACGACCTGGAGCTGGAGCAGTTGCAGGTCGCGGAAACCGCCATGGCTGGTTCCACGCTCAGGGCCACGGTGTCGATCCGGCACCAGGGCCAGAAAGCGACGCGCCTGCGCGTCTATGACGGCGACCGCCTCATCGCCGCGCAGGAAGTGAAGCTCGGCGACAAGCCCGGACTTGCGACCGTGGGCGTGGAGTTTCCTGCCGGCGATGCCGGGCTGCGCGACCTGCGCGTGGTGGTGGATGCCCTGCCGGCCGAGACGCAACTTGCCAACAACGAGCGCCGCGCCGTGGTGGAAGTGGATGGCCGGCGGCGCGGCGTGCTGTACGTGGAAGGCGAGCCGCGCTGGGAATACAAGTTCATCCGCCGCGCTGCCGACGACAACCGCTCGTTGCGGGTGGCGAGCGCGGTGCGCGCCACGCCCAATCGCTACTACCGCCAGGGCGTCACCTCGGGCAAGGACCTGGAGAACGGCTTTCCGGCCACGGCCGCGGAACTGTTCAGCTATGACGCCGTGATCCTCGGCAGCCTTGAAGCTGCCGCGCTGTCGCAGGACCAGCAGCAGTGGCTGAAGGAATTCGTCGACCGGCGCGGTGGTTCGTTGCTGCTGCTCGCCGGTCGCGACGGTCTCGGCGATGGTGGCTGGAGTCGCGTGCCGCTGGCGTCGATGTTGCCATCGGTGCTGCCGGCCGGCGCCGAGCGCAGCTATGGTGCGCTGGTGAGCCATGCGCGACTGACCGACTACGGCCGTGAATCGCCCATCGGCCGTCTCGATGCCGATCCCGTGCGCAACGAGAAGCTGTGGCAGGAGTTGCCGGCCCTGACTGATTTCCAGGAGCTGGGCAAGCTGCGGCCAGGTGCGGTGGTGCTGCTGGAATCCGTATCCAGTACCGGCGGTGTCGAGCGGGTTTCACCGCTGCTTGTCACGCAGCGCTACGGGCGCGGTGCGACGTACCTGCTGGGCACCGCCAGCACCTGGCACTGGCAGATGCAGCTGCCGGCCGAAGACAAGTTCCGCGGCATCAAGGGAGACCAGCGGCACGAGACTTTCTGGCGGCAACTGCTCAATGCGCTGGCGAGCCCGGCACCGACGCCGGTGTCGCTGCAGTCGGAACGGGCTGTATATGAAGATGACCAGCCGGTGACGCTCGAGGCCGAAGTGCTGGATGAGAGCTACCACCCCGTGCCGGACGCCAAACTCACCGTCAAGGCCGTGTCCGAAACCGGGGTGGTGGCGCCGGCCACCATCGAACCCTCCGGACGCAATGATGGGCGCTATGACGTTGCCGTCGACGCGCGGGCCGCCGGACTGTATCGGGTGGAACTCACCGCGATGGCAGGCACCAGGGAGCTTGGGCATGCCACCGCGCATCTGCGCCGGGCCGATGGCGTGCTGGAGCAGTTTTCCTCCTGGCAGCATCGACCGATGCTGGAGCGGATCGCACATGACACCGGCGGTCGCTACTGGTCGCTGGACGATCTCGATGGCCTGCCGGAAGCCATCCGCTACTCGCGCGCCGGCATGGTGGAACGCCAGACGCTGGACCTGTGGAACATCCCGCTCGCCTTCCTGCTGCTCGCCATGCTGAAGTCGGGCGAATGGCTGTTGCGACGTTACTGGAGCCGCCTGTGAACCACCGCCTCATGCGCTGCCTGGAGCGAATCGGCATGGCGCTGCTGTGCGCGCTGCCGGGCGGCATGGCGCTGGCTGCAACGCAGGTGCTGGTGATATCCGGCATCGGCGGCGAGGCGCAGTTCGACGCGCGCTTCGCGCAGTGGAGCCAGAAGGTTGCAACGGCATCGGCCACCGCCACCGGCGATCCGCACCGCGTGGTCACGCTCTCGGGTGAGGGCGCGCGCCGCGAAGCAGTGCAGGCAGCGTTGCGATCCGCGGCGGAAAACCTGCGCGATGGCGACCAGTTCACGCTGGTGCTGCTCGGGCATGGCAGCTTCGATGGCAGCGAGTACCGCTTCAACCTGCCGGGGGACGACATCACCGGCACCGAGCTGCTGGCGCTGCTGGACAAGATCCCGCCGACCGTGCTGCAGCTGGTGGTCAATGCCACCAGCACCAGCGGCGCCATTGCCGAACGCTGGGTGCGGCCGTATCGGGTGGTGATCACGGCGACGCGCAGCGGCACCGAGCGCAATGCGCCGAAGTTCGGTGGCTACTGGGCCGAAGCGCTCAGCAGTGCAGAAGCCGATCGCGACAAGGACGGCACGCTGACCGCGCAGGAAGCCTACGACTTCGCCAACCGCAAGGTGGCGGATGCCTTCAAGTCCGATGCGGCCATAGCCAGCGAGCACTCGCGCATCAACGGCACGGAGCCGTCGCGCTTCGTGGTGGCGCGGCTGGGCGCCGGGGCGATGTTCGCCAATGATGCGCAGCTGCTCGCCATGCGCAATGAACAGGGTGTCATCGAGGGCCGGCTGGCGCAGCTGCGGGCGCAGAAGGCCCAGTTGTCGCAGGATGAGTACTTCGACCGCATCGAACCTGCGCTGGTGGAACTGGCGAAGCTGGGCGTGCGCATCGATGCGCGCCTGGCAGTGCTGGGTGTCAACACGGGAGGAACCCCCAATGCCGCGCGCTGAGCATTCACATCGCAGGATGAAGTGGCTGCACGGTCTGCCGCTGGCGCTGCTGGCCGCGGTGAGCTGCCAGCAGGCCATGGCGGTGGATATCGATTACGACGCGCGCCGCAGTGCCGCGCTGCGCCGCTGCGATGATCCGCAGCACCACGGTCGCGTGGAGGAAGCCCGCAACTGCTATCGGCCATTGCTGCGGGATGGCAATGCGCTGACGCGTGCCGAAGCGGCCTTTGCACTGGGCGATCTGCGCACCGCCAATGATGAGTTCCGTGTCGCGGTGGCAGACAACCAGCGGGCGGTGCTGCCGCGTCTGCGCTGGGGAAAAATGTACCTGGAAGCCGGCCAGCCGGCCGATGCCGAGCGCCTGTTCAAGGAAGCGGTGGAGATCGACGGCAAAGATGTCGGCGCACTTCTGGCGCTCGCAAGTCTCGGAGTGGAGCCATCCGGAGAAGAGCCATCCGCGGAAGATCAGCCCACAGACGAAGCGGCCGACGGAATTCCCCGGGTGCTGGCCGAAAACCCCAACCTGGTGGAGGCGCAACTGCTGCTGGCGCGCCTGGAACTGGCGCGTGGCCGGTTCGACAATGCCGTGAAGGCAGCGCAACGGGCGCTGCAGCTGGCCCAGCAACAGAAGCTGCCGCCGCTGGAGGCGCAGACCCTGCTCGCCGCCGTGGAAGTGGTGCGCCATCGCGATCCGGCCCAGTGGACGCGCGCCGCGCTGGAATACAACCCGCACTACGGCGCGCTGTTCGAGACGCTGGGGACCGTCGAGGTGCGCCGCCGGCGCTATGTCGAGGCCAATGTCTGGATGCAGCGGGCAGTCGAAGTGCAGCCGGATCTCTGGTCGGCCCGGCGTGAATTCGCCCTGAACCTGATGCGCCTTGGCCGCATCGCCGAGGCGCGTCCACATCTTGAAGCGGCCTATGAGGGCGACCCGTTCAGCACCACCACGGTCAACACGCTGCGGCTGCTCGACAGCCTGGCGAAGTTCGACGTGATCAAGGCGACGCAGCCTGCCATGAACCTGCAGCTGAACAAGCAGGAATCCGCGACGCTGGGTCCCTATGTGGAACAGCTGGCGCGCGAGGCCATCAACACTTTTTCGCGTCGCTACGGTTACCAGCCCGCCGGGCCGGTCACCGTCGAGATCTATCCGGACCATGACGACTTTGCCGTGCGCACCGCGGGAGTGCCGGGCATCGGCCTGCTCGGCGTGACCTTTGGCGACCTGGTGGCCATGGACAGTCCCTCCGGCCGCAAGAGCGGCGATTTCCACTGGGGCAGCGTGCTGTGGCACGAGATGGCGCATGTGTTCACCCTGGGCGCTACCAGGAACCGTGTGCCACGCTGGTTGAGTGAAGGCCTGTCGGTGTTCGAGGAATGGACCACGGGTCCGACGCCCGGGGTGGCGATCACCTCGAAAGTGCTGGACGTTTTCAAGGACGGCAAGCTGTTGCCGGTGGTGAGCCTGGACAATGGCTTCATGCAGCCAACCTACGAAGGTCAGGTGCAGATGTCCTACGACCAGTCGGGCCTGGCCTGCCTGTATGCCTCGCAGCGCTGGGGTTTCCCGCGGCTGGTGGAGTTCCTGCGTGCATTCAATGACGAAAACACCACCACCGATGCCGCGGTGCGCAGCGTGTTCAAGGTTACGCCGGAGGAATTCGACAAGGGCTTCCAGGACTTCATGCGCAAGCGGTTTGCCACCTATCTTGCCGATCCGAAACGCTGGGCGGAACTGATGCGACGCGCGCATGCCATGCTGGATGCGCGCAACTGGGTCGCCGCGCGCGAAGCGGCCCAGGCCGCAATCGACGTGTTGCCGGAGGTCACCACCGGCGGCAGCGCCTATGAGGTGCTGGCAGCAGCGGAAGAGGGGGCCGGCAAACCCGAGGCCGCCATCGTCGCATTGCAGAGCTGGCGCAAGGCCGGCGGCTGGGATCCAGACGGCCTGCGCAAGCTGGGCTCGCTGCTGCTCGCAGCGAAGCGCAATGCCGAAGCGATGGAAGTGCTGGCAGCCGTGAACTATGCCGATCCGCTGGCCATCGAGGGCCATGACCGGCTCGGGCAGCTGCTGCTGGAACAGAATCGCGGCGCCGATGCCCTGCGCGAGTATCGTGTGCTGCTGGCGCTGCAACCGCTGGACACTGCCGCTGCCAACTTCGGCATGGCGCGCGCCTTCCGGCAGACCGGCGACAACAGCCGTGCGCGCCGCTATCTGCTTGAATCACTCGATACCGCGCCGAACTATCGGCCTGCCCAGAAACTGCTGCTGGAAATGACTGGAGACCAGAAACAATGAGCGCCACCGCACCTGCCACCGACACCCGCGAACTGGTAAGCCGCTTTGGCACGACCTTCGATGCCATCCGCGTCGAGGTGCGCAAACTCATCGTGGGCCAGGACGAAGTGGTGGAGCCATTGCTCATCACGCTGCTGGTCGGCGGCCATTGCCTGATCACCGGCCTGCACGGCACGGCCAAGACGCTGCTGGTGCGCACGCTGGCGAGTGCACTGGGCCTGTCGTTC
>JAATEY010000297.1 GCA_015655465.1 Gammaproteobacteria bacterium | reverse complement strand
GTACAGCGTGTGCTTGGTCACGCCGCCGATGACCACGTCCTGCCCGAAAGCCAGGCCCTCGAGCTTCGACGGGATCTGCGCATCCGTGATGCCGATTGCATTCAGGGCGGCCCGCAGATCGATGAACTGGGTCTTCGCCACTGCATAGGTCGCCAAGGTGCTGGCACCGGAGGCATTCGCCGGCAATTCGGTGGCACCGTTCAGATCGATCTTGTAGACCTTCTTCACGACCGCAGTGGAGTTGTCGCCGAGGCCCTTGCCGTCACGCTCCAGCACCAGGAACTCGTGATCGTTGATCGCGATGATCTCGCTGCTGTTGTAGTTCTTGCCGCTGATCTGGTTGTCGTAGACATACTCGTGCGTCACGCCGGTCGCGACATCGATCTTGATCAGCCGGTTGTACTGGCCGCCGTCGCCGCCATCCTGTGCCAGCGCGCTTTGCATGAAGCCGATGAGCGTCTGCCCGTCCGGCGAAATCGCCAGACCCTCCATGCCCTTGTTGGTCACGCGGCCGTTACCCGTGTTGGCCGAGATTTCCGTTGCGCCAAGCGGGTTCTTGTTCGCGACGCCGTACGCTGCAGGCAGCGCGAAGGACTTCATGCGCTCGCCGGTCGCGCGGTCGAATTGATAGACGTAAGGGCCGTATTCGTCGGAGATGAACACGCTCTTGCCATCATTCGAAACGCGCACGCCCTCCGGATCCAGGCGGCCGTCGGTGGTGGCCAGCGAACTGCCCGCGCCGAAGGCTTCCGAACGCCCGGTGAAGAAGTACTGGCTGCCGGTGTTGATGGTCGGGATGGGTGCCGACCCATAGTTCAATGCAGTCGAGCTGAACAGCAGGGTGGTCGCACTGAGCGTGGGAGTCAGCGTAAATGGCAGCGAGCCGGAAGGCGCGGCAGAAAGGTTCATCGTCACCGTCTGAAAGCGGGAGACGTACGAAGTCGTATTGTCCACCGCGGCATTCCATGGCAGCTTGTTCGGCCCCCGATCGGGCAGTCCGATGAAGGTGTTGCCGCCGGCATAGGCAAAGCCGGAACCCATGCTGCCCAGGGCATTCGCGGCCAGCCCATCCTCCAGCGTTCCGCCCAGGCCCGAGAAATCCGCGCCGCCCACAATGCTGCCGATCGCAATCAGCTGCGAGGCATCGGACCGCGGCGCACCGAGGGCGGCAAGAACCGCCAGCGAAGCAGCCAGTGCAAGGCGGCGATGGGAGACAGTCGTACGATGAGCATGCGGCATGGTGTCGAATCCGGATCCTGAAACGTTGGGTAACCGCAGGAACGTAAGTTCAACACATGTAAATCGTGTGACTGCTGCATGACGACGCAAGCAGCAGGGGCTGGGCAACCGAACACCTGACGGCGTGTACTTCAACGCCTTGGCGGCCCCCGTGGCCAAGGCAGCCTGAGTCATGTGAGGCCGCTGCGCAGCCAGAGCTTCTGCCGCCTGCGGCGGCAGACTGCGCGTGGGTGCAGGATCTGCAGGCAGATACAAGACCAGAAGCGAAACAGGTCACCATCTATTACCTTGAAATATCGGTTTTAGAAACCGAATTTTCAAGGTATCATGAAAGGCGTGATAGACCGCCCAGCACATCTCCGTGCCGTAAGACGCCTGCTCGGGCGCTTCCCCGTCGTGGGTCTGCTCGGCGCCCGGCAGGTTGGCAAGACAACACTCTCGGCCGCCGTCGGGCGCGCGTTTCGGGGCGAGGTCACGCGTTTCGATCTCGAGGATCCGGCGGCTGTAGCCCGCCTTGCAGACCCCATGCTGGCGCTGGGCAATCTGAAGGGTCTGGTGTTACTCGACGAGATCCAGCATCGGCCGGAGCTTTTCGCCAGTCTGCGCGTGCTGGCGGACCGGCGCCCCGTCAAGGCGCGTTTCCTGGTGCTGGGCAGTGCATCGCCTCACCTCCTGCGGCAAAGCGCCGAATCCCTGGCGGGGCGCATTGCTTACCACTTCCTGCCCGGGTTGGGTCTCGCGGAGGTGGAGGCGACGAGTTCGGACAGGCTGTGGCTGCGGGGCGGCTTTCCGCGCGCGTTCCTGGCGCGCTCGGAGTCCGGGAGCTTCGAGTGGCGTTGGCAGTTCCTGCGCACGTTCCTGGAGCGGGATCTTCCCCAGTTGGGTATTGCAGCAGGTACGCAGGCCATGCACCGGTTCTGGTCGATGCTGGCGCATTCGCATGGGCAGCTCTGGAATGCATCGGAAATCGGCCGTTCCATGGGGCTGTCAGATACCACCGTGCGCGGCTATCTCGACAAGATGGCGGACTCCTTCGTCATGCGGCAGCTTCAGCCCTGGCACGAGAACCTGGGCAAGCGGCAGGTAAAGTCCCCGAAAGTCTATGTGCGCGACACAGGCTTGCTGCATGCCCTGCTCGATGTGCGCACGGCGCGGCAGCTTGAATCACATCCGAAAGTCGGCGCTTCGTGGGAGGGCTTCGTCATCGACCAGGTCATCCAGGCCCTGGATGCCCAGCCCCACGAGTGCTACTTCTGGCGCACCCACGCCGGCGCGGAGCTGGATCTGCTGGTCATGCGGGGGACGCAGCGTATCGGCTTCGAGGTGAAGCGCACGACAGCCCCTGCGATGACGCCTTCAATGGCAAGTGCCTTGACCGATCTCAAATTGAAGAAGCTTCATGTCGTGCATGCGGGCGATGCGACATTCCTGCTGTCGAAGCAGATTGAGGCGGTGGCGTTGGGTGATCTGCTGGATGTATGCAAGCCGCTACGCCAGCAAAACGGCCCGCAGGTCTCCCGTGCGGGCCGTCTTGCTCGACTCGACCTTCCCGGTCTTATGCGATCGAGAACCCCTGGCGGGTGATCGGCAGTGTGCGGATACGCTCCCTGGTGGCAGCGTAGATCGCATTGCAGATCGCGGGGCCGGCCGGCGGCAGGGCCGGTTCACCCAGACCCGTGGGCGGATAGGTGGTGTCGAGGAAATGCACATCGACCACCGGTGCAATCGGCATGCGCGCCAGCTTGTAGGTATCGAAGTTCTGTTCCTTGATGCGACCGTTCTCGATGTTGACTTCCAGAGCCAGGGTGGAGAATGCATCGATGACGGCGCCCTGCACCTGGTTCTCGGCACTGGACATGTTCACGATCGGGCCGATGTCGCCCACCACCGTCATCTTGTGCAGCGTGACCTTCTTCTTGCTGTCGACGCTGACCTCGGCCACTTCGGCGAAGTGCCCCTGATGCGAGAAGTGGAAGGCCAGGCCCTGGAAGTGGCCCTTGGGCAGCGGCTTGCCCCAGCCTGACCGCTCCACAACGGCCTTGATCGTGGCTACGGCGCGCTCGGGAATCAGTCCGCCACCGCCGCCGCCACCAAAGCCGCCCGGAGCAACAACCGGAGCCTGCTTCTGGCCGAACACCTCGAGCAGGAACTCGGCGTGATCGCGCTTGGCGGCAGTCGACAGCTCGTGCATGAACGACTGCACCACCCAGGCGGCCGTATTGGAACCCGGTGCGCGCCAGGGGCCGCAGGGAGTCTTGATCGGCGTCAGCGTCTGGGTCAGGCGGTAGTTCGGCGTGTACTCCGCCGGGAACTCATTGGGCGAAGGCCAGCCACCGCCCTGCACGCCGCCCGGCTGCCGACCGCCGGGAGGTGCGGCCGCGAAGCCGTCGTTGAACGAGATGACATGCCCGGCCCAGGCCGTGAGCTTGCCCTTCTCGTCGACCGCACCCTTCAGCGCCTGGAAGCCGCCAGCACGATAGAAATCGTGCGTGAGATCGTCTTCACGCGTGTACATGAGCTTCACGGGCACGCCGCCAGCCTGCTTCGAAATCGCTGCGGCTTCGACTGCATACTCGTTGTTGATGCGGCGGCCGAAACCACCACCGATGCGCATCTGGTGCAGCGTTGCATTGGGGAAGTTCCGACGCTCACCGGCAGCCAGGCCCACGACATTCGCAGCTGCGGTGCGGGCACTGTCGGGGATCTGCACCGAACCCCAGATCTCGAGCTTGTCGCCAGCGGGATCCTTCTGATACCACGCAGTGGTGTTCTGCGGCTCCAGCGTCGCATGCGACACGAACCCGAAGGTGTAGAAGGCCTCGACCGTCTTCGCGCCCTGGAACGCGGCATCGACATCGCCGACCTTCTTCAGTTCCTGCAGGCCCGCACCCTTGGCGGCAGCTTCCTTCGCAAAGGCGGTGAGCGCCGTCCAGCTGTCTTTCGAGGCGTTGGTTTCATCCCAGGTGACCTTCAGCTTCTTCTTCGCCGAGAGCGCAGCCCAGGTGTTGTTCGCCACGATGGCGACGCCCGGCATCAGCGCCGCCACCTGGCCATTGCCTTCCAGGATGAAGGCATCGACCACGCCGGGCAGCTTGCGGATTTCGTCCAGGTTGGCCGAAGCCACCTTGCCGCCCACGGCCGGGCACTTCTCGTACACCGCGACCTTCATGTTCGGCAGCTGCACATCCACGCCGAACAGCGGCTTGCCGGTGACCAGCGCCGGGTTGTCGAAACCCGAGATGCGCTTGCCCATCAGCTTCCAGTCCTTGCGGTCCTTCACCTTGACCTGCGCGGTAGTCGGCGCAGGCAGGGCTGCAGCGGCCGTGGCAAGTGCGCCGTAAGTCAGGCTGCGATTGCTCGCCGCATGCCTGACCACGCTCTCGGAAGTGGTGATCTCGCTCTCGGGAACATCCCACTGCTTCGCGGCAGCAGCCACCAGCATCGCGCGCGCGGCAGCGCCGGCATTGCGCAGCGTGTTGTAGGCCGAAGGAATCGAAGTCGACCCGCCCGCGAACTGCTGGCCATACGTGGCCGAATCGATCGGCGCCTGTTCGATGGTCACATCGGACCACTTGGCGTCGAGCTCTTCGGCCATGATGATGCCGAACGCAGTCTTGATGCCCTGGCCGATTTCCGGATTCTTGGAAACCAGCGTGATCCTGCCATCCGGCGCAATGCGGACATAGGCGTTGGTATTGATGGGCTGGGGAGCTGCTGGTGCACCACCCGGACGAGGACCACCAGGACCAGGAGCCTGCTGCGCATCGGCCTTTTCGCCCAGGCCGAGCCCGAAGGCCAGTACCAGACCACCGCCGGCACCGGCGGAGACCTTCATGAAATTGCGACGCGACACCGGCCCGGTGACAGGCGCGCTGCCCTGCGACTCGCGCTCCATCAGCGCGATCTGTTCGAGGATGGCCGGCGGATAGTATTCGTTTTCGGTATTGATGACGGAGTTCATGAGGCGCTCCCGTTCAGTGCCTTGGCTGCAGACTTGATGGCCGTGCGGATGCGAAGGTAGGTACCGCAGCGGCAGAGGTTGCCCTGCATGTAGCTGTCGATGTCGGCATCCGTGGGGTTCTTCTTCTCGCGCAGCAGCGCCGAGGCGCTCATGATCTGCCCGGCCTGGCAGTAGCCGCACTGCGGCACGTCGTGATCGATCCACGCCTTCTGCACTGCCGTGAGCACGCCGTTCTGCGCGAGGCCCTCGATGGTGGTGATCTTCTGACCGACGGCAGCAATTGCAGGCACGGAGCAGGAGCGCGTTGGCGACCCGTTCAGGTGCACGGTGCAGGCGCCGCACTGGGCCATGCCGCAACCGAATTTGGTGCCGACAAGTCCGAGTTCGTCACGCAGTACCCACAGCAGCGGATGTTGATCATCCACCAACTCGACTTCGTGATCCTTGCCGTTAACGTTCAATTTTACTTTGGCCATGGTGCCCGTCCGTTTCCGGAATGATTAGAAAGTGTTATGACCCCGCCAGCGAAGGCGAGCATAACCGGGTGGTATGACAGCTTCGACGCTGCTGCAGTTCAAAGCAGCGGTGAATGCGCGGATTTCCCTGAAAATCGAAGGGCAAAGTGGGTGCGGATATATCCGCTATCCGGAAATCCTCGGATATAACGCTATCGAGTTCGAAGCGTTGTGCGTTGGTGGAAAAGATCAGCATTCCACCTGGCGCAAGCATGCGCATGCAGTGGCGGATCAACACGGCGTGATCACGCTGTGTGTCGAGAATGTCCTGCATGCGCGCCGAGTTCGAGAACGTCGGCGGATCCAGAAAGATCAGGTCAAACGCCGCGGCAGTGGGCTGTTCTGCGAGCCATTTCACTGCATCAGCCTGCAGCAGCGCGTGCTGCGGACCCTGCAACTGGTTCTGCGCGAGGTTCCCGGCTGCCCAGTCCAGGTAGGTGCGCGACATGTCCACGCTCAGCGAGGACGCCGCACCGCCCGCCGCCGCGTGCAAGGTGGCGACGCCGGTGTAGCAGAAGAGATTCAGGAAGCGCTTGCCGCCGGCGCGCCTGCCAAGTAGCTGCCGCGTCAGTCGATGGTCCAGGAACAGACCGGTGTCGAGGTAGTCGTCCAGATTCACCCGCACCTGCAGGCCGCCTTCTTCCACGATGTGGAATTCCTCGCGGCGGTTGAGCCTGGCGTATTGCCCGCCATCCTTCTGCTTGCGCCGGGTGCGCAGGCGGATGTCGGTGAGCGGCACGCCGGTGACTTCCGGCAACACGGCCAGGGCCTCCTCGCGACGGCGGCGAGCCGCTTCGGGGTCGACCGTCGACGGCGCGGCGTACTCCTGCACATAGAGCCAGCGCCTGCCCGCGTCGGGGCCGGCACCGGTGTAGAGGTCGATGGCCAGTGCGTACTCGGGCATGTCGGCGTCGTACAGCCGCCAGCAGCCGACATTCTCGCGTCGCGCGATCCTGCCCAGCCGCTGCAGGTTCTTGCGCAGGCGGTTGGCGAACATCTGCGCGCCGCTGCCCTGCCCCACTGCCGGATCGTCGATGACGATGCCGCGCGCAGCTTCGCGGCGCGCCCTGCGCTCGCCGGGAGTAAAGCGCAGCAAACGGCATTCGATGGCGCCGTTCCATACCGTGTGCACGCGTGACGCTTCGCAGCCGATCAGCTGCCCGAGCTGCGGCTCGCCGGTGATGACCACTGCGTTCCAGTTGGCAAAGCAGTCGCGCAGCGCCACACCGATGGCGCGATGCGCGTCGGCGGCATCGTCGCTGCCGGGAATGCGCTGGCCATAAGGCGGGTTCACGCACAGCAGGCCTGGCGGCGCGTCGGGCTCATCGTTCTGCGGCCGCTGCTGCGCGATATCGCAGTGCTCGAAAATCAGGTCGCGGCCTACGCCGGCGCGGCGCGCATTGGCCTGCGCAGTGGCGATGGCGGCGCGATTGCGATCGGAGCCGCGCATGACCACCGGCAGCTGCTCCTGCATGCGCGCCTTCGCCGCATCGAGCACGTCTTTCCACAGTCCGGAATCGTGGCCACGCCAGCCCTGGAAGCCCCAGAATTCGCGCAGCAGGCCCGGCGCTGTGTTGGTGGCCATCCACGCGGCTTCGATGACGAAGGTGCCCGAGCCGCACATGGGATCGAGAAATTCACCGCCCGCCGCCGCGATGCGTGGCCAGCCGGCGCGCATCAGAATGCCGGCGGCGATGTTCTCGCGCAGCGGCGCTTCGCCACCGGCCAGTCGATAGCCGCGACGGCTCAATGCATCGCCGGCCAGGTCGATCAGCAGCGTCACCTCGTTGCGCTGCGAATGCGCATGCACGCGCAGGTCCGGTCGCTGCGTCTCGATGGTGGGCCGGTCGCGCGTGGTCTCGCGCAGCTGGTCGCAGATGGCATCCTTCAGCTTCAGCGCGCCGAAGTGGGTGTTGTTGATGGCCGGGTGCTTGCCCGTGAACTCGCAGGCCAGCGTGCCCTTCGGATCCAGGTGTTCACGCCAGTCGATGCCATGCGCGAGGTCGTAGAGCTCTTCGGTGCTGCCGATGGGCGCACGACCGACTTCGAGCAATACGCGGCTGGCAAGGCGCGATTCCAGGCAGGCGCGGTAACCCACGGCAAGGGGCCCGTCAAAACTTACGCCACCGCTGGTTTCCTTGATCGCAACGCCACCAAGCGCAGCGATCTCCGTCGCCAGCAGATCGGCAAAGCCACGCGGCACGGTGGCGACAAAACGCAGCGGCGCGACGCCCGCGACTTCCGGCATCGGCTGATCGGTCACTGCAATTCGATCCAGGTGGTCTTGAGTTCCGTGAACTTGTCGAAGGCGTGCAGCGACTTGTCGCGACCCATCCCGGACTGCTTGAAACCACCGAAGGGCACGGTGATGTCATCGGCGTCGTAGCAGTTCACGTACACCATGCCGGCACGAATGGCGCGCGCCATGCGGTGCGCGGTGTCGAGATCCTGCGTCCACACGGCAGCGGCAAGTCCGTAGGCGGTGTCGTTGGCGATGGCGATGGCCTCGGCTTCGTCGCGAAAGGTGATGGTGGCGAGCACTGGTCCGAAGATTTCCTCGCGCGCGATGCGCATGTCGGGGCGCACGCCGTCGAATGCCGTGGGTTCGATGTAACAGCCGCCGCTGGCCTCCCGTGCCTGCGCGCCGCCGAAGGCCAGGCGCGCGCCGTCCTGTTTGCCGGCGTCGATATATCCCAGCACGCGCCGCATCTGCTGCATGTCGACAATCGCACCGAGTCTGGTGGCGGGGTCGAGGGGATCGCCGGGCGCAAGTTCGCGGCCGACCTTCGCAATCTGTTCGAGCATCTGGTCTTTCAGGCTCTCATGCACCACGAGGCGCGAGCCCGCCGAGCACATCTCGCCCTGATTGAAGAAAATCGCATAGGCCGCGGCGCGCGCGGCGCGTTCCACATCGCGGCAATCGGCCATCACGATGTTGGGTGACTTGCCGCCACATTCCAGCGACACGCGCTTCAGGTTCGACTGCGCGGCATAACCCATGATGAGCTTGCCGGTGGGTGTGGAGCCGGTGAACGCGATGCCATCCACATCCATATGGCTGGCAAGTGCCTTGCCCGCGGTGTGGCCGAAACCGGTCACCACATTGAACACACCGGGTGGCAGGCCTGCTTCAAGTGCCAGCTCCGCCATGCGCAGCGCCGACAGCGGCGATTTCTCCGAGGGCTTCAGCACGATGGAATTGCCGGCCGCGAGAATCGGCCCGAGCTTCCACGCCGCCATGATCATCGGGAAATTCCACGGCACGATGGCGCCGACCACGCCGAGCGGTTCACGGGTAATCAGCGCCAGTGCATTGTTGCCGGTGGGCGCCACCTCGTCATAGATCTTGTCGACGGCTTCGGCATACCACTGGATGCAGTTGGCGCTCGAAGGCACATCCACGGCAAGGCTGTCGGCAATGGGCTTGCCCATGTCCAGCGTTTCGGTCAGTGCGAGTTCGTCGCAATGTGCACGCAGCAGTTCGGCGAAGCGCAGCAGCACCTGTTTGCGATGCGCGGGTTTCGCGCGTGACCAGTCGCCACGGTTGAAGGCAGCGCGGCCGCTGATGACCGCTGCGTCGATGTCGCGCGCATCGCCAGCTGCCACCTTCGCAATGACCTTGCCATCGACAGGGCTGATGCAGTCGAAGGTGGCACCGGCCAGTGCCGGCACGAAGCCACCATCGATGAACAGCTGCTGGCGTGGCTGCAACAGCTTCGCGCTGGCCTGCCAGTCGACCGCCTGCGGTGTGGAATTCATGTCATCTCCAACGCGTACTTGTCACTTTCGGCTCACGCCATCCTCGGGCATCCCGTTCAGCATCGCCCTCAGCAACAACTGCAACGCCGCCACCCGGGTCGTCGCAATCGCATACACCCGGCGATGGTCCACCGCCCGCACCGCAAGCTCAATTTGCTACCCGCCTGTATCGATAATGTGCCTCTCCGCGGCCCGATGCGCAGGAATGTGCGCGATGACCCGGGGTCTTCTCAGCGGCGACGACGCCCCGGACGGCGAGGCGTCGCCTGAAAGGTGGTCATGAATTCCGCGAGGTCGTCCAGTTCATCCGGTTCGGATTCCAGCTCGAATTGCTTGAGGCTGTGGCGCAAGCGCTCCGGATCACGAAACGCCACCATGTCTGCCTGCAGTTCGCGGATGACCATGGAGAGTTGCGCGCAGGCGGCACTCAGATCCTGGTCCACGTCGGCAATCGTCAGTGACCGCCCCCGGAAACCGTCCAGGCTTTGCCGGAACGGCGCGATGCAGTGCGCAAGCTCCAGGTCCAGCTCGACGAGTTGCTCGCGCAGGATCTGGTTGTAGTGGGTCAGCCGTTCCCGGGAAGCGGCTGACAGACTCGCGGCGCTGATTTGCTCGATCTCCAGCTGCAAGGTCAGAAGCGTGAGCAGATCGCGGGCTTCGTAGGCCTGATTGACCCGTTGCATGAGCAGGGTCTTGCGCTGCCGGGCCTGCTCATCTGGTTCGCGGTCGGGATGCAGTGCGCTGACCAGCTTGCGGAATACCTCACGCAGTGACTGCCGGACTTCCCTCGCCGCCTCTTCACGCTGGGCCTGTCTGGCCTGGGCCTTCGCACTGCCAGCCCTGGAGCTTCTTGCGTCAGGCTGTGCACGCTCCTGCGCCTGCTCCTCGTCGATGTGAAAACCCACGACCTCTTCGATGAAGGTCTGCGCAAGTTGCATGTCCGACTGCCGGACTTGTTCGTGCGGCACGTCGCTGTACCGGTCGTGCATGGCTTCCAGCGCCGCGTCGTGCTCCTCCCCCAGCAGACCCTCCAGCAGGTTGAGGAGCAGGGCACGCAGCTTGGTGCGCTGGACGCGCCCCAATCGACGCCCCGCACCGGGCCGCGTCAGCAACTCGTCAATGAGAGCAACCATCTGCTGCTGCCCTGAGCGCAGCTGCGCCCGCAGCGGTTCCAGTTCGCTGCAGATGCGCTGGTTGTAGCGAAGCAGGTACGCTTGCCAGCTCTTGAGCTCGTCGCGCTTCAGTTCGATCCGGGACACCAGACGCTGGAACTGCCGTTGTTCCTTGCTGGCAGGCCTGCTTTGCGCAAGCGTCGACACCAGCGAGCAGGGCTGTTGAGCGTCCTCCTCAAACAGCGAGCCGGTGATCGGGGTGTTCATGGGCACCGGTGGGGCTCCTGGTTCCGGGGTCGGTGGTGCGAGTCATGGGCAAGTACACAGGCTTCCTTTTACCACGGTGTGCCGGTGCTCTGCCCCTTGTCGTGCTCCGCCTCGCCGATCGGCCCTCAGGGACGCTGAGGTGGCGGCTGGGCACGGACGCGCAGGCGGTCCAGCGACAGCAACAACCAGCGGCATGGGCAAGCCTGAGGCTGGTCAACCTGCGTGACTGGCTTCGGTAAGCGTCAGGAGAAACCATTCGCCCGCAGGGTCCCGCGACGCGCTCGCGTATACGAGGCGAGGAGCGTCGTCGAGTCCTGCAAGCCGCAGTGCGCCGTGAGTCGTTGCACCGCTGCCTTGCACGAGCTGCGCGAGCATCCCATGCAGTACCTCATGTGTCTGCGGCAGGAGAAAGCTCTCGAGCCTGCGCCCCGGCAGGAGCTCCCGTGCCAGCCCGAGTATCCTCGCTGCGGTCAGATTGACCTCACGCAGGGTCGTATCCGGCTCGATGGACAGATACGCCACCGGTGCCGCGTCGTAGAGTTGTATCTGCCGGGCCAGCAATGCCTCCAGGTCAGCACGCGTGCGGCGCAACTCTTCATCCTGAAGATCCACCTCCACCTGGTGAACCTGCAATTCATGCAGCAGGGCCAGCGCCTTGGCGGCGGTTGCCGGCGAGCTCGCCAGATCGTAAAGGGCACGCAGGGCGTCGGGGACGCCGGCGCAGGAATTGGCATTCGGGCCGTCGCCGCGAAGCTGCGACACTGCGCGTGCTCGCAGCCCATCGCGATCGCCGGAGGGAAGTGTCTTAGGCAGCATGATGGTGTCCTTGCGTCATTCAATCCCGCGGCTTGCGCAGACGGCCTTCCAGGTTTTTGGCCGCTGTGATGTCTATGAACGTAATCACCGCACCCTGGATGACATTGGCCAGCGTGCGGTAGGGCATGATGCGCACGCTGAACCAGTGCCCGTCGGTGGTTGGAATCTGCTTTTCGCAGAACGCCAGCGTGCGCAGCGTCTCCCTGGCGTCCTCGTGCAGCTGCGGGTAGATCAGGGTGCTGGCCAGTTCGCTCAATGGCCTGCCGACGTCCCCGTCGCGCAGGTGCACGATGCGTTTCATGTGTTCGGTAAAACGCCTTACGTTGAGCGCGTTGTCCAGGAACAGGGTGGCGATTTCCGTGCTGTTCAGCAGGTTCTGCATGTCGCTTTGAGCCAGCGCAAGGTCGTCCAGCTTGGCCTGCAGTTCCGAGTTGATGGTCTGCAGCTCCTCGTTCATGGACTGCGATTCTTCTTTCGAGGTGGTCAGCTCCTCATTGGCCGACTGCAGTTCCTCATTCGCCGACTGCAGCTCTTCGTTGGCCGCCTGCAGTTCTTCCGCCGAGGCCCGCATTTCCTGCCGCAGGGCACGCAGTTCATCCTGCGAGCGGACGAGCTCATCGGTCAGCGTGGGATCCGGCGCACCCGCCGGCAACCTGCGTTGCGCCTTGCGCGGCGCCGAGGGAGCCACTTCCCGAAAGACGATCAGCGCCATTCCTTCCAGCAGCCTGGGCTCCTGCACGGCCCTGACGACAATATCGACGGTGCCGGGAGTGGTTTCACCGACCTTGAGCCCCTGCAGTTCCACCGAGCTTTTCTCCCGCAGCGCCTGTCGCAGCGCGGCAGCCAGTTGGGTACGGATCGCCTCGTGCGCCATGACATGCACGTTCCAGTTTGCCCGGCCCGCCGCGGGTTCCAGATAGCGGCCGGTACGGCCGCTGATGTACAGGATGTCGCCGTGTTCGTTCACCAGCACTGCGGGAGGCGAGAACTGCTGCAGCAGCAGCTGATCGGCAAGTCCTTGCAGATTGTTGAGATGCGTCATCGGGGTGGTCAACTTCAGCTCCTGCAGTGCCGTGCGCAACGGTAAGCCACGCTGGATGGGAAAGTCCACGAAGCCCGCGACGGTCGGGCTGGCACTGCGCAGATAGACGCGTGAGGGTCCGTCCAGCGGCGCAAACAGATCCAGCGAGCGGCCGACCGTCTCGGATTCCCCCAACAGCAGCACCGCGCCGGGCCGCAACGCGTAATGAAAGAGCGGCAGCAGGCGCTGCTGCAGCGGGGCCGTGAAATAGATCATCAGGTTGCGGCAGGACAGCAGGTCCAGCCGCGTGAACGGCGGGTCAAGTATCACGTTGTGCTGGGTGAAGAGCACCATCTCGCGGATATTCTGCTGCGTCTGGTAGCCATCGCCTTCCGCAGAAAAAAAGCGCCCGAGGCGCTCCGGCGAAACGTCGCCGGCAATGCTGCGCGGATAGCAGCCGCGGCGTGCGATGGCGATTGCATCGGCACTCAGATCCGTGGCGAAGATTTGCAGGCTCCAGTTCGAGGGTTGCGGCAACGCATCGACCACTTCCCGGAACACCATGGCCAGCGAGTAGGCCTCCTCGCCGGTGGAACAGCCCACCACCCAGGCACGCAGTCGCACATCCTGCTGGCGTCGGGCGAGCAGCGCCGGCAGCACCTTTTCCCGTAGCGCCTTCCACACCTGCGGATCCCGGAAGAAACTGGTGACCCCGATCAGCATTTCCTTGAACAGCAGGTCCAGCTCCAGCGGGTTTTCACGCAGGAAAGCTTCGTACGCCGCAAGGCTCGTCAGGCCATGCACACCCATGCGCCGCTCGCAGCGGCGCTTGAGCGTGCTGGGCTTGTACTGCGTGAGATCGTGCCTGCCGCGCTCGCGCAGCAGGCCAAGGATGTCTGCCAGGGATTGCGCCGCATCGGCGCCGTTGTCGACGGACAGATCGGCCTTGAGTCGCCGTGTGGCGATGAACCTGAGAATATGCTGCGGCAGCTCGGCCGGCGTTGCGACGATATCGCAGGCACCGGTGCCGATGGCGTTGCGCGGCATGGAATCGAACTGCGCGGACTCCGGCTGCTGCGCCAGCGTCAGCCCGCCCTGGCCGCGGATCGCCTGCAGCCCGAGTGTACCGTCCGAGCCCATGCCGGACAGCACCACGCCGATGGCCTGGTCTCCCTGTTCATGTGCCAGCGAGCTGAAGAGCACATCGATGGGCAGACGCAGCCCGCGAGGCTCGCTGGGCTGCTGCAGTTGCAGCCTGCCGCCGCTGACCGTGAGTTCACGGTTGGGTGCAATGACGTAGACGACGTCCGGCTCTACCCTTTCGGCGCTGGCAGCCTCGCGCACGGGGATGGCGCATGCGCGCTGCAGCAGCTCGACCAGCATGGCCTTGTGCGTGGGGTCCAGGTGCTGCACGACCAGATAGGCCAGGCCACTGTCGGGCGGCACCTGGCCGAGGAACTGCTCCAGCGCTTCAAGCCCACCCGCCGACGCGCCCAACCCGACGATGCGGGTAGCGGGCGGATCGTATCGTGGGGAGTTCATCGGGGGATGCTGCACTCTACTGACCGATCGGCAACCGTCGCAGCTAAAACGTGGGCGGCGTGCTGCAACTGACGATCTCGCACACTTCGCGGCCCGGGTTGCGGAAGCGATGCGGCAGGTTGCTGGCAAAGTAGTAAGCCTCGCCCGGACCCAGTACGCGGGTCTCGGTGCCCACCGTGAGCTCGATGCGACCCCGCACCACCACGCCGCCCTCCTCACCCCTGTGCGCCAGCATCTCGTCGCCGGTGGCCGCGCCGGGCTCGTAGCGCTCGTGCAGCAGCGTCATCTGCCGGCCACAGCGCGTGGCAGCCACCAGCCGCAGCGACACCGCTTCGTTGCCGATCTCCAGCAATTCGTCGGCGGCATAGAAGGCCGGCGTACGCTGGTTGAAATCACCCGTGAAGAACTCCGCCAGCGACATGGGAATGCCATCCAGCAGCTTCTTGAGCGAGCTCACCGAGGGGCTCACCCGGTTCATCTCCACCAGCGAGATCAGCCCGTTGGTGACGCCGGCACGGCGTGCCAGCTCGCGCTGCGACAGGGCATGCATCTGGCGGATGGCACGCAAGCGCGCGCCCACATCGATGTTCATGGCGTTTAGGATAATCGACAAACCCCTGTTATCTGGGTATGTATCGCCCCAGGTGTCAACTTTTCTTATCATCGCTGCTCGATCCTGCCAGGAGTCCTCATGAACGCCCGCCCCGAAGATTTCGCTCCCCGCGCTCTGACCCGCGAGGAGCTCGAAGCCCATTGGATGCCTTTCACCGCCAACCGGCATTTCAAGGCAAATCCGCGCATCCTTTCGCACGCCAGGGGGGTGCACTACTGGACTGCCGACGGCCGCGAGATCCTCGACGGCGTGGCCGGCCTGTGGTGCGTCAATGCCGGCCATGGCCGCAAGGAAATCAGCCAGGCGGTCGCAAGGTCGCTGGAGCAGATGGATTTCGCCCCGCCCTTCAACATGGGCCACCCGCAGGCTTTTGACCTGGCCAACAAGGTGGCGAAGATCGCGCCTGCCGGCCTGGATCATGTGTTCTTCGTGAACTCGGGCTCGGAGGCGGTCGATACGGCGCTGAAGATCGCCCTGCAGTACCAGCGCCTGAAGGGCGAAGCCTCGCGCACACGGCTGATCGGCCGCGAGCGCGGCTATCACGGCGTGAACATCGGCGGCACCTCGCTGGGCGGCATGGTGCCGAACCGCAAGGCCTGGGGAGCGGTGATGGTGCCCGGGGTTGACCATCTGCCCCACCACCACCTGCCGGCGAAGAACGCGTTCTCGAAAGGCCAGCCCGAGCACGGCGCGGAGCTGGCCAATGAACTCGAGCGCCTGGTGGCGCTGCATGATGCGTCGAGCATTGCTGCGGTCATAGTCGAGCCCATCGCAGGCTCGACCGGCGTGCTGGTGCCACCGAAGGGCTACCTGCAGAAGCTGCGGGAGCTGTGCACGAAGCACGGCATCGTGCTGATCTTCGACGAGGTGATCACGGGCTTCGGCCGCACGGGTTCGGCCTTCGGTGCGCAGGAATTCGGCGTGACGCCGGACATCATCACCTGCGCCAAGGGCCTGACCAACGGCTCGGTGCCGATGGGCGCGGTGATCGTGAAGAAGGAGATCCATGACGCCTTCATGGTGGGACCGGAGGCTGCGGTGGAGCTGTTCCATGGCTACACCTACAGCAGCCACCCGACAGCCTGCGCGGCGGGCATCGCAACGCTCGACATCTACGAGCGCGAAGGAATATTCGAAAAGGTCAAATCGATTGCGCCGTACTGGGAAAACGCCGTGCACAGCCTGAAGGGCCTGCCGGGCGTGACCGACATCCGCAATTACGGCCTGGTGGCAGCCATTGAATACGAGCCGATCGCGGGCAGCCCTGGTGCGCGCGGCTTCAACACCTTCCTGAAGGCGTTTGATGCCGGCATCCTGGTGCGCGCTGCGGGAGACATCACCGCGATGTCACCGCCGCTCATCATCGAGAAGCCGCAGATCGATCAGCTGATCGAGACGCTGGGCAAGGTCATCAAGTCGATGTAGTTCCATACATCCGGAAGAAACCACGCAAACAAAAAGCCCGGTGCTTGCGCGCCGGGCTTTTTGCGTTTCACCGCATTGCTGCGGCGAAATCAGGCCGAAGGGCTGCTTACTTGGACCAGGGCAGGGTCGTCGAGACCGATCCGATGAACGCGTTGCGCCCCGTGGCAATATCCGCGGGGTTACGGCTGTCCCCGTAGCCATTGCTGTTCACGTACTTCAGGTTGAAGGAGAATTTGCCGAGGCTCTTGGTTACGCCCAGAGAATAATCCAGGTATTCGCCCGAGCCGTCCTTCCAGTAGCTGCCGGCGCTGTAACCGGCGTGCACGCCGATCGAGAAGTCATGCGGCAGGGGAATGGCGACATTGCCCTCGAGATAGTACGAAGTCTTGCCGTAGTTGTCGGGAGCGAACCACACCTTGCCGCTCGCCCAGCCCTTGCTGATGCCGGCATATATCTCGTAAATATCATTGGAGTCGCCCGAACTGGGATAGGCGTACACGATCGCGCCCAGGTCATAGCCAAAAGTCGTTGCAGCGTCGCCGCCGGCAAAGCCCCCCATGGCGTCGAGTTCCCAGACCTGATCGTTATGGAATTCGACATTGCTGGCCCACGCCCCGACGTACACGCCGTTTTCAGCGTTGAAGTTCAAGCCCAGCTGCAAGGCCTCGCCCTTGTCGGTCTGTGTGAGACCACGGAAGTCATAGTCCGTCGTGAAGGTCGGGGTGGCTGAAAAGCCAGCATTCGCAGCACCGGCCACGGCGAGCAAGGCCGAGGCAACAGCTATTCGAGTCTTTATCATTATAAGTTTCTCCTCAAATCAGACAGTAATAACAAGCACTTGTTGTAAACGCGCCTACAGTTTCGGCTTGGCGCCTAGCCTACCAGTATTCGGTGTCGTGTAAAGCTGCTAGCGAACGACCCCCGACCAGACGCGATCCGCAAGACCTGGTCCGCGCTCACTGAGCCAGGAGCATGAATTTGACCGGCGTATTTGTTGGGCTGGCGCAACATGCTCCGGTCAACGGCCGATGACCGGATGCCGCACAAAGAAAAAGCCCGGAGCTTGTCGCGCCGGGCTTTTTCTCGTTACTGCCGCATTGCTGCGGCAGAAACAGGCTCGAAAATCGCCTATTTAGCCCACGGCAGCGTCGTGCTCACCGAGACGATCGCACGACCGTCGATGACGCTTTCCGCACCGTCGACGTACTTGACGCCGAGTGTGAAGTTGCTGAACGTCTTGCTGAGGCCAACCGAGTAGTCGGTGGCCTTGGTGTAAGACAGCGTCCCGCTGCCGAAGGTGTGACCAACATGCGCCGACAGGGAGATGTCGTACGGTAGCGGGAAGGTCGCATTGCCTTCGAGATACGTACCGTCTTCGCCCGAACTTACGGTATTGGGCGAGAACCACAGCTTGGCCGAGAACCAGCCCTTGCTGATGCCCGTGTAGATCTCGTACGAGTTGAGGCCGCCTTCACTGGGGTAGGAGTAGTAGTTCACGCCTACATCGTACTTGAGGCCTGCAGCCTCGCCGGCGTAGCCCGCGAAGTAGTCAATCTCGACATCCGGCTTGCTGGTGCCGAAATCGATGTTGCTACCCCAGGTACCAAGGTAGAAACCGCTGTCAAAAGTATAGGTGGCACCGAGCTGGAAGGCGGGATCGACGCCGTCCTGGTCCGGGCTGGTCTGTGAGTACCCACGGAAGTCATAGTCCGACGTGATGGTGGGGGTAACGCTGAGCCCGGCATTCGCAGCACCGGCCACGGCAAGCAAGGCCCCGGCAACAGCAATTCGCGACTTGATCATGTAATAGCTCTCCTGGAAATTGAACAATAATTCAGGCACTTGTTGTAAGCGCCCTACGCTTCTGCGTAGCAAGCAGCGTACCAGCAACAGACTGTGGTGTAAAAGGTAAATGACTCCAGGCGGTTGGTCGCGACGCGACCGGGCAGCGCTCGCTGGGAATAAATACACGCAATTTATTGATTCATAAGTAAATTATATTATGTTGTCCGGGCAGTGGATTCTCGGTTCACAGGCGTGAAGCAGCCCGGAATGCAGGCTTGGTTGAGGCGCGCCGCTGTTGAGCAACAGCGTCGTTGCCAAAACACAACATTGATTGCGCACCCTGGAATTGCACGCCGGAGCCCGGTCGGGCCCGGTGCGCACCGTTACAGACCGCTGATCGCAGCCCAGTCGCCGGCTGACAGGGCGAGCGCCGAGCGCGCGCGCCAGTATTCCCGCACCGCTCCGATCCAGGCCGCATCGTCAGCCAGATCTGCCTGATGATCGAAGCCCTGCAGCTGGCGGCGAAAGGCAAGCAGTTCGGCCACATGCAGGCGAATCTCGGTGCGTGCTGCGAGCCGCGCCGCCTCGAGCTGGCGCATCGCAATACGCAGTTCGGCATCGCCCTGCAGCAGCTTCACCTGCCGCTGGTCGAACAGGGGCAGCTCCACCACGGCGTTGGGACCGGTGAATGAAGTGCCGCCAATTGCCTTGTCGCGGAACACGCCGAAGTCCAGCTGGTTCAGCCAGCGGAAGCGGCGCTGGGTAGCCAGCGCGCGCAGACGCACGTCGACTGCTTTAGCCGCAGCCTGCAGATCCATTCGCTGCTGCATGGCCGCGGCTTCGATGGCAACCGGATCCGGGTCGGTGTCGGGCACTGCCGGCAGGTGGACCAGCACCTGCCAGTCGTCGCGCCAGCCAGTCACCCCCATGAGTTCACCCAGGTTGCCGCGGGTGGTGGCAACGGCAAGCTCCGAGCGGATCCATTCAGTCTTTGCACCTGGTCGATCGTCATATGCCGGCGCCGCATCCGGCGTGACATTCGAAGCGGCCGCATTCGCTGCCGCCAGGCGGTGCTCGTTCAGGGCATGGATCTGCAGCGCTGCGCTGTACTCCAGCCATGCCTGCACCACGGCTACTGCATGAGTCACTGCCTGCTGTGCGGTTTCGTAGCGCACGCGTTCCAGGTCATGTCGGGCAACCGCGGCACGATCCGGAATGTTCAGCAGCGCGATCACGTTCTGCAGCACACCGATGCTGAGGCTGCGCTCGGGATAAAACGCTGCGAAGTCACCACCGGGCTTGCGCGAACCGATGATCGCAACCGGATTGGGCGGCGTCAGCGCAGCCACGAGTTCGGCCCGGGAAATCGCCAGCTGCTCCAGCGCCACCTGCAGGCCGGGATGAGTGAGGAATGCCACCGCCACCGCTTCGTCCAGCGTAACGCCATCATCGAGCAAGGCTGCCGCGCGAACCCGGGCTGCCTCGTCTTCTGCGGGATTGCGGCGCCATTCGAGACTGGCGCGGGATTGAGAACGTACCAGCTGGGCTGCGGCTTCGACGTTGTCGCGTGACGACGGCAAGGCACAGGCAGTGGCGGCAAGTGCCACCGCGCAGACCAGCAGGCATCGTGTGGTGGACCGGTACCTATGCATGGGCCGTCACTATATAGTGCCGCGACTGCATGGACCACGTTTCTGACGGGATTGAGATGAACCTGGACACAACCAGCACCCACCGCATGACCTGGCACGCGGAGCGCCTGATATGAGCGCAAGACCTCGCATCCTGCTGACCCGCCGCTGGACCGAAGAAGTCGAGCGCTATCTGGCCGAACGCTTTGACGTGACGCTGAACGACAGCGACGTGCCCATGAACGCAGCCGCGCTACGCGACGCAATGCGTGACCACGACGCGCTCTGCCCTACTGTCACCGATCGCATCGACGACAGCGTGCTGGCCGCCGAGAGCCGCCGCGTGCAGTTGATCGGCAATTTCGGCGTGGGCTACAACCACATCGATATCGAGGCCGCGAAGCGGCTGGGCATCCGCGTCTCCAACACGCCGGATGTGCTGACCGACACCACGGCGGACCTGGCCATCCTGCTGCTGCTCATGACCACGCGGCGCGCCGGCGAAGGCGAGCGCGAACTGCGCGCTGGCCGCTGGACGGGCTGGCGCCCCACGCACATGATGGGCCAGAGCCTTGCCGGCAAGGTGCTCGGCCTGATCGGCTTCGGTCGTATTGCGCAGGCCACGGCGCGCAAGGCGCACCATGCCTTTGGCATGCGCATCGCCTACAACGGCCGCCGTCGTGCCAGCACTGCAGTCGAGCAGGAGACCGGCGCCGAGTTCATCGATTCCGTCGACGAACTGATGGCCGTGTGCGATGTGGTGTCACTGCACTGCCCGGGTGGTGCCAGCACCTTCCACCTGGTCAACGCCGAACGGCTGCGGCTCATGAAGCCCGGCGCGGTGCTCATCAATACCGCACGCGGCCCGGTGATCGATGAGGCCGCGCTGGTCACGGCGCTCACCGGGCGGCACATTGCTGCGGCCGGGCTTGATGTATACGAAGAAGAACCACGCGTACATCCGGGCTTGCTGCAGCTGGAGAACGCGGTGCTGCTGCCGCATCTGGGCAGCGCCACCGTGGAGACCCGCACGGCCATGGGCATGCGCGTCGCGCAGAACCTGGAGGCGTATTTCGCAGGTGCGCCGCTGCGCGATCCGGTGGTCTAGGGCATTCCGATGCAGGACTGGATCGGGCAATTCCTGCAGCGGGAACGGCTGCCAGACGCCTATCGCCTGACCATTGCCCATGCGCTGCTGCCGCTGGGCGCGGCCATTGCAGCGCGCGCCCGGCTCAGCGACCACATGGTGGTGATCGGGCTGTGCGGCGCCCAGGGCAGCGGCAAGTCCACGGCTGCTGCGGCGCTGGTGGAGATCCTGCAGCGGGAAGACCTGCCGGCGGTGGCGCTTTCCATCGACGACTTCTACCTGCCGCGGGCCGAGCGCAGTGCCCTGGCGCGCACCGTCCACCCGCTGCTGATCACGCGCGGCGTGCCGGGCACCCACGACGTGGAGCTGGCGCAGGCGACCATCGATTCACTGGCAGAAGACGAGCCCACGCTGCTGCCGGCCTTCGACAAGGCCACCGATGACAGGCGCCCGCGCAGCCAGTGGCGCTCCTGCCAGGGACCGATGCGGGTGGTGATCCTGGAAGGCTGGTGCGTGGGCGCATTGCCGCAGACGGCAGCGCAACTGGCGCAACCGGTCAATGCGCTGGAGCGGGATGAAGACCCCGATGGTCGCTGGCGCGGCTATGTGAATGCGGCGCTGACCAGCAGTTATCCCGCGCTGTTCAATCGCCTGTCGCTGCTGGTGCTGCTGGCCGCACCATCGTTTGAAGTAGTGCAACGCTGGCGCAGCGAACAGGAACACCGCCTGCGCGAAAGGCTGGCACGGGAAGGCGGCGACGCCAGCCGGGTGATGAGCGATGACGCCATCGCGCGCTTCATCGCCCACTACGAGCGGGTCACGCGGCATATCCTGCAGGAGATGCCGCTACGCGCCGATCATCTTATTTTTCTTGATGAGCAGCGAGGCGCGCGATACCGGCGGTGATGAAGCCGCGGGCTTCTTCGGCGTCGCCCCAGCCGGTCACCTTCACCCACTTGGTGGATTCCAGATCCTTGTAGTGTTCGAAGAAGTGCTGGATCTGCTGGATGGTGATCAGCGGCAGGTCGGTGTAGTTGTGCACATGTTCGTAGCGGCGCGTGAGTTTCGGCACGGGCACGGCAACGATCTTCTCGTCGCCACCTGCCTCATCCAGCATCTTGAGCACGCCCACCGGGCGCACGGCGATGACCGAACCTGGCATCAGGCCACGCTGGTTGGCGATGATCACATCGCAGGGGTCGCCATCTTCCGACAGCGTATGGGGAATGAAGCCGTAGTTGCCCGGATAACGCATGGATGTATAGAGGAAGCGGTCGACGACCAGCGCGCCCGATGGCTTGTGCATCTCGTACTTGATCGGCTCGCCGCCCACGGGAACCTCCACCACGACATTCACTTCATGCGGGGGGTTCGCGCCAATCGGCAGGGCATCCAGTTGCATCGTCAGGCTCCGGGAACTTCGGTCGGGGGATAATTGCCGCGACTATAAATTATCGCGCATCATGAATCCCATGAACCGGCCCACAGATGCAGCAGAACCCGTGTTCCGCCTGGAAGGCGTGCAGAAGCGCTATGGCGAGGGCGACGCCGCGGTGCTCGCGCTGCGCGGCGTGGACCTGTGTGTGGCGCGCGGCGAACTGATCGTGCTGCTCGGGCCATCGGGCTCGGGCAAGTCCACGCTGCTCAATATCCTGGGTGGACTGGACCGGCCTTCGGCAGGTCATGCCTGGTTCGGCAACCTCGACCTTGCCAGTGCGGGCGATGCCGAGATCACGCACTTCCGGCGCCATCACGTCGGCTTCGTGTTCCAGTTCTACAACCTGATCGCAAGTCTTACTGCCGAGGAGAACGTGGAACTGGTTACCGAGGTGGCGGATGACCCGATGTCGGCGGCCGATGCGCTGGCGCTGGTGGGCCTGGCAACCCGCGCGCATCATTTCCCGGCGCAGCTTTCCGGGGGGGAACAGCAACGCGTTGCCATTGCGCGCGCCATTGCCAAACGCCCGCATGTGCTGCTGTGTGACGAACCCGCGGGCGCGCTCGAAGTGGCCAACGGCATCCGCGTGCTGGAAACGCTGGTCACCGCCAACCGGGACCTGGGCACCACCACCGTGCTGATCACGCACAACGCGGATATCGCGAAGATCGGCGATCGCGTGGTGCGGTTCGCCGACGGCGCCATC
>JAATEY010000326.1 GCA_015655465.1 Gammaproteobacteria bacterium | reverse complement strand
TTCAGAAAACTGCGTCGGTCGGCGGTGAATTCGCTTTCGATCATGATTTCGCGGCTTTCTGTACGGCGCGCAGTATCGACGGATAGGCGCCGCAACGGCACAGGTGGCCATTCAGGGCGGTGCGGATCTGCGCTTCGTCGGGATGTGGGTTGTCCGCGAGCAGCTCGGCAGCCTTGACCACTATGCCATTCATGCAATAGCCGCATTGCGGCGCCTGTTCGTCCACCAGTGCCTGTTGCACCGGATGCATTTCGGGCGCGCGCCGCAGGCCCTGCTTCCTTGCATACCAGGCGGGGATGCCTTCCAGCGTGGTGATGGCTTTTCCTGCCACTGCGCTGACCGGCGTAACGCAGGCGCGGATCTCGCGATCATCCAGCAGCACGGAACAGGAGCCGCACTGCGCGAGGCCACAGCCGAAGCGCGGTCCCTTCAGGGACAGGTCGTTCTGCAATACATACAGCAGCGGCGTGTCTGCCGCAGCGCTGACCTGGTATGTGCGCCCGTTGACGCTCAGGGACCAGCTATCCTGGGTCATGCGAATTCCCGCGTCCGCTTGGACTGGTGTTCCATCACAGTGTACGCTTCCTGCGGTATTTTTCAGGGGGCTCCATGAGTGATCTGACTGTCGATGCAGCAGCGGAAGCCCGCCGTCTTTCCCGTCGCGAATTCATCAAGCGCGTCATTGCCTCGGGAGCCGTTGCCTCATCCGCCAGCTTCGTCATGGGCGGGTTGGCTGGCTGCGCTCCGGCCCGGCGGCAGGTGTCAGGCGCAGTCGAACGACTGGTCTCGATCAACGTGAACGGGCAGCTGCGGCGCGTGGACGTGCTGCCGCAGGAAACCCTGGCGATGACCTTGCGCTACAAGCTCGGGCTGACGGGCACCAAGCTCGGCTGCGATCGCGCCGAATGCGGCGCCTGCACCGTGATGATCGATGGCACGACTTATTACGCCTGCTCCACGCTCACCCACGGCGTGCGTGGCCGCAAGGTGGTCACCGTGGAAGGTCTGCGCGGACCCGACGGCGAGCTGCATCCCGTGCAGCAGGCCTTTGTCGACGAACTGGGCCCGCAGTGCGGGTTCTGCACCCCGGGGCAGGTGGTCGCTGCCGTGGCACTGCTGCAGAAGAACCCGAAACCCAGCCGCGAGGAAGCGCGCCATGCCATGTCCGGCAACCTCTGCCGCTGCGGCGCCTACGACAATTATCTGAATGCCATCATGCGGGCGGCCGGCAATCTCACGGAGATCCATCATGGCGCATAAGCTGCTGGGGCAGGATTTCCTTCCCCACGATGTGGTGGCCAAGGTCACCGGCGAGGCGAAGTACGCCGAGGATTTCCGCGTCGAAGGCATGGTGTTCGCACGCCTGCTGGCGAGCCCGTACCCGCACGCGCGCGTGAAGCGCATCGATCTGACCGAGGCCGCGAAAGTACCCGGCTACGTGGGCGTGCTGCTGCCTTCCGACGTCAGGAATCCGGCAGCGCCGGATATCCCGCTGCTGACCGAAGAGCCGGGCTACATCGGTGCGCCGATCCTGCTGCTGGCCGCGGAAGACGAAACCGCCGCACAGGATGCACTCGAAAAGGTGCGGGTTGAATACGAACCGCTGCCCTTCCATGTCGATCCGCTGGCCAGCCTGCATCCGGACAAGCCCGATGCCCGCAGCGACGGCAATGTGGGTGCGGCGGGCGTGAAGTTCCAGACGCTGAAGTGGACGCGCGAGGACTTCGCCAATGCCGGCAAGCGCATGCCCATGGGCAAGGCGGCGCAGGAGTGGAGCTACGGCGAAGTGGACCCGGCCTTCGCAAAGGCGAAGCTGGTGCTCGACGAAACCTTCGTGCACGCCAGCAACTCCCACCACAGCATGGAGCCGCGCACGGCCATGGCTTACTGGCAGAACGGCAAGTGCATCGTGCACGTGTCGTCACAGAGCCAGTCGTTCATCGCCCCGGCGCTGGCGGGCCTCATCGGCATCGCCCCTGCCGACCTCGTGGTGATTGCCGAATACTGCGGCGGCGGCTTCGGCTCGAAGGGCGGCGCCTATCCGCTGCAGGCACTGCCCGCGCTGCTGTCGAAGAAGATCAACCGGCCGGTGATGATGCGCATCAGCCGCGCGGAGGAGTATTACCACGGCAGTGCGCGCCTGGGGTTCCAGGGCCAGGTGAAACTGGGTTTTGCCGAGGATGGCAGGCTGCTGGCTGCCGACCTGTACGTGATCCAGGAAAATGGCGCCTCCCAGAGCTTCTTCGACTTCCGCAACGCCGCCGACGGGCTTTCGATCCTTTACCAGCCCGAAGCCATGCGCTGGCGCGGCATGCCGGTGTATGCGAATTCTCCCATCCGCAGCGCGCAGCGTGGCCCTGGCTACAACCAGATCTGCCACATCATGGAGCCGCTGCTCGACAAGGCGGCGCGCGAGCTCAAGATCGATCGCCTGGCCATCCGCCTGCGCAATGGCCCGGGACTCAATGCCCCCTTCGGCGCGCAACGGAACAAGGTATCCAGCTGCTATCTGAAGGAAGCTCTGGAAAAGGGCGCGGCGATCTTCGACTGGCAGGAGCGCCTGAAGCGCAACGGCCAGCGCAATGGCAGCAAGGTAACGGCCGTGGCGGTGGGCCAGGCCTTCCATCCCGCCGGTTTCTCGGGTTTCGACGGACTGCTGCGCATCCTGCCTTCCGGCAAGGTGCATGTGCACACCGGCGTCGGCAATCTCGGCACCTTCTCGCATTCGAGCACCTCGCGCATCGCGGCCGAAGTGCTGAAGGTGGACTGGGCCGATGTGGTGATCGAGCGCGGCGACAGCCGCCGCAATCTGCCCTGGAACATCGGCCAGTTCGGCAGCAACACCAATTTCACCATGGCGCGCACCAACTACGTGGCGGCGATGGATGCTGTGGCCAAGCTGAAGGAGATTGCGGCGAAACAATACGGTGGTTCGTCCGAACAGTACGACATCGATGGGCGCCGTGTTTTCCGCAAGGGCAGCCCAGGCACCGGCATGAGTTATGGCGAAGCGGCGCAACGTGCCATCAAGCTTGGCGGCAAGTTCGACGGGCACGAGCTGCCCAAGGACATCAACGCCATGACGCAGCTCTCGGCCACGGCCATTGCCGGCACCGGGCTGGTTGGCGTGGCAAAAGACAACCTGCCGATGCTGGGCGCACCGGCGGCGTTCGCGGCGGCCTTCATCGAGATCGAGATGGATCTGGAAACCGGCCGCTACGTGATCCAGGACTACGTGGGCGTGGCCGATTGCGGCACGGTGATCCATCCCGCGGGACTCGAAACGCAGATCAAGAGTGGTGCCGTGCAGGGCTTCGGCGTCGCCGGGCTCGAGCGCATCGTCTACGACCCGCAGAACGGGATGCCGGCAAACGTGGGTTTCTACCAGGCGAAGCCGCCAACCTACGGCGATGTGGCGCGCCGCTTCCGCGTGGCTGGCGTGGACCTGCCGGATCCGTCGAGCCCGCTGGGCACCAAGGGCATCGGTGAACCATTGCTGGGCTGCGCAGGTTCCGTTCTGTTATGCGCCATTTCCGAGGCCATCGGCGGCCATGTGTTCAATCGCACGCCGGTGGTGCCGGACATGATCCTGAATCATCTTGCAGGCCACCCGCAGGCGCATGGGCCGCTGCAGGTCAACTGCCAGTGAGGTCGAAATGCTGAAGGACATGATGCCGCATTTCGATCTGTACCAGCCCGACACGCTGGAGGCTGCGCTTGATCTGGCTGCGCGCCTGGGCGAGGACGGCTGGCTGGTCGGCGGCGGCCAGGACAGCTTCGACTGGTTGAAGAACCGCACCCGGCGCACCAGTGCAGTGATCGATCTTTCCGGCATTGCCGCCCTGCGGGGTGTGCGCGTGCGCGATGCCGGCATCGAGATCGGCGCGCTGACCACGCTCACGGAGATCGAGGACGACGCCGTCATCAGGAGTCGCTATTCGCTGCTGGCCAGCGCTGCGGGTCGCGTGGCGAGTCCGCAGATCCGCAACGCGGGCACACTCGGCGGCAATCTCTGCCAGGACACGCGCTGCTGGTATTACCGCGGTGGCGTGGACTGTTATCGCGCCGGCGGCAACATGTGTTACGCCGATACCCCCGAGGGCCAGAACCGCGAGCATGCCATCTTCAATGCCAGCCGTTGCGTGGCGGTCACGCCATCCGATACGGCCAACGCGCTGGTGGCGCTGGATGCGCAGATGGTCATCGCCGGCCGCAGCGGCGAACGCGTGGTGCCCGCTGCTGCGTTCTTCGTGGGGCCGGACATCGACATCCGCCGCATGACGGTGATCGAGCCGGGCGAGATCCTCACGGCCGTGCGTATTCCAGCCACCTGGTCCGGCGCGCAGTTCCATTTCGAGAAAGTGGCCGACCGCACCACCTGGGATTTTGCCCTGGTGAGCGTGGCCGCTGCGTTCCGCATGGAAGGCGAGGTGATCCGCGACGCCAGGATTGTCTGCGGAGCCGTGGCCTGTGTTCCGTGGCGTGTGACGGCCGTGGAGCGCGCCCTGGTCGGCGCCACGCGCAATGCAGCGACGGCGGACAAGGTGGCGCAACTTGCCACCGGCGGTGCACGCGCGCTCAACTTCAACCAGTTCAAGTTGCCGCTGATGGAAAACCTGATCCGCCGCGCGATACGGGGCGCATGAACATGAACATTCTGCGATACGGACACGACAGTTTCGGCGAGCGCGTGGTGAACGGTGCCTCCTGGGAGCTGCTGCCGGTGGCGTTCTGGACCGGCGTGGCGGTGATCGTCGCACACCTGGTCTATCGCGCGTTCAGTCGACGCCGCGCGCGCAAGGGCGGGGGGTGACGCGCATGGCGCAGCACAACGACAGGATTCTCCGTCATGCCGGCATCGACCGGCTGTTCCACTGGCTCATGGCCGCAATCATGACGGTGCTGCTCGTCACCAGCCTGTTGCCGGTCATCGGTGTGCACTTTGCCTGGTACACCATTCACTGGGTGGCGGGGCTGTTGCTGACCGCGGTCATCCTGCTGCATATCGTGCGTGCGTTGTTCTGGCAACGCCCGGCGACGATGCTGACCCTGAACGGCGACGATCTGGCAGGCAGACGCGCGGGCAAATACACACTGCCGCAGAAGCTGATGCATCTGGCCTGGACGGTGGCGGTGCTGGTGGCGATCGTCACCGGCCTGCTGCTGCTGCGCAAGGCCGGCGTGCCGTTCCTCGCGCGCGACCCCTATGCACGCCCGCTTGCGATCTGGGGTTTCCTGACGCTGCTGCATGATCTGGCGGCGTTGCTGTCGGTGTTCCTGATTCTCGTGCACGTCTATTTCGGCATCCTGCCGGAGAAGCGTGCCTATCTGCGTGCAATGGTCCGTGGCTGGATTGCACGCGGCGACCTGAAAGCCGAACATGACCTGGAGCGGGTGGATCGTGGTGACTGAAGCTGTGTTGCTGACCGAGCGCATCGAAGTGATCGAGCGCGGCTATGAATATCTGCTGGCCTATGCAGCGCAGGGACGGCAGGAAGACGCAGGCACCGAGCTGCGCGCCACGCTGACCGGCATGCACGAGGCCCTGACCAATATGCAGGGTTCGACACGCGCGGCGTTTGCTGCCGCGCCCGCTCCATCCGGTGTCGCGGATTTCACGGATGCCGTGGAGCGCGATGTGAAAACCGCGCGTGGCGCAATTGCCGTGGTGCTGAGCCGCGAGAAGATCGCCTCGCTGCTGGTGGACAACCTCAACGCCTCGGTGCACCTGCGTGCGTTGCTCACGGACCTGTTCCTGATCGAGCAGGCCAGCAAGGCCGTGCCATTGCGCGGAGCATGAACATGCACACCGTGATGACCGAAAGCGAAGATGCCGTTGTCCTTGCGCCTGCAGCCGGCCCCGCCGACGCGACCGTCATCTGGATGCACGGCCTGGGCGCTGATGGCTACGACTTCGTGCCCATGATTCCGGAATTGAATCTGCCGGAGTCGGCACGGGTGCGGTTTGTGTTTCCACACGCCCCCGTCCGGCCGGTGACGGTGAATGCCGGCTACGCCATGCGTGCCTGGTATGACATTCGCGAGCTCACTCCCGAAGGGCGTGATGATGAAGCCGGCCTGGAAGAGACGCGTGCGCGCATCGAGGGCTATATCGCACGCGAGCGCAGTGCGGGCATTGCATCGAGGCGAATCGTGCTCGCAGGCTTTTCGCAGGGTGGTGCGACTGCGCTGCACGTGGGTCTGCGTCATGCCGAGCGACTGTGCGGCATCATCGCGCTGTCCTGTTATCTGCCACTGCGCAGCCGCCTGACGCAGGACGTGAATCTTGCCAACTGCACCACCCCCGTACTGATGTGTCATGGGCGCGAGGATGTGGTGGTGCTGCATGCATTCGGTGAGCAGTCGCGCGACGTCATGCTGGCGGCAGGATTGCTGGTGGAATGGCGGCAGTACTCGATTGGCCACAGCCTGTGTGAACCGGAGGTCTTCGATATCTCTGCATGGCTGCAATATCACTTGGGTCTGACCACTGCTGCCCGGGCATGACGTTGGGCAGGCGACAGGCAATAAGCAGTTGATAATGCAACACGCTGCCGCGGCAGCCTGTTATGCCGAAAAAGGGGTTGACAAGGCCAGAAAACGCTTCTTTCCAGCGCGGAGCCGCGTATAGAATATCGGCCGATCGTTGGTCATCCGGCTTCTGTCCTGTCGTGCCGTCAAGCGCGAGAGCTGTAGTGGAAGGGTCTCCGATCAGGTGTTTTTAATACTGTTTGGAGATCTGTACTCATGGCGAAGATTTACGTAGGCAACCTCCCGTTTACGGCGGACGAGGCTGCAGTGCGCGCGCTGTTCTCGCAGCACGGCACGGTTGAGTCCGTGGCACTTCCGACGGATCGGGAAACGGGTCGCCCGCGTGGATTCGGCTTCGTGGAAATGCCGCAGGCGGATTCCGCTCGCGCAATCCAGGCGCTGAATGGCTATTCGATGGGCGGTCGTCCGCTGCGCGTCAACGAAGCGCAGGACAAGCCGCGCACCGGTGGCGGTGGTGGCGGTGGACGTCCGGGCGGCGGCGGTGGTGGTTATCGCGGCGGTTCGGGCGGTGGCGGCGGTGGCGGCGGCGGTCGCTGGTAAGCGCCTGCTGCTCCACAAGAGCTGATGCAAAGGCCCGGCTTGTCCGGGCTTTTGTTTGTCGAATCCGCCATCGGATCCGATGCGCAGGCAGAGAGCCCGGGGTGACAGTCAGAACCATACTTCGCATGGGCGATCTGCTGCTGCTGCAGCGGGCGGCGGAAGTCGCGCATTTCAATACACCCGGACTGCGTGCACTGGTGTCAGACATGCAGGACACCATGCAGCATGCCAACGGCGCAGGACTTGCCGCACCCCAGATCGGGGTGTCGCTGCGAGTGGTGATCTTCGGCTTCGAGCGCAACGAGCGCTATCCGGATGCGCCGGCTGTTCCACCAACCGTGCTGGTGAATCCGGTGCTCACGCCGCTTGGCACCGATGAAGAGGCGGGCTGGGAGGGATGCCTGTCGGTGCCCGGCATGCGGGGCTTGGTACCCCGCTTTGCACGCCTGCGCTACCAGGGCTTCGATGCACGGGGCAAGGCCATCGACCGCACGGTCGACGGGTTTCACGCGCGGGTGGTGCAGCACGAAGTGGATCATCTGGACGGCATCCTCTACCCGATGCGCATCCGGGACCTGACCAAATTCGGGTTTCAGGACGTGCTGTTTCCGGGGCAGGAACCGCAGGACGATTGAACGGTGTCGCATCCCTGAAGTACTACACTGCACTTCTGCCACCCGCTCGTTAGCATGGCCGAATGGAACACTATGACGTTGTCGTGATCGGCACGGGCCCCGCGGGCGAAGGCGCGGCCATGATGCTGGCCAAGAATCACCGCAAGGTGGCGGTGGTGGAACGCTACATCGAGGTTGGCGGCGGCTGCACCCACTGGGGCACCATACCGAGCAAGGCATTGCGCCATGCAGTGAAGACCCTGAGCGACCTGCGCAGCAACCCCATGTTGCACAAGCTTGCTGCTTCGCTGAAGGTGACATTGCCGGAGCTGCTCTCGACCGCTTCCGGCGTCATCGAGGCACAGGTGCAGCTGCGCCGGCGCTTCTACGAACGCAATCGCGTTCCCGTGCTGGAAGGAGCGGCGAAGTTCCTGGATGGCAATACCCTGCAGATCACCCCGCGCCTGGAAGCGCCGTTCACCGTGCGCGCCGACAGGTTCGTGATCGCCACCGGGTCGCGCCCCTACCATCCGCCCGGGCTCGATTTCTCGCATCCGCGCGTCTGTGACAGCGACAGCATACTGCGCTGCACGGAATCGCCCTTCAGCGTCACGATCTATGGCGCCGGCGTGATCGGCTGCGAGTACGCGTCGATATTCCTGAACATGGGCACCAAGGTCACGCTCGTCGACACGCAGGACCGGCTGCTGTCGTTCATGGACGAGGAAATCGCCGAGGCGCTGTCCTATCACCTGCGCGACCAGGGCTGCATCATCCGGCACAACGAGCAGTTCGATTTCCTGGAGGCGCGCGCCGATGACGTGCTGCTCAATCTGAAATCGGGCCGCAAGATCAAGTCGGACCTGCTGCTGTGGGCCAATGGCCGCACCGGCAATACGGATGGCCTGGATCTCGAGGCAGTGGGCCTCAAGGCAAACCAGCGCGGCCAGATCGCGGTGAATGAACGCTACCAGACCGCGGCGGCGAACATCTTTGCGGCTGGCGATGTCATCGGGCCGCCGGCGCTGGCCAGTGCCGCGTACCAGCAGGGTGGCTATGTCGGCCAGTACATCGTCGATCCCGCCACACCGCCCCGCCGGCCGGACCTGATTCCGAGCGGCATCTACACGATTCCGGAGATTTCCTCGGTGGGCAAGACGGAAAAGGAACTGCAGGATGGAGGCATTCCGTACGAAGTCGGCCATACGCACTTCAAGAGCCTGGCGCGTGCCCAGATGACCAACCAGCGCGTCGGCATGCTCAAGATCCTGTTTCACGCCGAAACGCTGGAGATACTGGGCGTGCACTGCTTCGGCGACAATGCTTCGGAGATCGTGCACATCGGCCAGACCGTGATGGCCAGTCGCGACATCAACAACCTGCGCTACTTCATCAACACTACCTTCAACTACCCGACCATGGCCGAGGCCTACCGCATTGCTGCCTACAATGGCCTCAACCGGCTGGCCTGACCAATGAGTGATTCCAGCGCGGCGGGCCGGCCCAAGGGCAAGTCACTGCGGCCGTTGAATGCGTTGTGGCCATTCCTGCGGCCGTATCGGGGCACACTGGTGCTGGCGATGCTGGCATTGATCATTGCATCCGCTGCGGGGCTGGCGCTGCCGGTGGCCGTGCGATACCTGATCGACCACGGCATGGCGACGCGCGACGCAGGCACCGTAAACAGCTATTTCATCGCGTTCCTGGGCGCCGCGGTGGTGTTCGGCGTATTCGCAGCGCTGCGTTTCTATCTGGTGACCTGGCTGGGTGAGCGGGTGGTCGCGAATGTGCGCAAGGCGGTCTATGACCGCGTGGTGCGCCTGGACATGACCTTCTTCGAAGTGACGCGCACCGGTGAAATCCTGTCGCGCCTGACCACGGATACCACCCTGGTGCAGTCCATTTCCGGCGTGGGAATCTCCATCACCCTGCGCTCGGCGCTGAACCTGCTTGGCGCGCTGGTGATGATGGGTGCAACCAGTGCGAAGCTGATGGGCATCATGGTGGTGCTGATACCGGTAATCATGCTGCCGCTGTTCACCGTGGGCAGGAAAGTGCGGCGGCTGTCGCGTGATTCGCAGGATCGCGTGGCTGATTCCAGCGGCCTGGCGGGCGAGACCTTGAACGCCATGCAGACCATCCAGGCCTTCACGCTCGAATCATTGCAGAGCAGTCGCTACAGCGGAGCCGTGGAAGCCGGCTTCGACACCGCCATTGCGCGCAACCGCGTTCGCTCCACGCTGACCGCGGTGGGCACGATACTGGTGATGGGTGCCGTCACCTTTGTGGTGTGGCTGGGCGCACGCGCGGTGGTGGCCGGTGACATGACCGGTGGGCAGCTGGGCCAGTTCCTGCTCTACGCCGGGTTCGTATCGCTGTCGGCAGGCGCGCTGATCGAGCAGTGGGGGGAAGTGCAGCGCGCCGCGGGTGCGATGGAACGGCTGGTGGAACTGCTGGAAGCCAGGCCGGCAATCGCTGCGCCGCTGCAGCCGGTTTCATTGCCGCAGCGGGCACAGGGCGCATTGCGCTTCAATGCAGTGACATTCCACTATCCGTCCCGCCCCGACTCCGCTGCCTTGAAGGGCATTGCGCTCGAAATTGCGCCCGGCGAGACGCTGGCGCTGGTCGGGCCTTCTGGCGCAGGCAAGAGTACGATGCTGCAACTGTTGCTGCGCTTCTACGACCCTGCCACCGGCAGCATCCAGCTGGATGGCATCGATATCGCGAAGACCGACCCGGTGGCGCTGCGCGGCCAGATCGGCCTGGTGCCGCAGGATACGGTGCTGTTCGGCACTAGCGCACGCGAGAACATCCGTTACGGCCGGCCTGGAGCCAGCGATGCCGACGTGGAAGCCGCTGCAGTTGCCGCCGCCGCCGATGATTTCATCCGCAGGCTGCCGCAGGGATATGACACATTCCTGGGCGAACGTGGCACCCGGCTGTCGGGCGGGCAGCGCCAGCGCATCGCGATTGCCCGCGCGATCCTGAAGGACCCACCCGTATTGCTGCTGGACGAAGCCACCAGCGCACTGGATGCCGAGAGCGAGCAGCTGGTGCAGCGCGCCCTGGAAGGGCTCATGAGTTCACGCACCACCCTGATCATCGCGCACCGGCTGGCAACCGTCCTTTCGGCCGACCGGATCGTGGTCATGGATCAGGGGCAAATCGTGGCTGCGGGCACGCATGCGGAGCTTCTGCGAACCAGTTCTCTTTACTCCCGGCTCGCACAGTTGCAGTTTGCTGATCAGGTTGCCGATAAGGTTATCGGGTAGCGAGGCATCGGACCGTGTTCAAGGCTGTAGATTCAGAAGACTGGCGCAGGCGGTACCTCGACAGCCTGCGTACCATGGAACGGGACGAAAGGCAGTTTCGCGACCGGCAGCAATCCCTGTACAAGCTGGTGGGGCGCCTGTGCCTGGCAGGGCAGGGCCAGTCCCCGCGCCTCGACCAGGAGCTGAACCGGCTGAAGGAAGCGGTGCGCCGCGAGGTCGCGCCGGAACAGCTGGAGCCATTGGGTCAGGCGATTGCCGATGCCGTCCTGGAAATCGACCAGGGGTCGCCGACGCTGTCCGGAATCAAGGCGCTGGACGAGAAGGCCGCCCAGGCGCCACCGGCCGCGAGCGCTCCACCTGTTTCACAGACCACCACCGTACACATTGGCGTGGTCGTGGGCGGAGAACGCATACGCGGCCTGCTGATGCGGCTGCTGGCCGAACTGAGCCAGGAGCCGCGGCTGGTGGCTGCTGCAGATGCCGTCAGGCGTGAGCTTGCAGCCGCCCTGGAACCCGACCAGTTGCCCGGGCTCATCGAGCGTGTGGGCGGGCTGGTCATCCAGCGCATCCAGGGACTGGAGCGCGTGCGGCAGGAACTCGAGCTGTTGCTCGGCCAGCTGGTGAGCCAGCTGGATTCCCTGACCCGCTATGTCGAAGGCAATGCCAAGGACGAATCGCAGCGCAACTCCAGCAGCGAAGCATTGAACCAGCAGATCTCGGGCGAAATGCAGGCGCTGGGCGACAGTGTGGCGACCGGCTCGGATCTGAACGTGATCCGTCGCCAGCTGCGGCAGCGTCTGGACGCGATTGGCCGGCACCTGCTGGATTTCCGCGATCGCGAAGAAGAACGTGCGCGCCAGGCGCAGGTACGCACCGAGCAGATGCGCGGTCGCATGGACGAAATGGAAACCGA
>JAATEY010000349.1 GCA_015655465.1 Gammaproteobacteria bacterium | reverse complement strand
TGGGGTGTAGTCAGCCTCATACAGGCTCCCGGCATCGCCAACAACGATCCGGGCTATGTCGAGGGAAGGGCGGCTGGAACGCTGCAGTTCCAGGCATTCAACATGCTGCTGAACGGCACCTTCCTCGGCGGCGTGACCAATGGTGCGTATCAGCGCAGCGCCTCCCGCATGGCGCCAGGCGGTGAGTTCATCATCGGCGACCTTGCGGATGTGGCGGGATTCATCGCACCGCGCATCAACCTGACGAATGGCGTGACGCCGGTCATCATCGGCAACGATGCCAACCTGCCAGCAGGTTTGTCGCTGAACCTGCCGGTGGAGTTCATGCGTTCGGGCGGGTTTTCGCGCATCCAGCTCGCCAGCGACAAGGGCATCACCTTGCCTGCGGATGTCGACCTGGCGCTGGCTGCCGGCGGCGCGCTCAGTCTGACTGCACCCAGTATTACCGTAAACGGATCGATCGACATTCCTGCGGGCGCCATTGCACTGCGCGCGGCGGATTCGTTCCTGTCGCTTGCCAATCCGGTGCCGTCTCCCGGCATCTTCGTGGGTGACGGCGTGCAGATGAACGTCAGCGGTCTGTGGACCAACGATGCGCTGGTACCAGGCCAGACACCGTCCGGTTTGACGCTGCCCGATGCAGGCAGCATCACGTTGACGCAGACGCTGCCCGGCGGAGTACTTGCCATCGGCGATTCCGCCGCCCTGCGCGCCACCGGTGGCGCATGGCTCAACCTCAATTCGAAGCTGACTGGCGGTGCGGGCGGTGCCATATCGATCGTCGCCAACACCGACGTGTCGGCGCAAGGCAGCACGCTTGCGTTCGGGTCCGGTCTCGTGGTCGAAGGCTATGGCGTGCAGGGCGCAAAGGGCGGGAGTTTCACCTTGCAGGCTCCGCGTCTGCGGATCCGCGAGCTCGCCGATCTGGCGCTGCCGCAGCAGACTGTCAGTGCCAACGCCAATACGGGCGGTGTGCTGGAAATCAGTTCGCGACTGTTCAGCGACGCCGGCTTTGCGAAGTTCCGCCTCACGGCAGACGGCGCCCGGCTTGCCGCTGATCCGGCGGGAAACATAGTGACGGTCAGCGGCCGGCTCGATCTGGGCACATCGACGCTGTACATGGATGCAGATGCCGCAAGCCGGCCCACACAGCGCGGCGTATCGGGCTTTGCTGCAGCCCGGCTGCCGCCAGTCGAGCTGCGCGCCGCATCGGACCTGCAGCTGGTGGCGAAGTCCAACGGTGGCGTGTCGACGTTCGCGGAAGTCGGCAACATGCTGGTATTTGCATCCGCCCGGATCGTTGCCGCGCCGGGTTCCACGATGGCGTTCGCCACCTCCGGCAACCTGGATTTCAACGGCAGCATCCTGTCGCCTGCCGGCACCATCAAACTCTCGGTGCAGAGCCCTGCATTTGCCCATGACCAGGGATTCATACAGGGCCAGCATCTGCGGCTGGGTTCGACGGCGACGATAGACGTGGGCGGCATCGCCGTATTGCAGCCGAACGATGCCGGACTGCTGCGCGGCACGGTTCTGAATGGCGGTTCGGTGTCACTGACGGCGCAGCGCGGTTCGGTGGTCACATTGCCTGGCTCCCATATCGATATCTCCGGAACCCAGGCCCAACTGGATCTGCCGGTTACCCAGCCGGCAGCGGGATGGCAACGGTCCACGATTGCCAGCAGCGCCGGTTCATTGTCGGTGACGGCGGTCGAGTCGGCTTCCCTGCTGGGCAGCATCGAGGCGCATGGCGGCCAGGGCAGCACAGGTTTCGCGGCCGGCGGCAGTTTGCAGGTCAGCCTGTCGAAGCAGACCAGCGGGTTTTCGGTGCGCAACGGCACCGAGAGCAGTTATCCCACAGCGCCGCGGACGATCCGCCTGAGCGCCGGTGCACCAACCCTGGTGGACGACAACACGGGTCTGGCGATTCTCAATCCACAGCTGCTCGCCAGCAGCGGCTTCGATTCGCTGGGCCTGATTGCCGACGACCGGATCGAGCTTGCGCCGGGTGTCGACGTTGCGATGGCGCAGCGACTGGTGCTGCAGTCGCCGGTGCTGGCAATCACGGGATCCGGTTCGAGCCGGCTCAGTGCGCAGTACATCGGGCTCGGGTCCGGATTGACGCTGTCGCGCGGTGGCGGGGCGCAGGCCGGCGCTGGCCAGTTGTCGCTGCAGGCCGATGCGGTGGATCTGACCGGATTTCTCAGCCTGCGCGGCATTCGTACGGCAAGCATCAGCAGCACGGGACAGATCAGCCTGCTCGGCGACAACGGGCGTCTTGCCGATGACGCCAATACCAATCTTGGCGGCCTGGACATCGCGGGCGATCTGACCTTGAATGCCGCCCGCGTGGTGCCGGGCACCGGCGTCGATTTCGTCATCAATGCAGCCGGCGGTGTCGGCAACACGGTGCGTCTGGGGCAGTACGGCACATTGAGTGGTGTGCCATTGTCGGTTGCGGGTGGCGTGACCATCAACGCGGATTCCATCGAACAGGGCGGCAGCCTGCTGGCGCCATTTGGCCGCATCTCGCTCAATGCCGTGAACAACCTTGCGCTGTTGCCGGGCAGCACGACTTCTGTCAGTGCCAGCGGCGCGCTGCTGCCCTATGGACGCGTGGATGAAGGCAGCACGAATTCCTGGGTGTATGGCATCACGGCCGAGAGCGCCAGTCCGATCAGCGCCGTACCACGGCGCGCGGTGTCGTTGACTGCAGGTCAGGTGCGGATCGACCAGGGCGCGACGGTGAATGTCTCCGGTGGCGGCGACCTGCTTGCCGACCTGTGGACGCCCGGCACCGGTGGCTCCCGCGATGTGCTCAAGGCAGGCACGATTCCCGGACTTTATGCAGTCGTGCCGTCGCTAGGCAATGCGTACGCTCCCTACGACCCTCTGATGTATGAAGGCTCTGATCTGCGGCCCGGAGATGGCGTGTATCTGGGCGGCGGCGGGGGCATCGCCGCCGGTCATTACATGCTGCTGCCGGCCCGCTATGCGCTGTTGCCCGGTGCCTTTCTGTTGCAGGCGGCGAACGGATATGCGGACATCGAGCCGGGCACGTCGGTGCCAGCTGCATCCGGTGCAACCATCGTCGCGGGCTTTCGATCCTTCGGCAACGACGGCATCGAGGGGGGACGCTATCAGGGCTTCCTGCTGCGCCCGGGCAGCTATGCGCACCAGCTCGCCGACTATGCCGACGTGCGCGGCTCCAGCTTCTTCGCTGACGCCAGCGGCGATACATCCCTGCTGGCGCGAACGCTGCCGGCGGATGCGGGCGCGCTGTCCATTCAGGTGGGCGATTTCCTGGATGCGCGCGGTATCGTCATGGCGGCTGGCGCCGCCTCGGGCCGCAATGCCACGATCAGCGTCGCTGCGCCCAGTTTGCAGATCGATCCCGGTGTCAGCAGCACGCCCACTGCCGGAGTGGCCCACCTGTCAGTCGCTACGCTGGATTCCTGGCATCCCGGCACGCTGCTGCTCGGCGGAGTGCTGAACGCGGACGGCAAGGTGCAGGTGGTTGCCAGCACTGTTTCGGTGGCAGCCGGCAGCAACCTGCGGGCCGATGAATTGCTGCTGACCGCGAACGAATCCATAGCGGTGCAGAACGGGGCGACGCTGCGCACCGGATCTGCCGCGCCGCCAGCCGCGAATTTTGCCACGGCGGTTCCCGTGCGACTGGTTGGCGCCAACGCATCGGGCGCAGCAGTGCTTGGACTCTCCGACCTGCACGACCTGGTGGCGGAACGGCCGGCCACCAGCAGCACCGTGCGCGCCGTTGCCCGCATTGCATCGGGCGCCGCGATCGAGTCGCATGGTTCGATACTGATCGATGCGCCCGGTGGCGCGTCCATTGCCGATCAGTCGGTAACCGGCACGGGAGCCCGCTGGTCGCTGGGTGCGGATCGCGTGGTGTTCGGTGCCCCCGCCGCTTCGACCAATGCGATGGCCATCAATGCGAACCTGGCCGGCAGGCTCAATCAAGGCGTTGCATTGCGTGTTTCCGCCGGAACCGCCATCGACCTGATCGATCCGACGACGATCGGTGCGGTGAGCGGTGCCCCTCGCATGGAGCGGATCAGCCTGCTGAGCCCGGTGGTGAACAACCTGACTGCCGGTGCCGTATCGCGCTTCGATGCGGAGCGGATATTCCTGGGCAGCGGGTCGAACACTTCCGCCAGCGTCGCAGCCGGTTCCGGCCAGCTCAGCCTGACGGCGTCAACGATGCAGATCGGACCGGGTACGCAGGCCTATTCGGGTTTCGGGTCCGTTGCACTGCTGGCCAGCGGCAGCGTTACCGGAATCGGGACCGGCGCACTGACGTCATCCGGTGACCTGCGGATTCGCACCGCGGGAATCACCACCGCCGGTGGCGCATCGACGACGATCGCGGCGCCAGACGGTGCATTGCTGCTCGAGGATGCAGGTGCTGCCGCAACGGTGAATCCTGCCGATATCGGCATCGGCGGCATGCTGACACTCTCCGGCCGCACCATCGACTCCGCATCCGACATCGTGCTGCCTGCAGGTGTCCTGACCATGGACGCGCGCGATCAGTTGCAGCTGCGGACGGGTTCGACGCTCGATGTCGGCGGAATCACGCCAGCCTTCGCGGCCAGGGGTTCGCCCGGCGGGTCGATCCGGTTGCGATCGGGCGGGGCGCTGCTGGTCGATGGCGGCACCAGCCTGCGGGTGACCGGTGCACCCGATGCCGACGCGGGTGATATCGAAATTTCCGCTGCAGGCACCGCGAACCTGGCCGGTGCACTCATTGGCGCAGCCTCCGCGAGTGGCGCCGCAAGCGCTGCGGTGTCGATCCAGGCCGGCCAGATTGCCAACCTCGATGCGCTCAATCAGCGTCTCGAAAGTTCCGGCTTTGCCCGCGAGCGGGCGTATGAAGTCACGCAGGGCGATCTCGTCCTTGCCGCCAGCTCGAGGATAACCGCACGCAGGGTGCAGCTGACGGCGGATGCGGGCGCGCTGCGCGTGCAAGGCACGATCGACGCCTCCGGCAGCGGTGAACGCGGACGGATTCAACTCGCCGCGCGCGATGATCTGCAGGTTGCCGGCACGGCTGTGCTGCGCGCCAATGGCACGTCGGCCACCACCCGCGGCGGATCGATTGAACTGACCAGCACACAGGGTCGTGTGCAGGTCGGTGCCGGTGCGACGCTTGCTGCTGCTTCCGACGACTCGTCGGGGCGTCTGGTCCTCAGCGCGCTGCGGACAACAACCGGCAGCGACGTACAAGTCGACCTTGCCGCGGATGTGTCGCGCTTCGGCTCCGTGGTGATTGCGCCGCTGCTGCAGTTCAGCCTCAGCGCACAACCCACTGCCGCCCAGCTCACGACCATACGCAACAGCGTGACCAGCTACATGGCCGCGGCGCCCGCGACGATTCGGTCGCGCCTGAACCTGACTGCCGCGCCGAACGTGGTGGTTCGGCCGGCGCTGGACCTGGTGCAGACGGGCGGCAACCTGAACCTGGCCGCGCTCGACCTCACGGCCTGGCGCTTTGGCGGCCAGGCAGCCGACATCAACTTCCGCGCCAGCGGCAGCATCACCGTCGCCGGAATCATCTCCGATGGCTTCAGTGTTACGCCGTCTTCCACTACCAGCTGCCCCAATTGCATCGAGCTGCTCGCCGGCCCCGCGTCCGGCATCGGCTTCGTGGCAGGCGCGGATTTCACCAGCGTGCGGCGCGGCGCAACCCTGCAATCGTCGAACGCGGACCTGCTTTTCAATGCGGGGACGGTCGTGCGCACCGGTGCGGCCGACATCCTGCTGGCGGCGGCACGGGACATCAACTTCGGTACCGCCAGCGTCTATACCGGCGGCACTGCAGCGGCCGCCAGCAGCGTGACCTCCCAGGTGAGGACGACCTACCCTGATGCGGACACCACCGTCGAAGTGCTGGCAGGGCGCGACATCCTGGCCAATTCCGTGAACCGGTCCATTGCTGCCTGGCAGCGGCGTTCGGGAGCGACGAACGCGTCCTGGGGAATCAATTTCAACCAGTTCAACTGGTCGGTGGGTGTACTCGGTGGCGGCGACCTGCGGCTGCGCGCCGGGCGCGATGCCATCAATGTCAGCGCGGCGGTGGCCGACAGCGCCAGGGTCACCTCGGGCAACAGGCAGTTCTTTGGCGGCGGTGACCTGACTGTCGATGTCGGGCGCAATCTTGCCAGCGGCTACTTCCACGTGGGGCGTGGCACGGGACGGCTGGAAGCAGGGGGCGCCATCAGCAGTGCGCGCACGAACACCAGCGGCGCAGCGCTGGGTAGCCTGCTGGGAGCGGGCGATGCCAGTTATTTCGTTCGCGCCCGCGGCGATGTGCTGCTGGAGGGCATGATCCAGTCCAGCCTGCTGGTGCCCGTCGGGGGCACGACTTCCGATGTGCCCTATTTCCTGCGCTATACGCCGGATTCCGTCCTGGATGTCAGCAGCTCGGGCGGCAGCGTGGAACTGTTTTCCGGCCACCTGATTTCCTTCATCGGCAGCGGCGGTTCCGCGGAAGCCATTTCTTTCCAGCCCCCCAATATCCGGCTGGCGGCCTATTCGGGCGATGTAAGTTTCACCGGCTCGCCGGTATATGCCCACCCTTCAGACAGCGGGCAGATCAGCATCGCCGCGGCACGGGATATCAGAGGCAACGACGTGACGGTTTCGCTGCTGGATGCGGGTGCAGCGGTGATTCCGACAGCTTCGCAGCCAACCAATGCGTCATTCAATGCCGCCTCGGCGCTCACCGCCTTTGGCACCCAGGCATCATGGAGTGCGGCGCTGCGCCACCAGCAGGATGGATTGCCGGTGTTCGTTTCCGCGGGGCGGGACATCGTTGGCGGAAGATTCGAGCTTGCCAAATCGGCAACGATCCAGGCGGGGCGCGATATCGTGGGATTGCGATATGCCGGGCAGAACCTGAATCCGGACGACATGACGCTGATCCGCGCCGGCCGCGACATCTCCTATCCCGACAACCGGAATTCGTCCCTGGCAATC
>JAATEY010000298.1 GCA_015655465.1 Gammaproteobacteria bacterium | reverse complement strand
TGCACATGTATTTTTCCCGGGCGCCTCTTTCCTCGAGAAGGATGGCACCTTCACCAACGCCGAGCGCCGCATCCAGCGTGTCCGCAAGGTGATGGAGCCGCTGGGCGGTCTTGCCGACTGGGAAGTGACGGTGCAGTTCGCGAAGGCGCTGGGCTATGAAATGCCCTACAGCCATCCGTCCGAGATCATGGACGAGATCGCGCGGCTGATGCCCACTTTCACCGGGGTCTCATACGGGAAGCTCGATCAGGAAGGCAGCATCCAGTGGCCCTGCAACGCCGCCGCTCCGCACGGCACGCCGACCATGCACATCGATCAGTTCGTGCGCGGCAAGGGCCGGTTCTTCATCACCGAATACGTGCCGACGCAGGAGCGCGTGAACGGCAAGTTCCCGCTGATCCTTACCACCGGTCGCGTGCTCAGCCAGTACAACGTCGGTGCGCAGACGCGTCGTACGCCCAACGTCGAGTGGTGCGACGAGGATCGCCTCGAGATCCATCCGCATGATGCGGAAGATCGGGGCATCGCCACCGGCGACTGGGTGGGCGTGGCCAGCCGCGCGGGAACCACGGTACTGCGCGCCATCGTCACCGAAAAGGTGCAGCCGGGCGTGATCTACACCACCTTCCACTTCCCCGAGTCGGGCGCCAACGTCATCACCACCGAGAACTCGGACTGGGCCACCAACTGCCCCGAGTACAAGGTGACTGCGGTGCAGGTGACCAAGGTGCAGCAGCCCTCCGAGTGGCAGAAGCGTTACGAGGAGCAGAATCTTCGGCAGCAGGAGCTGCTCAGGAGCGCGCGGGCCGGCGCACGTAACTGACATGAATATTCCGCATCTGGTCAGCATGGCCAACGACATCAGCGCGTTCTTCGACGGTGAGGTCGGCCCGCAGGAGGCACCTGCAAGCGTGGCGCTGCATATCTCGCGCTACTGGGATCCGCGCATGCGCTCGCAGATCATTGCGCATGCGGCTGTGGGCGGGGAAGGCCTGTGTTCGTCTGCGCTGGCTGCGGTCCGCTCCCTGCCGCCACCGGTGGTACGCAGCTAATCGAAAAACCTCCTTGCCCGCACCGGATTCGGGGATATCACACCCAATCCGGCCTCAAGGGGGTTGTAACCCGGTTGACGTCCGCATTCCGTCCGCGCATCCTGCGACGCCACAGGATTCACGAATTTCGGTGAGGTTCATGCCCAGGATACGGCTGTCCAGGCGCTCATTGCTTGGTTCAGTAGGCGCCGCCTCGCTCTCTCCAGTGCTGCACGCCTCGTCTCGCGACGCAGCGTCGTCCGCTCAGGTCGAGCCGCAGGCCGTGCCGGCATTCGAGGGCAGGTTCCTCACCGGACCGCAGCAGCGAAATGGCCAGTCGCCGGTGCAATATTCTGCCGCCATTCTCGGCGGTGAAATCACCGGACCATTGCTGCAGGGCACGGTCCAGACGGGACGCATCGAGTGGACCGTCGATGCCGCCAGCCAGACCGTGCAGATAGCTGCGCATTACTCGGTGTTGCGCCGGGACGGGGTGCTGGTCCAGGTCAGGGATCGCAGCATCCACCCCCAGGCCATCAAGCCTGCGAACAGCGCCGGGCTGCGGACCGCACCCGAAATCATTGTCGAGGGTGAACACCAGGATGTTGCGTCCCCGCTGCTTGTCGGGGTGCTCGATGCATCCGGCTTCTCCACGGGACAGGTGATGTTGCGGGCCTTCCGGATTGTCTGAGATGTTCAGGAGCTGGCCAGAAATTGAAATGGCCTGGGCCAATCCCCGTCCGCAGGGTGAGAAACTCAAAGTCAGCGGGTTCCAGTGAGCGATGGATTTCCGGGTACGCCGGAGTCACGGGCGATGCAACACCTGTTGTTCGCCGAGCGCGCCGTGGCCGATGTGCCAGGCATCACGGCGGCCGACAAGGCGCGTGAAGTCGGCAGCTGCGGCGTCATCGGCTCCGGGACCATGGGCGGCGGCATCGCCATGGCCTTTGCCAATGCGGATATTCCCGTGGTGTTGCTGGATGTCGATCAGGCCGCGCTGGACCGCGGCCTCGCCGTGATCCGCAGGAATTACGACGCCAGCGTGAAGCGCGGCCGGATGACGCCTGCCGATGTGGACAAGCGCATGGCGCTGATCAGGGGCAGCACCAGCTACGAGGATTTTGCGGCGGTGGATCTTGCAATCGAGGCCGCCTTCGAAGACATGGATCTCAAGCAGCGCATCTTCACCGAACTCGATCGCGTGATGAAGCCAGGCGCAATCCTGTCGACCAATACCTCGACCCTGGACATCAACCTGATCGCGGCCATCACCGGGCGTCCGCAGGATGTGATCGGTCTGCACTTCTTGAGCCCCGCCAATGTCATGCGCCTGCTGGAGATCGTGCGCACCGACACCACCGGCAGGGACGTCATCGCCACGGCGTTCGCGCTGGCGAAGAAGCTCAACAAGGTGGGCGTGCTGTCGAAGGTGTGTTTCGGCTTCATCGGCAATCGCATGATGGAGCCGTATGCCCGCGAGGCCGAGCGGCTGGTCCTGGAGGGCGCGACGCCTGCACAGGTGGATGCGGCGCTCGAGGGGTTCGGCATGGCGATGGGCATTCTCGCCGTGTTCGACATGGCCGGCGTGGATGTGGGCGTCAAGGTGCGTCGCGCCAATCCCGAACGCCAGCCCAGGGACGACGCGACGTTCTATCGTGCCTCGCAGGTGCTGTTCGATCACGGCTGGCTGGGCCAGAAGAGCGGCAGGGGTTATTACCGCTACGAGGCTGGATCACGCGAGCGCCTGCAGCATGACGAGGCGCTGAGGCTGCTGCGCAGTGAAGGCAGCAGGCTGGGTGTTGCGCGCGACCAGCCGATCGGCAGCGACGAGATCGTGGAGCGCTGCATCTATTCGATGATCAATGAGGGCGCGCGCATCCTGGAAGAAGGTGTGGCGCTGCGCCCGGGTGACATCGATGTAGTCTACACATCCGGCTATGGGTTCCCGCGCCGCCGCGGCGGTCCCATGTTCTACGCCGATGAGATCGGACTCGACACCGTGCTGGCTGGTCTTGCGAAGTATGCGGCCCAGGGCAATGCGGCGGACTGGGAGCCGGCCGGGCTGCTCAGGACGCTGGCGCAATCCGGCAGCACATTCACGGCCTGGGCGGAAGGTCGGCACCAGAAGTAGTTTCGACCAGTCGCGGTATTGCGTCGGCATCGGACCACAGGAAGGCCAGCTGCCCGTAGCGCGCCGCGATCTCGCGCGCTGCATTGCGGGTGAGGCCCAGCGCCAGCAGCCCTGCCTCGGCCGGCCAGCGGCCACCCGGATCTTCATGGCGACCTGGAATGCAATCCAGGCCCAGGGCGTGCAGCTCCTTTGCCAGCGCCTGCTGTGCGCGCAGGTTGCTGCTTTCTTCCTGCAGCACGCTGCCCGGGTTGAAGGCGGTCAGGACCGCTGCGCAGGGTTGTCCCCTGTGTCGCAGAAGGTGGCTCAGGTCTTCGCTGCAGCAGTCGACCTGCAACAGCAGTTCGCCGCCGGGGGCATCGAACCGGTACTGCGTGGCGCGATAGGCTGCGTGCAGCCCTGCGTCCAGAGCGTTGACCGGGTTCAGGAAGCCTTGCGCGGCAGCGACGCCGCATCCTGCGCCAGCTTGCGGATGCCGAGCCAGTCACCGGCCTTGACCAGATCCGTCGGTGCCACCCACGAGCCGCCCACGCAGTGCACATTCGGCAATGCCAGGAAGTCCGCGGCATTGTCGCGATGGATGCCACCGGTGGGACAGAAGCCAACGTCCGGAAACACGGAGTGCAGGGCCTTGAGCATGCCGATGCCACCGGCCTGCTGCGCGGGAAAGAGCTTGCACAGGTTGAAGCCGAGCTCGCGGGCCTGCATCAGTTCCCCCGGAGTCATGACGCCAGGCAGGAACGGCCAGGGGACCTTGCGGCTTGCCTCCGCAAGCGCAGGGGTGAGTCCCGGTGATACACCGAACTGCGCGCCGGCATCGGTGACGGCCTGGAACTGATCGGGCGACGACAGCGTACCGACGCCGACGATGGCCTCCGGCACGGCACGGCGCATCGCGGCAATGGCGGGAAGACCGGCGGGCGTGCGCAATGTCACTTCCAGCACGGTCAGGCCGCCAGCCACCAGCGCATCGGCCAATGGCACGGCGGTGGCGAGGTCGTGGATCACGATCACCGGTACCACCGGTGCGCGTCGCAGGATGTCGAGCAGGGGAAGCGTCATGGGTTGCAGGTCCTTGCGCCGGATTCGGCATCGGTGGCGTGGGCGCGGAAGCTGCCGAACAGCTCCCTTCCGCTGCCTCCGTTTGCCGAGGCGTTGGCAATCGGAGCGGGCGTTCTGGCGGCGAATTCGGCGGCATCAGCCAGCAGTTCGAGCGTGCCGGCGTGGGCATCCAGGCGAATGACATCACCATCGCGCACCCGCGCCAGCGGTCCGCCACAGAGACTTTCCGGCGAGACGTGAATGGCTGCCGGCACGGTTCCCGATGCGCCCGACATGCGGCCATCAGTGACCAGCGCCACATGATGCCCCTGCGATTGCAGCACCGACAGCGTCGGCGTGAGTTTGTGCAGCTCCGGCATGCCATTGGCCCGTGGGCCCTGCTCACGCACCACCACCACCACATCGCGTGTCAGCTTGCCGGCACGGTAGGCGTCGATGACCTGCGCCTGATCCGTGAACACCATGGCAGGCGCTTCCACCACATGGTGCTCCGGCGCCACGGCGGAGATCTTGATGACCGAGCGGCCGAGGTTGCCGCAGAGCAGGCGCAGTCCACCATCGGCGCTGAATGGCGCCTGTGCGCCGCGCAGCACGTTGAGATCGCGGCTTTCAGCCGGGGCATCCTGCCACACCAGTCCGTCATCGGTGAGCGCCGGCTCCTGGCTGTAGGCAGACAGTCCCTGGCCAGCGACCGTCTGCACGTCCTCATGCAGCAGGCCTGCAGAGAGCAGCTCACGGATGAGGAATCCCATGCCGCCGGCTGCCTGGAAGTGATTCACATCGGCTTTGCCATTGGGATAGATGCGGGCCAGCAATGGCACCACCGCGGACAGGTCATGGAAGTCATCCCAGTTGATCGTGATGCCGGCAGCATGCGCCATCGCAACCAGATGAATCGTGTGATTGGTCGAACCGCCCGTGGCCAGCAGGCCGACGATGGCATTGACGAAGCTGCGTTCGTCGATCACCTGCGAGACCGGCATGTAGCTGCCGCCCGCTGCGCTGAGCGCTGCCGCTCGTCGCGTCGCGGCAATGGTGAGTTGATCGCGCAGCGGCGTATTCGGTGGCACGAATGCCGCACCCGGCATATGCAGGCCCATGATCTCCATCAGCATCTGGTTGCTGTTTGCGGTGCCGTAGAATGTGCAGGTGCCCACATCGTGGTAGCTGGCCGCTTCGGCCGCGAGCAGTTCATCGCGCGTGGCCTTGCCCTGTGCATAGAGGTTGCGGATGCGTGATTTCTCGGGATTGGACATGCCCGAAGCCATGGGGCCGCTGGGCACGAAAATCATCGGCAGGTGGCCGAAGGCCATGGCGCCGATGAACAGGCCCGGCACGATCTTGTCGCAGATGCCCAGCAGCAGGGCGGCGTCGAACATGTTGTGCGACAGCGCGACCGCGGTGCTCATCGCGATGACATCGCGGCTGAACAGGGAAAGCTCCATCGAGTCGGTGCCCTGGGTGACACCATCGCACATGGCGGGGACGCCACCCGCAAACTGCGCGATTGCGCCGGCGTCGCGTGCGGCCGCACGAATCAGCGATGGATAGCGCTCATAGGGCTGGTGCGCAGACAGCATGTCGTTGTAGGCCGAGACGATGGCAATGTTCGGCCAGGGCTTGCTGCGCAGCGCGGCCTTGTCGGGGCCAGCCGCTGCGAAGCCATGTGCCAGGTTGGCGCAGCCATGTTGTGCGCGGGCAGGGCCATCACGGTGTGCAGCCTGCATGCGGGCCAGGTAGAGGGCGCGCTGCGGTGCGCTGCGGCGGACAATCCGTTCGGTGACGGTTACAACTGTTGGATGCGCCTGCGCCGGTAATGCGATCATGCTACGAACACTAGGCAAGCACGGCCTGATTGTCCATCGCTGTTGCGATATCGGATCATGCACTGATGGAGAAACTGCAAGCGTTCGATCTGGTCCTGTTCGGGGGCACCGGCGATCTGGCCATGCGCAAGCTTCTGCCGGCGCTCTACCGCCGTTTCATCGCCGGACAGTTTCCCGCGGAAGCCAGGGTGGTTGGTGTGGCGCGTGGTGACCTCACCCGCGACGCCTATCGTGCGCAGGTGGAAGCCAGCTGCCGCAATCATGCCGTGGACGGATTCGACGTCGCGCAATGGGTGGCGTTTGCCGAACGGCTGCATTACGTGCGCGCCGACGGCGCGCGCCCCGACAGCTTCGGCGATCTGGTGCAGTTCCTGCGCGGTCGCGAGGCGTTCACCCGCATCTTTTTTCTTTCGACGGCGCCAACCCTGTTTGCCGGCATCTGCGACCAGATCGGCTCGGCGGGTCTTGCCACGTCCTTGTCGCGGGTGGTGCTCGAGAAGCCGCTGGGACAGGACCTGACATCCGCATCGCAGATCAACGCCCATGTCGGCGCGATCTTCAGCGAGCCGCAGATCTTCCGCATCGATCACTACCTGGGCAAGGAGGCGGTGCAGAACCTGCTGGCATTGCGCTTCGGCAATGCGCTGTTCGAGCCGTTGTGGCGCCGCGGGCGTATCCGTCATGTGCAGATCACCGTTGCCGAAACGCTGGGTGTGGAAACCCGCGGGCCGTTCTATGACCAGACCGGTGCGCTGCGCGACATGGTGCAGAACCACCTGTTGCAGTTGCTGTGCATCATCGCCATGGAGCCACCTGCCACCAGCGACGCCGATGCGATGCGCGACGAAAAACTCAAGGTGTTGCGCGCACTGCGACCCATTGCCGGGCGCGACGTGCTGAACAAGACCGTGCGCGGCCAGTACAAGGCTGGCGCTGCGGTGGGCAAGCCGGTGGTGGCCTATCTGGACGAGACAGGCGTTCCAGCAGACAGCACCACCGAAACTTTCGTGGCCATCAAGGCGGAGATCGATACCTGGCGCTGGGCCGGCGTGCCGTTCTACCTGCGCACCGGCAAGCGCCTGCAGGAAAAGCTCAGCGAGATCGTCATCACCTTCGAAGATGTGCCGCATTCGATATTCGATGCGGAAGCGCGCAGCCAGTCGCCCAACCGGCTGACCATCGCGCTGCAGCCCAAGGACAGCATCACCCTGACGATTCTGGCCAAGAATCCCGGTGAGACCATGCGCCTGAAGCCGGTAAACCTGTCGCTGGACCTGGCCGACAGCTTCAAGACCCGGCAACTGGATGCCTATGAGCGGCTGCTCACCGACATCATCAAGGGCAACCTGACCCTGTTCATGCGGCGCGACGAGCTGGATGCGGCCTGGCGCTGGATCGATCCGATACGGGAGGGCTGGCAGCAGTACGACGGACCGCCGAAGCTCTACACCGCGGGCAGCTGGGGGCCGGCGGCGGCCAATTCGATGATCAGTCGCGATGGATTTTCCTGGAACGGCGAAACGTGATCCTGCAGCGCTTCTCAAGTCCCGTGGAGGCCGCCCAGGCGCTGGCGGCGCAGGTAGTGGTGGCGCTGCGCAGTGGCCTCGCCACGCGCGGCTCCGCGAGCCTCGCAGTGCCAGGCGGTCGCACACCGCAGCCCTTGTTCCACGCTCTGCGCGAGGTCGACCTGGAGTGGTCGCGCGTTGGCATTTCGCTTACTGATGAGCGCTGGGTGGCGGAAGATCATGCCGCCAGCAATGCCGCGCTGGTGCGGCGTGAGTTGCTGGCCGAGAAGGCTGCAGCGGCGCGTTTCTTTCCGCTGTACAACAGCGCCGCTACGGCCGGCGGTGCCGTTGGGGCAGTGTGGAATTCGCTGGCGTCTTTGCCCAGGCCCTTTGACGCCGTGGTGCTGGGCATGGGTGATGACGGGCATTTCGCATCGCTGTTTCCGAACGATCCGGGGCTGGCTGCAGCGCTGGACCAGACTGCCCCGCCGGCCTGCGTGGCCATGCGGGCACCCGTTGAGCCCACCGAGCGGATCTCGCTGAATCTCGCCGCGCTGCTGCAGACAAGGCGGCTGTTCCTGTTCATCACCGGTACGCACAAGCGTGACCTGCTGCTGGCTGCTGCGCGGCGCGCCGACGAGGTGCCATTGCCTGTGGCAGCGCTGTTGTCGCAGCGTGTGCCGTTGCCCGAGGTGTACTGGGCTCCCTAGAACCCGAGGCGTTCGCCCAGGCCGGTAAGGGTGGCCACGCCCAGCGCGACGAATATCAGCGCCGCGATGCCATGCACCAGTCGCATGGGAATGCGGTTGGCGAACCGCTCTCCAAGAAATACCGCCGGTACGTCGGCGACGAGCATGCCCAGGGTCGTGCCCGCCACCACCAGCAGCGCGGACTGGAACTGCGCCGCCATCGCTATGGTTGCGATCTGTGTCTTGTCGCCCATCTCGGCGAGAAAGAACGTGACGAAGGTTGCGCCGAATACCCCAAGACGCCCGGCTGCCCGCGACTCTTCTTCTTCGATGCGATCCGGAATCATCGTCCAGACCGCCATGGCGAGGAACAGCAGCCCGATGCTCCAGCGCAGCATCATGGGCGAAAGCAGCTGCGTGATCCACGCGCCGACGGCGCCTGCCAGGCCGTGATTGAGCAGGGTTGCGAACAGGATGCCGGCGATGATCGGCACCGGCCGGCGGAAGCGGGCGGCCAGCAGGAAAGCCAGCAGCTGTGTCTTGTCGCCCATTTCGGCCAGCGCCACGACGCCGGCGGAAGTCAGCAATGCATTCATGCGCCACGCGTCTGGTCAGGGGTGTGTATGGTACCGTTTGCGCCCCATGAATTCCGCGCCGGCCACAGCCACCGTCCACAACATCGCTGCCTATCGCTTTGCCGCGCTTTCCGACCTGCGGGCGCTGCGCGGCAGGCTGCTTGCCTTTTGCAAGGCGCTGCAGCTCAAGGGCACGATCCTGCTCAGCACCGAGGGCGTCAACCTGTTCGTCGCCGGCAGCCGGGAATCCACCGGGGCATTGCTGTCGGAGTTGCGTGGCATCGCCGGGCTGGAGGGCATTGCCGCCAAGTACAGCGAAACCACGCATCAGCCGTTCACGCGCATGCTGGTGCGCATCAAGCAGGAGATCATTGCCTTCGGTGTGCCAGGCATCGAACCGGCGCGCTATACATCGCGACGCCTGACCGCGCAGGAGCTGCGCCGCTGGCTGGATGAAGGCCGCCCGGTGACGCTGCTCGATACGCGCAATGAGTATGAAGTGAAGCTGGGCAGCTTTCGCAATGCCCTGCCCATTGGCGTGGATCACTTCCGTGATTTTCCTGCCGCCGTGGCCCGTTTGCCGCAGGAGCTGAAGGATCAGCCCATCGTCACCTTCTGTACAGGTGGCATCCGTTGCGAGAAGGCGGCTCCCTACATGGAGTCGCAGGGATTTCGTGATGTCTACCAGCTGGAGGGTGGAATCCTCAAGTACTTCGAGGAATGTGGCGGTGCCCATTACGAGGGCGACTGCTTCGTATTCGATCAGCGTGTGGGACTGGATCCCGCCCTGCATGAAACCTCGGCGGCGCAGTGTTTCAGTTGCGCAGCGCCGCTCAGTGCCGCCGAGCAGTCGGATCCGCGCTATGTGCCGGGAGAGTCCTGCCCGTATTGTTTCAAGTCGCCGGCCGAACGCATGGCAGGCAGGCTGGCAGCGCGTCAAACGCAGCTGCGCCAGCTGGTCGAGCCGCTACCCGGCAGCGTTCCACGCGACAACTTCCGGCCCGTCTCCGTATCGCAGGCCTGCGACGGACAGACGCTGCTCGCGGCGCTGTGTCATGCCGTCCGGCATCTGCCGCCTGAATACTGGGACTGCGAATCGCGCCTTGGAAATCTTCTGGACAGCGCACAGCAGCCTGTAGCCATCGACCGCATCGTGCGCGCCGGCGAGCGTTACCTGCATCGCTCGCTGCAGCAGGTGGAGCCGGCGGTGAGCTTCGACCTGCAGTTCATGCATGAGGATGAAGCGCTCGTCGTGCTGAACAAGCCTGCGCCGCTGCCCATGCATCCTGCCGGGCGCTTCAATCGCAATACCCTGCAGTACGCATTGGATGCCATCTACCGGCCGCAGAAGCCGCGTCCTGCGCATCGGCTGGATGCCAACACCAGTGGTGTGCTGGTGGTGGCACGCACGCGGCATTTCGCCGGCAGGCTGCAACCCCAGTTCGCTGCAGGTGGGGTGGACAAGCGCTATCTCGTGCGCGTACTGGGGCAGCCGCCTGCAGATCAGTTCACCTGCGATGCACCAGTCAGCACCGGGGCCGGAGCGGTGGGCACGCGCTGCGTGGATCCGGTTGCAGGGCTTGCGGCCAGCACCCTGTTCACCGTGCTGGAGCGGTTGGCGGATGGCACGGCGATTCTCCAGGCGCGTCCGCTGACCGGGCGCACCAACCAGATCCGCCTGCACTGCGCACACCTGGGATTTCCCGTTCGTGGCGACCAGGCTTATGGCGGTGGACCTGACGCAGTGCTGGCGCAAACTGCTGCGCCCGATGAACCGCCGCTGTGCCTGCATTCCTGGGAGATCTGCGTCAGGCACCCGGCGACGGATGAAGTGCTGCGGTTCGCTGCTCCCGCACCAGCCTGGGCCGGCACGCTGGCGGGGACCACGCCCCTGCCTTGAAAGCCTTCCGCAGGCGGGAGTAGCCTCGCCTATACTTGAGCGGCCGCCAGGCTGCGGCCAGAATATCAAGACGAGGGGGCCCCATGAAGATCATGCTGGGCGGCATCGCCGCCTTCGCTGCATTTGGTTTGAATACTGCCCTCGCTGCGGATGCCGGCTGTGACCATGACCGGGACTGCCTGGCAGGCGTGATGAACAGCTATCTGCAGGCGCTGCTCAAGCACGACCCTGCGGCGTTGCCCACTTCCCGCAACATCAAGTACACCGAGAATGGCGTGCGGCTCGCACTCGGCGATGGGCTGTGGCAGACCGCTGTCGCCATGCCCACTTACCGTCTGGACGTCATTGACGAAGAAGCGGGGCAGGTCGGTCTGATCGGCCGCATCAGCGAGAACGGCAACAACAACTGGTACGGCGTGCGCCTGAAGGTGGAGCCGGATCGCAAGGTTTCGCAGATCGAGGTGCTGATCGGCCGCAGCGCCGGCGGGGGTCCCGCACCAGCCGCGCCTGCCGCTGGTGCAGCCGCGGCGCCCGCGGCACGGCCCGGCAACACCGAGCCGCATCCTTTGATGGCGCAGGTGATTCCGCCCGAGAAGCGCTCGAGCCGCGCCGAACTCGCGCGCATCGGCGATTCCTACTTCACCGGTCTTGATACCAGGGAAAGCTCCGAGGGCATTCCCTTCGATCCGGCCTGCCAGCGGCGCGAGAATGGTTCGGTGACGGCGAACAATCCGGATGCGACGCCGAACACCATGGCATCGTGGGATTGCAAGAAGCAGTTCGACACCGGCTTCTCGGTGATCGTCACCGACATCCGTGAGCGGCGTTTCGAGGTGGTGGATCGCACCAGGGGCCTGGCCTTCGGCTGGGGTTACTTCGACCACAACGGAACGGTGGCGACCTACACCAATACCCCGGATCCCAGGAAGGTGAACAATGTAAGCGGCTCGTTCCGGCAGCCGATCACGTTCTACATCGCGGAAGTGTTCAAGGTGATGGATGGCAAGATCCGGCAGATCGAAGCCGTGCTGACCACCGTCCCCTATGAGATGGAATCGGGTTGGTAAGGAACAGACCATGAAGAAACTGATCTTTGCATGTGCCGCTCTGTGCGGCATCGCGCTGGTTGCCCTGGCGGCCGAGCCGGCTGCGCCGCCCGCAACACGGCCGGCTACCCCTCCGGGCACAGGCGCCGCGCCTGCCGCGGGTGGCTTCCAGCAGGCGCTCGTCCTGCCTGTATGCACACGCGCCTCGCTGCAGGCCGCGGTCGACAGCTACCTGGAGGCACAGAAGACCGGCGATGCGAAGCAGATTGCCTTCGCCGAGAAGGTGACCTATCTCGAGAACATGAGCGCGGTGGAACCGGCCAGGGGCCTGTGGAACACGAAGCTGCCCGTAGCCTTCTCGCGCAGTTTTCTCGACAGCAAGCGATGCAAGACCTTCACCGAGGCAATCGTCACCGAGGGCGGTCATCCCTACGTGATCGGCACGCGGCTGTATGTGGACAATGGCAAGGTCACGCGCATCGACAGCCTCGTCACCGAGCAGGGCGACTGGCTGTTCAATGCCGGGGATTACCTCAAGTACTCGAAGGCCGAGAACTGGAGCATCAAGCCCGAACAGCGTACGCCTGCGGACGCCATGATCAGTGGCGCGAACGCCTATCTCGACTTCTTCTCCGACAAGGTCCACGAGGCCCCGTGGGGCCAGCCCTGCGCGCGGCTGGAGGGTGGCGCGTACACCAACAAGACCAGGGACCTGGAAGACCCCACTACCAGCTGCAAGGTGGGTATTCCGAACGGTGTGCTCTACATCGTCAATCGCGACTACGTGATAGACGAGGAGCAGGGAGTGATCAACGTATTCTGCCGCTTCAGCGACAGCAAAACCGGTATGCCGGACTCGCACACCTTTGCCTACAGGAACGGCAAGTACCGCTGGGTGCACACGCTGAGCGTACAGCTCAACAAGAATACCGCTGCGCCTGCCGCGGGCAGCCCGACAGCGCCGGCGCCGGCGCAGCCCGCGACCCAGCAGAAGTAGTCAGGTTGATTGTCGCCCCGGCTGCGCGAGGTCGGGGCGCTCGTCAGGGCCGCAGCCTGCGAGGCGCTGCGGTAACCTGGAGGATGCGGCTGGATATCTCCTCCACCGAGCAATGCGTCGTGTCGACGTGTGGAATTCCGAAGCGCTCGAACAACTGCCGGGAAGCCTGCAGTTCGTAGCGAACCTGATGGGCCGACGCGTAGCGGCTGTCGGGGCGGCGCGCGCCGCGGATCTGCTGCAGGCGTTCCGGTTCGATGATCAGGCCGAACAGCTTGCGCGGGTAGTCGCGCACGGCCTGTGGCAGCACGGTCATTTCCAGGTCGTCATCCGTCAGCGGGTAGTTGGCCGCGTAGACGCCATACTGCAGCGCGAGATACAGGCAGGTCGGTGTCTTTCCGGAACGCGAGACACCCACCAGGATGACATCGGCGCGCTCGTAATCCCGCACCTGGCCGCCATCGTCATTCGCCAATGCGTAATTGGTGGCGTCGATACGCGTCATGTAACTGACCAGGTCAAACATGCTGTGGGAGCGCCCCAGGGCACGGGTGCTCTTGTGCCCGAGCTCCTTTTCCAGCTGTTCGATGAATGGATCCAGGAAGTCCACGAACAATCCGTTGGCTCGCCTTACAATTGCACGTTCCGATTCACGCACCAGTGTGCTGAATATGAGCGGAGGCTTTGCTTCGAGGGCGGCGGTCGAGTTGATTCTCTGCAGGGCCTCCTGCGCTTTTTCGACCGTACTGATGAAGGGCAGGGTTACGCCCCGGAATTCAATGCCTTCGAACTGTGCCAGCAGGCTATGACCCATGGTCTGGGCGGTAACACCTGAGTGATCGGAGACAAAGAAGACGGTGCGTGCGGCAGATTCAGGATTTGCCAAAGTAGTCTCCCGCTGACAGAGAGTGGTCGAACATGTTTGCTATTCTGGCAAGGCGGATCGTCGACATTATCAACCCATGATGGAGCTTCTGTAAGTGACCGGCCATATCGTCCCGTTTACCGAACTTGGCATGCGCGACGTGGAGCGCGTCGGTGGCAAGAATGCTTCACTGGGCGAGATGATCAGTCATCTTGCACGACTGGGCGTCAAGGTGCCTGCCGGGTTCGCCACGACGGCAGCAGCGTTCCGGGAGTTCCTGGCCCATGAGGGCCTGGCGGCGCGGATCGAAGCCGAGTTGGCGAGCCTCGACGTCGAGGATGTAACGGCGCTTGCGCGGGCCGGTGCGCGCATCCGGGAGTGGATTCTTGCCACGCCGTTCCCACCGCGGCTGGAGCAGGAACTCGTGGCCGCGTGGGAAACACTGGGTGGTGACCGCGTGGCCGTGGCGGTCCGATCCTCGGCCACCGCAGAAGATCTGCCCGATGCTTCCTTTGCGGGACAGCAGGAAACCTTCCTGAATGTGCGCGGCAGGGATGACCTGCTCCGCACCACCCACCTGGTGTTCGCCTCGCTGTACAACGATCGGGCGATTGCCTATCGCGTGCATCACCGGTTCGAACATTCCACGGTGGCCCTGTCGGCCGGCATCCAGCTGATGGTGCGCAGTGACCTCGGTGCCAGCGGCGTCATGTTCACGCTGGATACCGAGTCGGGCTTCCGGGACGTGGTGTTCATCACCGCCTCGTATGGCTTGGGCGAGATGGTGGTGCAGGGCGCGGTGAACCCCGACGAGTTCTACGTGTACAAGCCCGCGCTGCGCTCCGGACACCTGCCCATCGTGCGCCGCGGACTCGGCAGCAAGGCACAGAAGATGATCTATGCCGGCGATGCAGTTGGCGGGCGCCGCGTGCAGACGGTGGAAGTCCCGGCCGCAGAGCGCGAGCGTTACTGCCTGACCGACGCGGATGTGCTGTCGCTGGCCCGCCAGGCGCTCATCATCGAGGATCACTACCAGCGGCCGATGGATATCGAATGGGGCAAGGATGGTGAGACCGGCGAGATCTACATCCTGCAGGCCCGTCCCGAGACCGTGCAGAGTCGTTCGGGACGCGACATCCAGCGCTACAGCCTGAAGACCAGGTCTGCGGTCGTAGTGACCGGCCGCGCCATTGGTGCGCGGATCGGTGCCGGTCCCGCGCGGGTGGTGCGCAGCATCGACGACATGGCCCGCGTGCAGCCTGGCGATGTGCTGGTGGCGGACATGACCGATCCGGACTGGGAGCCGGTCATGAAGCGCTCGGCCGCAATCGTGACCAACCGCGGCGGGCGCACCTGCCACGCGGCCATCATCGCGCGTGAACTCGGCATTCCGGCAGTGGTGGGCTGCGGCGATGCCACGAAGAAGATCGCGGACGGGCAGCTGGTCACGGTGTCCTGTGCAGAGGGTGATACCGGCAACGTCTACCAGGGCGTGCTCGAGATCGACCAGCAGGTCATCCGCATGGACACGATGCCGCCGATACCGGTCAAGATCATGCTGAACGTGGCCAACCCCGAGCGGGCTTTCGATTTCGCCTCGCTGCCGCATTGCGGTGTCGGACTCGCGCGGCTGGAATTCATCATCAACCGGACCATCGGCGTGCATCCGCGCGCGCTGCTGGAATTTGCGTCGCTGGAGCCGGAGCTGCAGGCAAAGATCCGGCAGCACATCGGGCCCGATGTCGATCCCGTGGCGTTCTTCGTCGACCGCCTGGCAGAAGGCATCGCCACCATCGCCTGCGCATTTGCGCCCGAGCCGGTGATCGTCCGGCTATCGGACTTCAAGTCCAACGAGTACGCCAACCTGCTGGGCGGAGCGCAGTATGAGCCGCACGAGGAAAACCCGATGCTGGGCTTCCGCGGTGCCTCGCGCTTCATCGACCCAGGCTTCCGTGCCTGCTTTGAACTGGAGTGCCGCGCCCTGCACCGGGTGCGCGAGCAGATGGGCCTGCGCAATGTGCAGATCATGGTGCCGTTCGTCCGCACGCTGCAGGAAGCGCGACGCGTGGGCGAACTGCTCGCCGAGAACGGTCTGCAGCGCGGCGTCGACGGCCTGAAGCTCATCATGATGTGCGAGCTGCCCACCAACGCGCTGCTGGCCGACCAGTACCTGGAGTTCTTCGACGGCATGTCGATCGGCTCGAATGACATGACACAGCTTACGCTGGGGCTGGATCGTGATTCCGCGGTCATCGCGCATCTGTTCGATGAGCGCGATCCGGCCGTGAAGGCGATGTTGTCGATGGCGATCAAGGCGTGCCGGAAGGCCGGCAAGTACGTGGGCATCTGCGGCCAGGGCCCGTCGGATCATCCGGATCTGGCGCAGTGGCTGCTGGACCAGGGGATCGAGTCGATGTCGCTCAATCCGGATTCGGTGGTGGAGACGTGGATGGCGCTGGCGAAACGTCAGGTTTGAAAGCCGATATCCGTTGATCAGGTGAAAATCTTGATCACTGCTGCAATCGCAGCAAACAGCGCCGATGTGAGTACCATGGGATACCACCGTGTCTCCATCATCAGCTTGTCACTCTCCCTTGAGAGTTTGCGGATTTCGGCGCGGATCTTGCGGAGCTGGGCTGCTTGCATGTCGTTTTCCACCTGTTCTGCCTCCAAGCGTCGCTCAACAGGGCGCTGGAGCTGATTGTCACGACTCGGGATCACTGTTGAAAGCAGAAACGCGGTCAGACTTTACCCGAAGTTGGGAAAAATGACCGCGTTTGGCCTGCACGAGTGCAGACAGGCTGTGTAACTACCCCTCCGCAGCCCCTCGCCACATCCCGGAACGCCGCCAGCGCCGCCTCCAGCTGCTCAATGATCTCCCGCTGCAGCACGTTCGGCGGCGGCAGGTCATCCAGATTGTCGAGGCTGTCGTTCTTCAGCCACAAAATATCCAGGCTGGCCTTGTTGTAGCAGGCGATGAAATCCTGCAGGTCGTCGAGCTTGAGCGTGCGCCACGCCCAAGCTTGCCGACAGGTTGGGCTGCTTCATGTCCTGAATGACCCAGCCGGCTTGTTCGAGCTTCTGGTCGATTTGCTGGCGCGCCTGGGCTTCTGGCGTCATGCGTAGTCCCCGCCGTCGTCCATGTTGCCGGTGGATCATCTTACTGGCAGAAACAGCTTCAGGGGTTCGTCGGCAAACGCCTCGAATCCGTAGCGTGCGTAGAACTGCGCGGCCTGTTCATCGATGGCATCCACGAACAGTCCGACCACGCCTGCGTGCTCCATTATCCGGCGGACGCGCTCAATGGCATTGATCAGCATCAGCTCGCCCAGCCGCTTGCCCTGGTAGCGTCGATCCACCGCCAACCGACCCAGTCGCACGCCGGGAATCAGGCGTGGCAGCTTCTTGCGCCGCTGCGCGGTCAGTGACTGCGTATCCACCTCGGTCAGGGTCAGGGCATAGAAGCCGCAGATCTCTGCTGGCTGGTCTTCCAGGGTAGCGACGAAGGTTCTGGACAGCCCTTTGTCCTGATGTTGCCGAGCAACGTTCCGCAGCCAGTCATTTAACTCCGGCCGACCGCAGTCGAACCCTTGCCGGTCATGGCTTCCAGTTAAAGGAGCTATCAGCATCGGCGCGTCTGGCCTTCTGGTAGTGCTTCACGGCTGCCTTGAGCCGGGCATTCGGCTTGGGCGGGTTGTCGAGAAGGTCGAGCAGCCGTTCGCAATCGCGGCGGGACAGGCGGATGGTCTGCTCGCGCTCAATCACAGCCTGGGCTTCCTTGAGCGCCGACTGCACCAGGAACTGGTTTACCGTCGCGCCCAGCAGCTCGGCGGCCTGATTCAATGTTGCATAGACATCAGGTGGCACGCGTGCGCCGATGCGTTCCTGCTTGGTGACTGGGGTTCCCATGGTGGCATTTCCTCTGATTCCAGAGGATGTAGCGTACCACTGGCGCCAAAATGGCGCCAGAGAGGGCGGGGTCGCTACGAAGCGCAGCCTCCCCGGATTTCTCCGGGGAGGCGTCACCATTGGTGGAGGCGGCGGGACAGTTACCCCATCTCTTTCGAGACGGACTGGACTATGCCTTCATCCTTCATCGCTTCCGCGATGTGCCGGATGCGGGGCGTGTTATCCACATCTTGCGATGCAGATCCTGGGGCCGGCTCCACCGTGAAAGCGGTGCAGCCAGTCCATGAGTCTCTACAGGGCAGGAAGAGTTGGCCCCTTCCCACCCCTCGGCGTTGCCAGGTCGCTGTTGCCAGCGACCTCAAGGGTTCACCGAATGAGCCCCGTTGTCACTTCACCCTCCCGGGTGAAGGCGACCATTGCGTTCCTTCGCATCAATCGAACCCGCGTCCGCAAGCACTACATTTCAGCATCTACGTACGTAGCTGTCTCTTTGGGTTCTCACCTCACGCTACCCGAGCAGCAGGGAAGACGCTTGGCCAGCTGACGGTGTCTCTTAACGCTGCACCCCGTAGCACGGTGCAGCGCGATCCTGTGAGCGCGTCCCCCG
>JAATEY010000294.1 GCA_015655465.1 Gammaproteobacteria bacterium | reverse complement strand
TTCTCGTCGTGGGTCATGGGCCGTTCGGCGAACGCCGGGGTGGTTGCTGTCGGGTCCATACGGTAAGCCTCGTGTATGCGGATCGCCGTTGACTATACGCCAAAATGGCGTAGCCTCCCTGTCAGTTATTTTTGACCGCACGCGCGATGGTCCGCCGCTGATGTCTCGCGCTGAGTCGTCGCAGCCGTAGCGCATGCTGCGTGCAAGCGGTGACGTGCTTTGATTGAGGCGGATGCCAGATTCACGACGCGGCCACTATTGGAATGCAGTGGCTGTCCCTCTGCAGCCAATCATTTTTCATGCGCCAATGTTCCCCCCTCATCCCGAGCGACAGGAAGAATGTCCACGGGTAGAAAGACCTCGGTCCCGACCCACGCCACCTCGACAATGTCATTGCCAGACGTGGAGTCGAACCGGCGCCAGTTCGAATGGGCGCGGCGGATGGCGAGGAGGGTGCCGATGTCTGGGTCGTCCCGGCATTCCGCATGGAAGCCGAGCAGCGATGCGCAGTAGTAACCGTTGCATGTGTCCGAGCGCATCTCCCGGGGCAGCCCACACCCAGTGCTTGTCTGGTTGATACAGGCACCCTCGACTGTCTCCAGGCCGATTCGGGAAAGGTAGGCATCCAGGACATCTCCCGCGGACAGATCCGGGTTCGCGTCCATGAAGCGCCGCAAGGTTGCGACCGTGAGATAGGCTGTGTCCGCTCCGGCTGTACAGCAGCCTCCCTTGCACATCCCGCAGAGCTTGTCGCTGAGGGTTCGCAGGGCGGGGTTGGCATGGAGCAGGCGTTCGGTGTCGATGCGTTTCTCGCGGGCCGCCTGCGTGTCGGCGGAAAGAGCCTCCATCTCATTCGTGCACTGCGCAGCCCGGCGGATCAAATCCTCCAGATGCGCGCGGTAGCTCGCGAGCCGTTGCCCGGGCAGGCGCGTGGTCGTTGTATGGCCCGATGGGATGGACACAAGGCGGACAGGTCGATCCGGGGAATCAGGTTTGCGCAGCGACGCCAGATGCAGGATGTGCTGATGCTCCAGTGCCTCCCTGGCTGTTGTCTCTGCCACCTGTTTGTTCTCGGCCGCTTCTCTGGCCCGCCGTTCCCGGATGAGCCGTCCCTGGAACTCGAGGCGGAAGGCGAATACCGGCGGAGCCAACCGGGATCTCTGACTCGCGACGTACTGACACTCGGCAGAGCTGCAGGTGGGGAACGCCGGATCGTCCTGCGACCGGGAGTGCGGAAAGCGCAGTGCATCCCCGCACACATTGCAGGCGGGGCGATCCCCGTGGCGTGGGAGTCCGGGCCGTTGGAGCATGTTGTCGATACTCTCAGGAATTGCCGACTGACAGGTGCACTTGCTGTACCAGGTGATGAATTCCTACAGCCGTACGCGCAGCCGGCTTATTTTGCCATCCGCGCTCTTGCCCCAATTTCGCTCCAACGAGTTCTGAAGGAAGCAGTCAGATGACGGAACACCGCTGGGGCCCCCGTGTTCACCTGGATGTGCCAGCGGCGATGCGCTCGGTCTGGTGCCCCGAGGCCGAGGCCTCGGTGCGCAATGCGAGCCTCAGTGGCGCGTTTGTCGAGACCAGGGAAAGACTTCCGCTACTTTCCCGGGTAGCCATACGGCCACTCGGATACGAGGCCAGCTGGATGGAAGCCAGCGTCACTCGCGTGGAAAACGACGGCATCGCACTCGAATGGCTGGAGCCGGGATCGGAATTGGCACTTGCCCTCGCCTCTTCGCGGCACCGTACTCCCACGGCCTGTATCGCTGATGCAACCCACAACGAGCGATAACGGGTTATCGATCACACTGACGGCGTTGCAGGGGTGATGCATTCCTACAATCATGGCAGCGCGCTGCCGACAGAGCGCCAACCCGCTTTGCCGCAGTTTTCACCAACGAGTCCGGTCGTCGAAATCCACCGGACAGCTCGGTTGCAACAAGGCAGAGTCATGGGCGCGAACATTCAATTGGTGGAGCTGCGGTGCGGCATCCGGATGCACCTGGATGCCGCAGCGGTACTCACGACTGCCGATGGCTTGTGCATCGGTACGTCCGGGCGCGAGTGGCGGAGAATGGCTGGACGCCTGCGTGGTACGGGTGGACACCACGGGAGTCGCCCTTGAATGGCTCTACCCTGGATTGCGTCCGGTGCATGAGCTTCTCGCGCATCGCGCCAACCGGGCATCTGCCGGCGTCACTTCATAACAGGGGAACGATGCCGTGAAGATACTTCGATACGTTGCTGTGAGCGGTGCCCTGCTATTCCTGGGCGCCGCGCTTGATCACATGTATGCGCGCCGCTGTCGCCAGCGTGTCGATACACGGCTGGATGAGGCGCTGGATGGAACATTTCCGGCCAGTGATCCTCCGGCAACGCAGGATTTTTCATCGCCGGCGGAGCGCGAGCGGCTGCGGCGCCGGGCGACTGCAAGGGCGTGAATTCAATTCGATCTTCTTTTGAATCCATTGGGATCACCTCCAACCCACCGAGGCAAATTCATGAGCGCGAACGGTGAGTTTCTGGAACAGCGCTGGGGCAAGCGCGTCGAGCTTGATGTCCCGGCGGAACTGAAGACTTCCGACGGTTTGTCATTCGAGGCTTCGGTGAAAAATGCAAGCGTCAGTGGTGCCTTTGTGGAAACCGATGCGAATCTCCCGGTGCTCGCACGCTTGTCCGTGCATCCGTTCGCGAGAGCCGGCGAGGGGCTGGATGCTTCCGTGGTGCGGATCGAGAAGACTGGAGTGGCACTTGAGTGGCTCGACCCGGGATCCCGCTCGGTGCCTGCCCTGCTTTCCTTGCGTCACAATCCTTCAATGGCAGGCAGGTTCAGCCGTTAGACGCATGCCCGGCGATTTGTTGCGGCGGCGTCCTGCAGCCACAGATCCGGGCGAGGAAGGTGGGATGAATTTCCTGTCCATTCTGCCCGTGGTGTGACGCGGCACGACGCTTCCCTGTCTGCGCGTCTGCACACTCCTTCACTGGCCCTCGGCACGGTCCGCACGAATTATGTCATCTACGCAACAGGCAAATACGTCCAGATCCTTCAGCACGGAAGCGTTTGCCTTCGTGCAGGCGCTGGCGAAAGAGATGACCGACGGCAAGATCAGGATCCCCCAGTTCCCGGACCTGGCTGTGCGCCTCCGCAGGATACTGGCCGACGAAAACAGCGATACGGCCCGGATTGCCAAGGTGGCCAGCGCGGACCCTGCCATGGTGGCGCAGCTGCTGCAGATCGCGAATTCTGTCGCGTTCAACGTCAGCGGTACCAGGATCACCCAGCTCAACAGCGCGATCGCCCGCATCGGGATCTCGAATGTCCGTACCGCCTCGCTGGTGTATGCGATGGCGCAGCTCAGGAATGCGCCGTCGCTGCAACCCATACGCAAGCCCCTGAGCGAACTCTGGCAACGCAATGTCAAGGTCGCGGCAATGTCGATGGTCATTGCGCGCCGCTGGACTTGTGTCAATCCGGACAAGGCGCTGCTCGCCGGTCTCATGCATGGCATGGGGCGCGTCTACATCCTGACGCGTGCGGTCAACCATCCGGCGCTGTTCGCCGATGTCGAGTGCTATCAGCAGATCGTCCGTGACTGGAACATCCCGATTGCCAAAGCCGTGCTCGAGAGCTGGGACATTGCTCCGGACATCGTCAAAGCCGTGGAACACCACGAAAAGGTCGACCGGCCGGGTGCGGGCTCGCCCGACCTCACGGATGTACTCAATATCGCGAATCTGCTGGTCTCGTTCCATGCCGATCCCGCTGTCCTGGACATTCATCTGCACGAAACCACGGCGAGCAAACGCATGGGACTGACTCCCCAGACTTGCAGGAGCGTCCTGAAGGAAGCAGCCGGCGAACTCGCGAGCCTGCGCCAGGCCCTCGGAGGCTGAACTTTTGCAAACTGGTACTGCCGGCGCTCATTCGTACTGGCGACCCGAATCCTGCGCCTGAGTCGCCGCCGACGTTGGTACCAGATCCAGTTGCGACATGATTCGGGCGAGTGACGCCGCCAGATCCTTTGCCTTGCGCCGGGTGTCTTCCTCTTCGTTTGCGCGTCTGCCGATGCTGGCAGCTACCCTCTCCGTCAGCTGGATCGCGGTCGAAAGTGCGGACAGTCTCGCGGCAGCGAGACCGTGATCCGCGTCGTCGCCAACAAGAATTGACTGCGCAGCACGTTCGAGAGTCTCCAGGCCAGCCATCAGGGTTGCGCGCGGGCGTGGTTCCAGGAACGCCGCATCGGCGCGCGCTGTCTGCGCCAGATCGAGCGCGGCAACCGTGGCGCGACGCTCCGGTGTCGAGACGATGATCGATGTGACTGCGGGCAGCGGCAATATCACCCGGGCAAGCTCTGCGGCCTTCGCGCGCAGCCCGGTTTGAAGCTGCTGCAGCGCCTGCCTGGTCCGCCACGGTGTATTCGGGCGCGATGCGATGTTTGCTGCCGTGCTTGCGGAATCGTTCAGGGCATTGAGCAATGTCGTGCCCGTCGCCGACAGGCCGCGCTGGTCGCTGCCGTCAGCGTCGACTACTCGCTGTGCCGTGCGCTGGACGGCGCCCATCGCCGTCATGAGGTAGCTGTAGTTATCAAATGCGTTTGACGCGCTGTCCGCCAGCGTGGACTGCGCAAATCCGGCGATGTCCGCGGAGACCGCATGAAGCGAAGGTGATTCGTCTTGTGGATTCCCGTCCGGCGCTGGAACCGCCGCATTTGGAATTTCCATCGGCGGCGCTGTCGATGCATCTGAGTTGTTCAATGCCACATCAGCGGCGTGCCGTGGACCATTCGTGTCGGATGTGGCAGTCAGAGCTGGAACTGACGGTGGGTCTGATGGCGTCGATGCGGCAACGGCTGATGGGCCGGCTTCGCGAGGAGATTCGGTCCTGCCAGCCGGCCGCTTCGTGTCGCACGCCGCGACGACCCATGTGACAGACAGCAGGGCCATTGCGATGCCTGCCAACCGGGTTGGGGTAGCCCGGGAGTGAGGTGTTGCCGGATCCAGAATGCTGGTGATCCGTCGCTGCAGGGTCGGGCGGTGCGTCATCGAGGGGGCGGATGCAAGCGGACGGCGCGTCGCAGGTCGTAAGCAATTGCAATCGTGGCCGTGCGTCACGGTCGTCCCGATCTTTTGGCTTGTTCTATCAGCTGTTCGATTTCGTCGAGTTCTTCATCCGACAGGCGCACGTTGCGGTTTCCCAGAAGCATGGTCAGCACCTGGCCCGCCGATCCATCGAAGAAGGTGTCGACCAGGTAACGCAGCATGGACTGACGGGCTTCCTGCTGCGAGACCGTCGGCACGTACATGTACCGGAGGCCGTTCTCTTCATGGCGCAGGTAGCCCTTTTGTTCGAGCATGCGCAACTGCGCGCGAACGGTCGAATAGGCCGGTTTTCCGGACAGCTGCTGGACCACGTCGGCGACGCTCGCCGATCCGTGCCGGTAGATGACGTCCATGATCTGTCGCTCCCGGCGGGAGAGGGCGTGCTGAGGGTTGCGGCGATGTGCTAGTTTTTTAGGCACCGTCCGGAATTATTCTGCCGCGACGCCGCGGTGTCAAACGGAACTGGACTTGTCAGGCGTCCCATATGCTATTATTTTAAGCATATGAAACCTGCAGTGGTCCTGCTGCTTCTGGCGGTGTTCTCCCCGGTTCTCGTGGCGGACGATTACATCGTGGACTTCGACCGCAAGGTCGATTTCTCCGCAATCAGGACCTTTGCCTTCCGCAGCACGTCCGTCACGGTCAATCGCCCCGAACTCAGGAACCAGGTTGTCATTGACGGTACCACTGCCTTCATCCGGTCGGTGCTGACCTCCAGGGGCCTGAAGGAAGTTTCGGACAACCCCGATGTGCTGGTGGATTGGGAGGTCTTCGGGCAGGGGTTTGCCGTCAATGAATGGGGCAGGGCCATTGCCACCGAAGTCAGGCCGCGCAACTGGCGGGAAGCCGATAATCCTCAAGGAGGCGCGCAAGACACGTTCATCGAGGGCGTACTGGTGCTGGACATGACCGCGCAATCCAGTGGCCTGCTGATCTGGCGCGGGGTTTACCGGGACAATGAAAACAATTCCGCGAAGCTGGCGCAGAACCTGTCGGCCAACGCGAAGAAGCTGCTGGCCCGGTATCCCTCGGGGAAGAAGTGAGCAGGAGTCGCCATGTGCCGATGGTTGTTGCGGTGTACGCAATGCTTGCATCGGGCATTGCCGGGGCTGCAGAAGGGGCGAGCATCACCTTTGAAAACGCCGTGGATTTCCGCGCGCTGCGGACATTTGCCATCGTCGATGGCCGGATCGATGCCAGGAAGCCCGAAATCAACAATCGGCTGTTCCGCCAGAGGATGGACGACGCAATCCGTGCCGCGCTCACCTCGAAAGGGCTGAAGGAAGTCGCCGATCGCCCGGACATGACTGTGACGTACCGGATTGCCGACGGTGACTACAGCGTTGTGGAACGGCGACCGAATGTATGGGTGCCACGCACTGCGAATCAGCAGGGCTTCAACATTCCAGTTGGACCCAAGCCTGTGCTCTTCACCGAAGGGACGCTGATCGTCGACATATCCAATGCCTCGAATACGCTGGTCTGGCGTGGCACGTATCGCGACCGGGAGACCAAAAGCCCGTCGCTCTCCAGGAATCTGTCCCAGGACGCCAGCAAACTGCTTTCGAAGTATCCACCGAAGAGCAAATGAGAGGCGCTAGTCCAGGAGCTGCGGCAGTTCCTGAAACAGTTCCAGCGACTCGGGGTTGGCCAGCGCATCGCGGTTCTTCACCGGCAGGCCATGCACGACATCACGCACGGCCAGTTCGGCCAGCTTGCCGCTCAAGGTGCGGGGCAGATCGGCTACGGCAACGATGCGCGCCGGCACATGCCGCGGCGTGGTATTGCTCCGGATCACCTTGCGGATTTCCTGCTCCAGCGCGGCATCGAGGGTGCGACCCGGGATCAGTCGCACGAACAGCACGATGCGCTCGTCGTCGCCCACCTTCTGGCCGATGGCCAATGACTCCACCACGGCACCGATCGTCTCCACCTGCCGGTAGATCTCCGCCGTGCCGATGCGGACACCGCCCGGATTCAGTACCGCGTCTGACCGGCCGAGGATGATGAAACCTCCATCGCGGCTGCGCACGGCATAGTCGCCGTGATACCAGATGCCGGGCATGCGGCCGAAATAGGTTTTTCGATAACGCTCCTGACCGGGGTCGGCGAGGAATCCCAGCGGCATCGCGGGGAACGGCGCCGTGCATACCAGCTCACCGCGCTCTTCACGCAACGGTACGCCCGCTTCATCCATGACATCGGTGGCCACGCCGAGGCCCGGTCCCTGGATTTCACCGCGACGCACGGGCAGCCAGGGCACGCCGAGGCAGAAGCAGGAGACGATGTCCGTGCCGCCGGAAATCGACGCGAGATGCACGTCTGCCTTGATCGCGTCGTAGACATAGTCGAACTGACCGGCAGACAACGGTGAGCCGGTGGAAAGTACCGTGCGCAGCGCCGACAGATCATGCGTGTCGCCGGGGCTGATGCCCGCCTTTTCCATCGCAGCCAGATAGCGCGGACTGGTGCCGAAGACGCTGATCCGCTCTTTTTCGGCAATGCGCCACAGCGTGTCCGCATCCGGATGCGTGGGCGAGCCATCGTAAAGCAGGATGGTGGCCTGGGATGCCAGCGCGGAGACCAGCCAGTTCCACATCATCCAGCCGCAGGTGGTGTAGTAGAAGACACAGTCTCCGGCACGGATATCCGTATGCAGCAGGTGCTCCTTGCGATGCTGCAGCAGCGTGCCGCCGACGCCATGGATGATGGCCTTGGGAATGCCGGTGGTTCCCGAGGAATAGAGGATGAACAGCGGCGTATTGAATGGCATGCGCGCGGCGGCTGGCGCCATCGAGACGTCCTGCCGCAGCATCGCCTGCCAGGAGACGGCGTTCGGCAGTGACGTGCTCGCGTGGAGTGACTCATCGACCAGTACCACGGTCTTCAGGCTGGGAATGCGCTGCATGACCTGGCCGATGGTTTCAATGCAGTCATGCAGCTTGCCTGCATACCGGTAGCTCGCGACCGCAACCAGCAGCCTGGCGCCGGTTTGCCCGAAGCGCTCGACAATGCTGGTGGCGCCAAACTCAGGCGACGTCGATGTCCAGGTGGCGCCCAGCCACGCGGTAGCCAGCATGGCGATGACCGCTTCCGGCGTGTTCGCCACCACGCCTGCGACCACATCGCCCTGCTTGATGCCGGCCCTGGCAAAGGCGGCAGCCATGGCCTGCACCTGATTGAGCAACTCGCCGCGCGTCATGCTGCGACGCTGTCCGGCTTCATCGCGCGCGATCAGCGCGCACTGCGCAGGCTCGCCAGCGAGCAGGTTCTCGGCATAGTTGAGCTCACTGTCGGCGAACCAGCGGGCGCCGGAGGGAGAGTCGTCGGCGACCTCGGTCTGGCTGCCGCGCCTGCCGACCACGCCGCTGAATTCCCACATCGCAGTCCAGAACGCGCCGCGCGAGTGTATGGACCAGTCGTGCAGCGCGCGCCAGGATTCAGCCGCGTCGGGGCTCGCAGCAGGTGCGCCGTGCTGAGCCCGCGCGAACGACGCGAAGCCGGTCAGTTGGCTGCGGCGGACGCGGTCAGGCGGCGGTTGCCACAGCACTGTGCTGCCGCGATCCATGTTCACCAATGTGTCGCAGGCGGTAGTCGCGCGGCGAGGTGCCGTAGAGTTCGCGGAAGCTGCGGCTGAAATGCGGCGCGCTGTTGAAGCCCCAGCCAAAGGCGATGTCGCTGATGGAGTGCCCGCGCCAGCGGGGATCGGCAAGCTGGCGCGCGCATTCCTCGAGACGCCGCCGCAGGATGTAGGTCGACACCGATTCGCGGCTCGCGGCAAAGATCATGCGCAGGTAGCGCGACGACACGCGCAGCTGTTCGGCGACGATGCGCGGCCCAAGGTCCGGATCGCGCAGGTGCTGCTCGATGTACAGCCGCGCCTTGGAGTGGCGGCCATTGACCAGCGGCGAGTTGGACAGCAGGGCATCGAATGCAACGGCGTAGGCGCTGGCAGTCATCTCCAGCAGCTGATGCGCCAGTCGTTCCTGGATTGCGGCGGGCAGGCCTTTTTCGAGCTGCCCGCACAGATTGCAGATCAGCGCCGCAATGGCGGAAGTCAGGCCTTCGCCCGCCGCCAGCCGCAGGCCGCAGAAACGCTCGGGTGTGGGCAGGTGCTCGCGCATCTGTGCCGCGGGAACGCGCAGCAGGATCAGTTCGGCGTGATCGCTCATCACGTGGGAGTGCGGCACGGCATTGTCGTACAGCGTCATGTCGCCTTCCTGCAGCGACACTTCGTTGCCGTACTGCGCCAGCGTGCCGTGGCCGCGCACCTGCAGCACCAGCGTGTAGGCGCGGCGCGCGGCCTGGTCGATGTGGCTGGCGGTGCGGTCGATGGCGCTGTTGTTGCAGCGCAGGCGCACGACGCGCAGCGGACCGAGATTGCCGAGGTTCAATTCGGCCTCGAAGTCCTTCCGGTCGGCAGGCGTGAGGTCGACGCGTTCCAGCTGGGTTGAATACAGCTCGTTCCAGGCGGTTACCCGCGAGCGCGTTGGCAGATTCGATGCCTTGTAGGTTTCCATCCGCGCGACCCCCGTCCTTACTTTCATATATCCTATATGATCCGGGGAGGGCCCTGTCAAACCGGACGCAAGGGGCTGGTTGACCGCCGCTAGCCCGCCTTGCCAAGCGCCAGGGCCTGCGCAAAAGGCTCCATGCGGCGGTACGACTTCTCGATGTGCTGGCGCATGGCGGCTTCGGCGTCGTCCGGCTTGCGCGCCGTCAGGGCGGCGATCAGCCGCTCGTGCTCGACGTAGGCCTCGGTGGTCACTTCGCTGTGGAAGCGCAGGCGGAACACATGCAGGTGTGTGTGCAGGCGTAACAAGCCCTCGCGGATCAGCTGGTTGCCGCTGCCCAGGGCGATCAGGTCGTGCAGTTCCGAGTCCTGGTCGGCAAAACGCCCATACGAGTTGCGCGTGCCGCCGGGCTGCATGCCGCGCGCCAGCGCGGCTACCCGCGCCAGTTCGGCGTTGCTCATGCGCTGGGCAGCACAACGCGCGGCATATGGTTCAAGCAGCAGGCGCAATTCGTAGAGCTCATCCAGCTGCTGGCGATTGAGCTGCGGCGCGCTGCAGTAGCCCACGTAGTGACGCTTGGTGACGAGGCCGACCGCTTCCAGCCGGCTGAGTGCCTCGCGGATCGGTGTCTGCGATACACCGAGCTGGCGGGCCAGTTCGTCGATGGAGATGCGCGTGTCGGGCGCAATGCGCAGCGCCATGATGTCGGCGCGGATCAGGTCGTAGACTTCGTCGACAAAGCCCTGCGAGCGCTTGACCACGCGACTGACGGATCGGGCAGTTTTTTTCGGGGCGTTTGGCGCCATGGTATTTTGTTTGCCGTTCCGGGAAATCTCGCCGGATCGCAATGTCATCATATACGAATGCAGCCGTCACGCTGCCCGCGGTCGCGTCGACCGGCAGGTCGCGCGTATGCAAGGGGGCCTTCCGCAGCAGGCAAGTGATGGCCCGGAGCGGCGCATAGCGTGCGGGTCTGATATAGAGGAGAGTGCAGTGTCGGATGCTGATGTACTGAAGCTCAACGCGGAGCTTGCGCTTCAACTTGCCAACTACTGGCATGAGATCGATGCCAACCTGGGGCGCGATGCCTCCGACTACTACACGGAAGATGCCGAATTCCATGGGCAGTTCGCGTCCTACCAGGGTCGTGCGAAGATCCAGCAGTTTTACGACTGGCGGGTGAAGCAGGGGCCACGGCTCGCGGTGCATTGCTTTACCAATTTCCGGGCGTGGTTTACCGGGCCCGACACGGCTGAGGCGACCAACTACCTGTTCCTTTACGCCGCCAATGGCGTGCGCGTGCTGAAGACGCATCCGCCGATCACCATTTCGCTTGCCACGGACCGCTATCGCCGCTCGCCCGAGGGGCGCTGGCTCTGCACCTACCGGCGTTTCGAGCACCTGTTCGAAGGCGACACGCCGATCACCAATCCCAAGCTCGACGACGACCAGGCGAAATAGGCTGCCAATGAGTGCGAAGGTGTTCCTGGTTACCGGCGGCAGCCGCGGCATTGGTGAAGCTGTCGCCGTAGCTGCTGCGCGCCAGGGTTTCCAGGTGGTGCTGACCTATGCGCATAACGAACAGCGTGCGCAGGCCGTGGCAGGGAAGATCATTGCCGCGGGTGGCAAGGCCGTTGCGGTGCTGGCCAACACGGCAATCGAAGCCGACATCCAGCGTGTGTTCGCGGCTGTCGACAGCCTGGGTTCGCTGGCGGTGCTGGTGTACAACGCTGGCATCACCGGCGCACACTCGCCACTGGCCGATGCATCCACGGAGACCATCGACGAAGTGCTGGCGGTCAATCTGCGCGGTGCCATCCTGTGTTCGCGCGAGGCAGTGCGGCGCATGTCGACACGCTTCGCAGGCAAGGGCGGTGCGATCGTGCTGATCTCGTCGCGCGCGGCGCTCTACGGTTCGCCGGCGGAATTTGTCTGGTACGCGGCCTCGAAGGGCGGCGTCGACAGCCTGACCAATGGCCTCTCGCGGGAAGTTGCCGCAGAGGGCATACGTGTGAACGCGATTTCTCCGGGGCCGATCATCACCGAGATGCACCGCCCCGGAAAGCTGGAGATCGGCGCGAAGCGCGCGCCGATGCAGCGTGCGGGTACAGCTGAAGAAGTGGCAGAAGCCGTGATGTTCCTGGCTTCCGACGCGGCGTCCTATGTAACGGGTGCCAATCTGTCCGTTTCAGGCGGGCTTTAGAATCAAAGGACGGGGTATGCAATACGCGAAGTTCCGGTTTCTGAAAGCGGCATTCACTGCTGCGCTGGTCCTGCTCGTTGCGGTCCTGCGGACTGGCATTGCGCCGGCGGCAGAGTCGCAGGAACAGCAGCTTGCTGCACTGGAAGCTGGCGTGCAGGCCGCGGAGGCCGTGCGCGCCGTGAAGCGGCTGCAGCACTCCTATGCCCACTATCAGGAAGCGGGGCTCTGGTCGGATCTGGCCGATCTGTTCACGGCCGACGGCGTTGGCCAGTTCCCCGGCCGCGAGGTCAAGGGCAAGGCAGCCCTGCTGAGCTATTACATGGAAGAAGCCGGGCGCAAGCAGCCCGGACTGGCCGCCGGCCAGCTGAACACCCACCTCGTCATGCAGCCCATCGTCACGCTGGGCGCCGATGGCAGGACTGCGAAGGGCGCCTGGCACGACCAGGCGATGCTGGGCCGTTTCGGCGAGTCGGCTTTCTGGGTCGGTGTCATCTACGAGAATGACTATGTGCTGGATCAGGGCAAGTGGAAGATCGCCCGCGTGGGCTACTACCCCCAGTACGCAGGGGCCTATGCCGACGATGGGCACAAGGCGCCGGCGAAGTGGGAAATTCCCTATCATTTCGAGGGCAAGCACGTCGGGGTGTCGATCCCTGACGCCGCGGTGACAGCGCTGGCTGCCAAGGTAACCGCTGTTCCTGCCGCCACGCGCATCGCGAACCTGCGGCAGCGCCTGACTCGGATGCATGATGAAACCGAGGTGCAGAACCTGCAGCATGCCTTTGGTTACTACCTCGACCGCAAGCTGTATGACGACGTTACAGACCTGTTCGCCAGCGATGGCTCGATGGAGCTGGCACAGCGTGGCGTCTATGTGGGTCCCGCGCGCATCCGCAAGGCGCTGGAGAAAATCTACGGCCCGACACCGCTGCAGCGCGGCGAGCTCTTTGATCACATCCTGCTGGGAACAGTGGTGACCATTGCGCCGGATGGCACGCATGCCGCGGCGCGCACCACGCAGCTTGCCCAGCTGGGTCAGACCGGCAAGGGCGCTTCGTGGGAGGTCGGCCTGTTCGAGAACCGTTTCGTCAAACAGGACGGGAAATGGAAGATCGCCGCCGTGCATTACTTCCAGCGCGTCAGCACCGACTACGACAAGGGCTGGGCGGAAGATTCCAGGCCGGCACCCACTGCCGACGCAGGTCTGCCGCCGGATCGGCCGCCTTCACAGAAGTACGCCAGCTTCCCGGCGTTGCAGAGTGTGGGATTCAGTTTCGCGAATCCGGTAACCGGCCGCCCTGCCGGTACACCGCAGGGTCCGGTGGTCAGCATTCCGCTGGTGTCGGGGCAGCTTGCACCCGCCAAGGCCGCATCTGTCAGTCAGGAGGCGATTGCCGAACTGCAGCGCCAGCTGCGTGTCGCCATCGGCGTGGACGCGACGGAAAACCTGATGAGTTCCTACGGCTATTACATCGATGAATCCGACTGGGACAACATGGCCGAGACCTATGGCACCAGTGGTGCCAAGGAACTCAGCGGCGTTGGCGTATATGTCGGAACCGAGCGCATCCGCAAGGCACTGACGCTGCGTGGTCCCAAGGGTGGCCGCAACGCGGCCACTTTCACCATCCACCAGGTAGTGCAGCCGGTGATCCACGTTGCTGAAGATGGAATGTCGGCGCACGCCCGCTTGCGGCTGTTCCAGGACGGCGGTGCGGCCAATGGAACTTCGGGATCGTGGATCGGCGGCATCTACGAGAACACCGCAAATTTCGAAAACGGCGAGTGGAAGTTCGGCATCCAGGATCTGCACCACATCTTCAACGCCTCGTATCGCAATGGCTGGGCGCGCGTGGGTGGAGGAGCGGGTGGTGGCGCGGCACCGGGAGCGGCTGCCCGGCCAGCTGGCGCCGCACCTGCAGCACCCGCCGCTGCGACTGGCGGCCAGCCAGCCAACCCACGTGAAGTGCGTGGTGGCGGCCTCACGGAGGGAATTGGTGGCATGTCGACCGGCAACTGGTCCAAGGACTTCCCGGCCGATCGCAAGATCCGCGCGCGCCAGTACGCGTTCCCCGAGATCGTCGAACCGGCGTTCCACTACGCGAACCCGGTGTCGGGTCGTCCGCCGAAGGAATGGGTCAACCAGTAGCGCGCCGCACCCACAGCAGCACCACGCCACCGACCGCCAGCATGGCCAGGCCCGCCAGCGCGCCCAGCCGCACGTATTCCAGGCTGGACCAGGTGACGAACAGACAGGAGGCGCAGAACAGCAGCGGCAGCCAAGGGAAGAACGGCACGCGGAATGGTCGCGGCAGATCGGGCCGGCGCCGGCGCAGCACCACCACCGCAAAGCCCGACAGCGACAGGAACATCCAGAACACCGGCGAGGAGTAATCCACCATCGTGGCAAAGCCATCGCGCGTATACGTGCCGAAGGCCACCAGCAACAGGCCCACCGCACCCTGCGAAACGATGCCCGCCACCGGAATGCCGCGGCCTTCGTCCCAGTGGCCCAGCCGCGCCAGCCGTGGCCAGTCGGCCGCCGCCGCGTATGTGGTGCGGGCACCGACGACGATGGTCGCGTTGATGGAAGTCAGCGTGGCCATCGAGATGGCCAGCGCCGTGAGCACGCCGGCCCAGTTGCCGAAGGCCAGTGCGATCACATCCGAAGCCGGCGTGCGGCTGGCGGCCAGCCCCTGGATACCCAGGCCGCGCCACAGCGCCCAGTTCGCCACCAGATACAGCACGGTGATGGTGACGATGGAGGCCACCAGCGCGCGCAGCATCCCGCGCCGCGGATCGCGCACCTCGGCCGAAAGCGTGGAGACCTCGCTCCAGCCACTGAATGCGAACAGTACGTACAGCAGCGCCATGCCGAATCCACCGGGAATTCCGGCCTTCGGCACCGGGTCCGGCGCCAGCGGTGGCGCGCCGCTGATCGCCAGTACCACGCCGGCAATGAACACGATCAGCAGGCCGCCCACCTCGAGTCCGGTCATCGCATAGTCCGCGGCCTGGCCGGTATACAGCCCCTTCAGGTTGAACAGCGTCATCGCCACGATGGTGATCAGTGCATACCACGACGAACCATGCGGCCCCAGCGACCACACGGCGTTGGCGTAGTCACCCAGCACGAAGCCCAGCAGCGCGATGGAACCGGTGTTGATCACGGCGAAGCGCGACCATGCGAACAGGAAGGCCACGTTGCGGCCATAAGTGGTGCGCAGGAAGTGATAGTCGCCACCGGCGCTGGGCAGCATGGTGGCCAGCTCTGCAAAGCAGAGCGCGCCGGCCAATGAGATGAGCCCGCCGGCGATCCACGCGGTGAAGAACCAGAATGCCGAGCCTGTGCCCGCGGCGATGTCGGCCGGCGAACGGAAGATGCCGGCGCCGACCACCATCGCAACGGCCACCATCACCACGTACAGCACGCTGACATGACGGTGCGGCGCGGCAGTCTCGTGATTTCGATCCGGGTCGAGGTTCTGGTTCATGTTTGCGTCAATGGTACGCATTCCTCGATGGAGTTCGCGAACAACGAAGCACTATCCGCCCGCCCTGTGCCGGGCGTGGTCAATAACCAGTAGCGCGGCTGCGCTGGAGACGCTGGCCTGATTCGTTCAGCCCCTTGTCAGGGGCAGGGGCAGGTACAGCGTCGCGGCGTTGTCGGTTGTGGCGCGAAATCCGTGCAGGCGATAGAACGCGGCAGCCTTCTCGTGCAGCGCGTCGACGACGAGTACGCGAACGCCCAGCTGTTCGCGCACAGCCAGCGCGCAGTTCACGGCATGGCCCAGTAACAATCGGCCAATTCCCATGCGCTGTGTGCTCTTGTCCACCGCCAGTCTGCCGACTCGTATGGCTGGAATTGGATAGCGCGGCAACCGTATGCGATCCGGCGCCTGCAGCTCCGCAAGGTTCAGCTGGGCGGCGGCAAGGCTGCAGTAGCCCAGGATCTTCGCGGGAGCATCGTCTCTTGCCAGGACGTGGGTTGTCGCCATGCCATCGCGATGGTGTTGTCCTGCCCGTTGCCGCAAGTATGCGTCGAGGGTGGGTTCGCCACAGTTGAACGCGGCCCGGTCATGCAGCTGCGTATCGAGCAGCGAGATGAACAGCGACATTTCAGCGAATCAATCGCCTGGCATCTTCCATCGCCTTCTTCAGGCGTGCATTGGGCTTGAAAGGCTTGTTCAGGGCAGTCAGGAAACGGCGGGATTCGGCCGGCGACAAGCTGACCGTGAGTTCGGACGCCATCACACCCTCGGTCTCGCGCAGCACGGCCTCGCGCACGAAAGTTGAAAGCGGCACACCGCGCAGATCGGCCGCGCGGGCGATACGTGCTTTGTCGGCGGCGTTCAGGCGAAGATCGAGGCGAGCGGTAGAGGTGACCATGGCGAGTCCATTTGTACGGCTAATCACCGTACACAGTGGTGTGTGGTCAGTCAAGTGTGGAAGCTGCCGGAACCCACTTGTTACGTAAGTTTGTGCAACACGGCGGGAAAATCGAGGTCCTGGTAATCGCTGACGCATGGACGATGAGCTGCCCATCCGGCGAGATTGCAAAGCCCTTCGGGAATACAAGGGTGTCCTGCAGATCGATGGAAAAGCGCGCGACCTGCGGGATGGGTCTGGATCGCGTCGGCACGCAGCCCGGGGACTTGAATCCCTGCAGGGCTATCGGTAATCAAGTCAGGGTCAGCCCGCGTGCCGAGAGGTTCATCGGACGCACGCCGATCTGGTACGTGCGACTGCCACCCGGGATGGTTTCGCGAACGACGCCAGGGGAGCTGATCTTGAAGCCGAAATAATCCCGCGCGACCCGCTCGTTGAGCCAGGACCGCCGATCCACTGTATCGCTACCGTAGTGTGCATACCGCTTACCAGCAATCTGAAATGGGCCGACGCGCCAGGCAACGTGTTACTACCCAGGGCTGAAACCGGATTGCCCCAGGATTCAGTCGCGAATACATCCCTGATCGTCGCGCTGGATAGACAAGTCCTCACCGATCGCGTCCGCAAGATTCCGCGCCGACGCCTGAAACTGATACTCAGCGGCATCGACACCGTATCGGGCCGCTGGGCAAGTGAGGGGACTCTGCGTAGTGATCTGCGTATCCAGGCAGGCGTGCAGCACAACCACCTTGTCCCCAGCGAATCTGCATCGCGTGGGCGCCATCGTTCACCTACGACGTACTGGCGCAAGAGCATTGAAGGCGCGCCGGGCTCGGGAACGCTGGAGGTCACTGCCACGATGGCGGTGGTCGCTACTCAGTTCTGCCGCTGCACAGCCAATATCTGGTACCAGAACCCCGTCTGCCTTACCTGCTTGTCCACGTATGCCTGCTTCTCCGGCGACGCCGCCAGAAGACCGGGATGCCACGCGCTCTGCCCCCACGTTGCATGCGGAGTCTGGATCCCACGGAATTCCGGATTGCCGTAGTACACCGCGGAGATCGACCGCGCCATGTCGGCCCGATGCACGCCACTGGCAATCGCGATGTCCGGTACATCGACGTTCATGGCACTCAGCTTGTCAGCCGCGGCGACGAACACGGGTTGCGTCCACGGCACCGTCACATGCGTCACCCACTCGCAGAGCTGCGGGCCGAAGGATTCATTCGCCTCCGCCTTCACCACATAGCCCTTGATCTCACTGCAGGCCCGGTGCGCCGGAAACCCCTGGCGCTGCCGGTTGGTTCGCGCGCGCAGCGCGAGCAGCGCCCGCAACCGGTTGCCCTCCACCTGCACCAGCACCAGCATCTGGTCCTCGCCGACCGGGGAGTCGATCTTCTGGAAGACCAGGCCACGCCATGCGCCTTCCGGCAGCATCACTGGCACGCCACCCAGCGTCAGTTCGTCGCGGAAAACGCGATCCACGTAGCTCTGCACGGAATCCGCGCTGAAGCTGCCACCGCGGCCGCCCGAAACATTGAAGGCATTCTCGTCGTACGCACCCTGGAACGAAGTGAGCTTCAGGCCCGTCAGCGCTTCCAGCTTGCCCATCGCCACGGCGTGCTCAGACTTGCCTTCCTCGTAGCTGTAGAACGACCCGGCCTTGCGCACGCAGTTCGGGCATGAGGACGCCTTTGCAGTCTGCACGATCACCGGAATCGAGGCGGGCAGGCCCGTGATCTGCTGGCTCTCGTAGCCGGCCAGCACCACCTGCCGGAGATTGCCGCCTGCGCCTTCGATCTTCCAGAGCACTGGTTCATACGACATCACCGCCAGCACCATGGGCCTGGAGGCATTCACTCGTACGGTCACAGTCTGGGTCGTGTGCTGCCCGGCGTATTTCGCGTGGCATTCCTGCATCGAGCGGCTGTCAGACTTGTCGGGGCATTTGGCCCACCACGGTTGTTCGGTTTGCCCCGGTGGTGGCGCACCCTTGTACACGCCGACTGCATGCAGTTCGGTTCCCGGCGGGAACGCGGCAGCAGGGGCCGAACTCATCGCCACGTCGAAATCCGGATCGTGTGATTCGGTCGAGCCCAGCGAGTTCGGTGCGGCTGCTGCCGGAGCTGGAGGCGCGGCAGGCGCCGGCGCAGCCACGTTTGTGGGTACGGCCGGGGAAGCGACCCGCTGCGGATTTTGCGCAGCGGTTGGTGGCGTATAGCTGGCGCCCGCAACAGGCGCCCCCGTTGCGCGAAACAGCAGCAGCGCCGACAGCACCGTTGTGGCGAGCGTCAGCACCACCACACGGCGCCAGGGCCGCGAGATCTGCCACAGATGGGTGCTATCCGGCATTTTCCGCAGGTCCGCTGCCGGTCGGCCGCTTCGCTCGCGCCGTGACACTGCCATCCGCGGCGTAGCCCAGCTCCACCAGCGTGTAGCCGCGCTTCTTCGCCTCGATCAGCGAATCCGCCAGCTGCTCTTCGATGGCGCGGGTCAGGTCGCGCGCCGAACTGTTGCGACCGAGTTTCTTGAAGCGCTCCATCAATCCCAAGATGATCTTCGGGTCGATGCCCTGGTCCACCACGCGCAGGCCGTAGTTCTGGATCATGGCCTCGATCTCCAGCGCGCCGACACGGGCAATGTCCAGGCCCTGCAGCGCGCGGAACACGAAGATGCGATCCAGGCGGTTCAGGACCTCCGGCGCGAACCTGGCTTCACGCAGTGTGTTGACCGCTGCGGCGCGCATCGCGTCGGAGTCTGTTGCGAACTGGCTGGCCAGGTCACGCAGCCGGTCGGTGGCCGCGTTGCTGGTGAGCACGAAGATCGCGCTGGATGTGGAGACGTTCTGGCTGTCGGAGCGTTCGGTGATGAAGCCATCGTTCCATGCGGTGAGGAAGGCCTTCAGCACGTCCGGGTGCGCCTTCTCGATCTCGTCGAGCAGCACCACTGCATTGGGTGTGTCCTGCAGGCCGGCAGTGAGCTTGCCGTACGAATCCGAACCCACATAGCCCTTGGTCATGCCGAAGAGCTGGGAGAGTGCAAAGCTGCCCGAAGCGAACTGCGACATGTCGAAATGCAGCAATGGACGCTCCAGCTCCTTCGCGAGGATCTTCGCCAGCAGCGTCTTGCCGGTTCCAGGCGGGCCGGCAAGCAGGAACACGCCCACCGGCTTGCCGCGCTGCTCCTGCGCCAGGCGTCGCCGCACCTGCGCAGCGACGTCATCGCACACCGCGTCCTGTCCGACGATGCGACGCTTCAGTGCCGCTGCCAGGCTCTTGGCATCGATGAATATGGCTTCATCCTGTTCGGAGATGCCTTCTTCGACAGCTCGCTTGTTGGTGAGGCGGTCCAGGATGTCCATGAGTCGCTCCGTTCGCAGGAAGAGGGGAAGCCGGTCGCCGGCATGAGCCAGGCCCAGGAAGATGAGCAGCCAGCCGCAGATGGCCGCTGCCACGAAGTACCAGCGCCAGTCGTTGAGGCTGCCGAGAAGGCCGGAAAGGAAATTCGACGGCCAGTGCTGCTCCGCGAACTGGTACAGCGCGACCAGCATCGCCAGTGCGAACAACAGCGGCAGGTTGCGCTTGAGGAAATCCACCATGGCTGGATCAGAGCGCCACCGGCAGTGTCAGGGATTCGCCCGGCGAGAGCACCGGCAGCAGCAGCTCGCCCGTGCCCGTCTGTACGCCGAGCGTGATGCCGCCGCCGCCATCCACGACGCCGGTAAGCACGACGGACTTGCTGGCATCCACGGGCACTGCCACGCGGGTATGGGCCTTCAGGATGGTCACGTCCACTTCGTAGCCTGCTGCGGAGACATGCACTACGTCGCCGTCCTGTGAGGCGAAGTCCCAGATGTCGAGCCAGGCGAGCCGGGTCGGGTCGCTGGACTGGGTCGCCTGCTTGTCCACTTCCTGCTTGAGGATGCGCGCCTGCTCCGGCTTCAGCTTCATGGAGGCCAGCGCCTTGGCAACGTCGGCATCCGCCACCTGTTCCAGCTGCACGGTGCCTGCCTTCAGGAAGTTCTGGGTGAGTTCCTGCCGCTGGGCGTCACTGATGGAGTCTTCGGGCGCGTCGCCCCAGAAGTGCGTCATGCCGGAGCCGAGGCCACCGACGATCGCGACGCCGGCCAGCAGCAGGGCGAGGCCGGTCGTTTTCCTGTTTCGCTTCTTTTCCGGGCGCGACCCGGGAGTCGCGGCTCGCGGAGCGGGTTCGAGATGCTTCATGCAGCTCCTGTGTCGGGCGGTGTGCGGTTTTGCCCTTCCTTGGGACATGACACGAGGAGGTCCGGCGAACCGCGGGAGGTGCGTATGTTAACAAGGGGCCGGTGCGTCGGGCAGGGACCCGGGCTGAAAGTGTGAAGCGCCTGACTTCCGCCCTGCTGTGAGCAGCAGGGCGGGTTGTTGCGCGGCTATGCGATCCACACCGTCTGCAGGTTGCACAGCTCCAGCATGCCGGTGCGGCCCAGCTCGCGCCCGTAGCCTGACAGCTTCACGCCGCCCACTGGTATGCGCGGATCGGAGGCGGTCACGCTGTTGATGAACACGCTGCCGACTTCCAGCGCGCCGGCCATCGCACGGGCACGATCGAGATCGCCGGTCCACAGCATGGCGCTGAGGCCGAAGGCGGAGTCGTTGGCCATGATGATGGCGTCATTGGCATCGCGGGCCGTGAGGATGGCGGCGACTGGCCCGAAGGTTTCCTGCGCGACTGCAGGCATGGTGTCCGTCACGTTCGACAGCACGGTGGGCTCGTAGTACCAGCCCGGGCCCTCGCCGCGATGGCCGCCTGTGATGAGCTTTGCGCCAGCCTGCAACGAAGCTGTGACCTGCGCCTCCAGCGAGTCGCGCAGATCGGCACGCGCCATGGGTCCCAGTTGAGTTGTGGACTGCAGCGGGTCGCCGCGGCGCAGCGCTGCCGCTGCCGCCGCGAAGCGCGAGGTGAATTCCTCTGCCACGCCGGCCTCGACGATGAAGCGCTTCGCGGCCAGGCACACCTGCCCGCAGTTGGTGAAGAGTGCGCGTACTCCGGCTGCGATGGCCGCGTCCAGGTCTGCATCGGCCAGCACGATGAATGCATCCGAGCCGCCCAGTTCGAGCACCGATTTCTTGCAGGCTGCGCCGGCCTGGGCTGCGACCTTGGCTCCGGCTGCCGGACTGCCGGTAAGAGTGACTGCGGCGACGCGCCGGTCGGCGATGATGCCGGCGACGGCCGCGACTGGTGCATTCAGGTTGATGAATGTGCCCGGCGGCAGGCCGGCAGCCTCGAGCAATTCGACCACAATCGCCGCGCAGCCCTGCACATTGGGTGCGTGCTTCAGCAGTATGGTATTGCCTGCCATCAGCGCCGAAGCTGCGCAGCGGAAGATCTGCCACACCGGGAAATTCCACGGCAGTATCGACAGCACCACTCCGAGCGGCCGCGGCGCGAGATAACTGCTGCGCACCTGCGTGGGCACGTTCTCGTCGGCCAGCCACGCGGGCCCATGTTCGGCGACGTATTCGCAGTTCCAGGCCGATTTCTCGACTTCGGCTTCTGCTTCGGTGAGGGGCTTGCCCATCTCCAGCGTGATGCAGCGCGCGAGCCTGGCCTTGCTGGCCCGCAGCTGCGCTGCTGTCGCCCGCAGTATGTCGGCGCGCCGCGTGGCGCCAAGCTGTCGCCACAGTGCTGCGGCCCTGTGTGCCCCTGTCAGCGCCTGCTCTATCTGTGCCTGGTCCGCCAGCGGCCAGGTGGAAATGGTCTCGCCAGTGGCGGGATTGATGGACAGTGAAATGTTGTTGTCGGCAGATACCTGCATGCCTGCGCCCCATGCTACTTTGCAGCAAATAACAAGCGTACTTCAGATCAGGTGGCGGGGCGTGGAAACCGTGCGATATGGTGAACACCCGGGCTGCGGCAACTTCCGCTATGGACATCCGGCTGTTCCGTCGCAGGGAAGTGCATGGGTCCGCGCTGTGTGAGCTTGCCCCATTCAGGTCGAAGGGCCGTACAGTCTATGGTGTGGACGGAATGACAATGGAACGCACGCTGGCATTGCAGTTGCCGCGCAAACTGGTATTTGGCGCGAACAGCCTGGCGGCGTGCGCGGAGTGGATAGGCGCGCAGAACCCCGCCGCCGTGCTGATCGTGACCTCACCGCAGATTCGCAGCCTGTGCGATCCGCTGGTCGCTGCCCTGCAGAGCCAGGGACGCACAGCGCAGGTATGGGATGGCGTGTCGGCGGAGCCGCATGTCGACGACCTGGCGGCGGCCATCGCCGCAGCACGTGATTGCCGTGCCGAGCTTGTCGTGGGCCTGGGCGGTGGCAGCGCAATGGATGTGGCCAAGCTGGTCGCGGCATTGCTCGATGGCCGCCAGCAGATCGGTGAAGTGTTCGGCATCGGCAAGCTTGCCGGACGCAGCACGCCGCTCGCCTGTGTGCCGACCACATCCGGCACCGGCAGCGAGGTCTCGCCCATCGCCATCGTGCAGGACTCCGCCGACGGCCTGAAGAAAGGCGTCATCAGTCCGTATCTGGTGCCCGACGCAGCCTTCGTCGATCCGCTGCTGACACTCGGCATGCCGCCAGCCGTCACCGCATCCACTGGCATCGATGCGCTCACGCACTGCATCGAGGCCTATGCAAACCGGCAGGCGCATCCGCTGGTGGATACCTGGGCGCTGGAAGGAATCCGCCGCATCGCGCGCAGTCTTCCCGCGGCGTATGCCGATGGCAGGAATGTGGCTGCGCGGACCGATGTGGCGCTTGGCAGCATGTATGGCGGCATGTGCCTGGGTCCGGTGAACACCGCCGCCGTGCATGCGCTGGCGTATCCGCTGGGCAGTGATTTTGGCGTGGCCCATGGCACATCGAACGCGGTGTTGCTGGAGCATGTGCTGGAATTCAACCTGCCGGCCGCGACCGGACGCTATGCCGATATCGCGCGCGCGTTCGGGGTCGAGGAGGGTGGCGCTGCCAGTGATGTCGCGCAGCGGGGACTGGAATTCCTGCGGGACCTGAACCATCGCGTGGGCATTCCCGCGCATATCGCCGAGCTCGGCGTACCGGAATCGGCGATTGACCGGATGGCCGACTCCGCGCTTACCGTGCAACGTCTGCTGCAGCAGAACCCGCGGGTGGTCACGTTGCAGGATGCCCGCGACATCTATCGCCGCGCATTCTGAAGTGCGGGACGGAGATGATCATGCGACTGCCATTCATGAATGACGGGCCGGAATGGCGTCATTGGCGTGTCGTTGCCGGCGCATTGCTGCTGTGGCTGATGAGCGCGGCTGCGCTGGCCGCCGCGCCTGCGCCACAGTCCGCGTCGCCTGCCGATCAGCAGCAGCGCATCGAGCGCCTCTCGGCCAATGTGCGCAATGCCACCGCGGTGCGCGCGGTCAGGCGCCTGCAGGTTGCGCTCAACCATTATCGCGAGGCCGGCTTGTGGCGGGAGGCGGCGCAGCTGTTCACGCGCGATGCGACGGCGCAGTACGGCGCGCAGAGCCTTGCCGGTCGCGGCGAGATCGCCGCCTTCCTGCAGTCGCAGGTGCTGGCGGGCACGGGCCGCAGGCAACTCGGAGAAGGCGATCTCAATACGCATCTGGCGTTCAGCCCGGTGATCACGGTGGATGCGGACGGGCGCATCGTGCGGGGCCGCTGGCATGAGCTGTCGATGACCGGCCGCTATGGCGCCAATGCCGACTGGGCCAATGGCATCTACGAGAATGTGTACGCCGAAGAGAATGGCATCTGGAAGATACGCCACCTGCATTACTACCCGTCATTCGTCGGGCCGTATGCGCCCGGCTGGCGCAATGCGGACCGGGGCGACAGCGTCACCATCGCGCCTTTTCATTACACGCCCGCCGGCGCCGGCACGCCCATTCCCCTCGATCCGGTGATCAGTCCCGCTGATCGGGCTCCGGCCGATGCAGCCGGACGCAAGCGCCGCGTGGCCCAGCTGGCGGCGCAACTGGCCTGCCTGCAGGCCGAGTCGAAGATCCGCAGCCTGCAGAGCGCCTATGGCTTCTACATGGACCGCCGCATGTGGGATGACATCGCGGATCTGTACGCCGACGATGGCACTTTCGAGCCGGGCCAGCGCGGCGTGTATCGCGGGCGCGCCAGCATCCGCCACGCGCTGGAGCAGATCGGGCCGAAGGATCTGGCCGTGGGAGTCATCAACGATCACATCCAGCTGCAGCCGGTGGTGACGCTGGCGCCGGATTGCCACAGCGCGACCTTGCGCGGCACCGAGTTCGTCATGGCCGGCCAGAACGGCGGCGATGCGGCCTGGGGCATCAATTTCCACGACGACACCTATCGCTTCATCGATGGCAGGTGGCGGCTGCAGTCGGCGCATGTGTACCAGCGCATGCGCAGCGACTACACGCAGGGATGGGCGAAGAGTGCATTCCCGGTGCGTACGGCTGCAGCCGGCTATGAGCCCGATGCTCCGTCCACCGTGAAGTACGCGGCCTATCCGGTGTTCTACGTTCCGCCGCTGCGGTTTCCCAATCCCGGCCGGGATCGCCGCCCCTTCGGCAACCCGTCAGTGGCAGCGTCGGCAGGCTCCCTCGATGAACTGCTGGCCGCTGCCGAGCGCGACCTGGACATCGTCAACGCCCAGGACGGCGCCGAGAATGTCTCCAACGCCTACGGCTACTACATCGATGAATCCCTGTGGGACAACACCGCGGAACTGTTCGCGGTGAACGGCTCGAAGGAGCTCGCCGGCGTGGGCAACTACATCGGCCGTGAGCATGTGCGCGAATCCATGGTGGGGCGTTATGGGCGCGGCGGTCGGCGCGCGGGCGCCATGACCCTGCACCAGAAGACCGAGCCCGTGGTGACCGTGGCGGATGACGGGCGCACGGCGCGCATCCGCGAGAAGCTGCTGCAGCTCAACAGTTCGCGCGATGGCGATGGCTCCTACATCATCGGCATCTACGAGAACAACATCGTGCGCGAGAACGGCGTGTGGAAAATCAGCCGCATGGATCTCGATTACACCTGGAATGCCAGCTACTCCACCGGTTGGGCGCGCGTTACGCCGCGTCGCGCTGCTGCTGCGCCAGCCGGCGCATCCGCCGCAGCGGCAGCCCCTGCAGCGCCCGCCAGGGCCAACAACGTGCCGCCGCCGGATGGACCGCTGCGCGGTGCCCCCGCCGCGCCGTATCCGGATCTGGCTACAATGGCCTTCCACTACAGGAATCCCGTGTCGGGACGGGATCCTCCCGAATTGCTACCTCCTTGAAAACATGTCACGCCCAGTCATAGTTACCTGCGCCGTCACCGGCTCCATCCACACGCCGAGCCAGTCGCCTTATCTGCCGCTGACGCCGGCGCAGATCATTGAAGAATCTGTCGCTGCCGCCGAGGCCGGCGCGGCGGTGCTGCACCTGCATGCACGCGATCCGGTCGATGGCCGTCCGACGGCCGATCCGGAAGTGTTCATGCAATTCCTGCCGCAGATCCGCGCGCGCTGCAATGCCATCATCAACATCACCACCGGCGGCGGACCGGGCATGTCGCTGGAGGAGCGTCTCGTCGCGCCGGAACGCGTCA
>JAATEY010000065.1 GCA_015655465.1 Gammaproteobacteria bacterium | reverse complement strand
TCAGTCGCTCGGTCAGGTTCTGCACGAACGGCGCCGGGTCGGCCAGCAGCGCAGCGCGCAGTTCGTTGGGATTGCGCACGATGGTGCCGTCGGGCATGGTGCCCAGCATGTCGATCTCGGTGTGCGCAAAGCGGTCGATGGTGCGGGCCTTGCCGGTGGCATCGAAGCCCTCGAGCACGAAGCCGATGGGATCAATGGCCGCATGACAGGAGAAGCACTGCGGCTTCTGTCGATGCGCAACCAGTCGCTCACGCACTGTGGTGGCCTTCACGCCGGCCTGGTTTTCCGTCAGCGCGGGGACCACCGGCGGCGGTGGCGGCGGTGGCGTGCCCATGATGCGCTCCAGTACATAGGCGCCGCGCACCGTGGGTGAAGTGCGGTTGGGATAGGAGCTGGCCATCAGCACGCCACCCTTGCCCAGCAGTCCCCAGCGGGACGAGTCCTTGAGCTTTACCTTGCGGAACTGGTCGCCGCGCACCGAGCCGATGTCGTAGTGCAGCGCGAGCCGTTCGTTGAGGAAGCTGTAGGGCGATGACAGCAGTGCCAGCACGCTCTGGTCGGTGCGCACGATGTCGTCCATGAACAGCGTGATTTCCTCCTGGAAATCGCCGCGCGGGTCGCCCGAGCCACTGGCATAGGGGAAGATCGCAGGGTCAGGCGTGATCTCCGGCAGCTTGGTGAGGTTCAGCCACTGCGAGCCGAAGTTGCGCGCAATGGTGATGGAACGCGGATCGGCCAGCATGCGTTTGACCTGGCGCTGCAGTTCTTCCGGCTCGCGCAGCTTGCCAGCGGTGGCCAGGTCCAGCAGCTGATCGTCGGGCAGGCTGCTCCACAGGAAGAACGACAGCCGCGACGCGAGGCTCAGGTCGTCGATGCGATACACCGTGCCCGGTGGCAGTTCATTGACCGGCTGGTCGGTGCGAAACAGGAAGTCGGGGTGGGCCAGCACGGCAGTGAGCGCACGCCGCACGCCGGCATCGAAGTCGGAAGCCTTGCGGCCTTCCGTGTAGAAGCCCATGAGCGCAGTCAGGTCGCGATCGGTGACCGGCCGGCGGAAGGCGCGCCGCGCCATGTCGCCGATGACCTTGCGCGCGCAGGATGTTTCCTCGGCTGCGCTCTTCGGGTAGCAGCTGCTGAAGATGTGTTTGCGCGCTTCGGTCTGGCTGACGCCGGTGGCGTTGAAGGGGCCGCGGATCTCGAACGAGGCCACGCGCAGCACGCGATCCTGGCCACCACCCGGGGTGTACATCTGCAGGCGATCTTCCGATTCCGCAAAGGTGCGGTGCCGGAACGCCACGACGAAGCGGTGAATGCCCGCCTTCGTGGTGAAGCGGATGTTCTTCAGGCGCTGGTTGATGGCTTCGACCGCAGGATCCTGCTTCTGGTCGATGGCCTTCATGTCCTCTTCGCCGCCGATGCTGGTCTCGTAGATCAGCTTGCCGTCGATGGTGACGACCAGGTGGTTCTCGAATTCCATGTTGTAGACCCACAGGGCCTGCGCCATGTTGGCGATGTTGAGCACGTACTCGCCGTCCGCCGGGAAGTTGTGGTCGACGGCAATGCCGCCGCGCGTGCCCAGCGGCAGGCCATCCTCATGGAACTGCTGCGTGCTCGGTTTCGTGGCGCGGTAAGTGGTGCCGGCAGGCAGTGCATCCTTGTTGCCCATGGCCTGGACCACCACGATGCGCGCCGCGGAGATGTACTGGTCGAGGAAGGAGGGCGTGACCTGCAACGCGGCGGCGATGTTGTCGAAGCCTTCGCGCGGTTCGTCACGCGGCAGCAGCTCGGCGGGGTCAATCTCGATGCCGAGCAGGTCGCGCACGGCATTGCCGTATTCCTTGCGGTTCAGGCGATGCAGGCCCACATGGCCCGGATCCGCATGTGCCTCGCCGGCCTGGTCGAGGCGGCCTTCCATCCATGAAACGAAGGCGTTGCGCGTGGGCTTGTCGGGCATCTTGTGGCCGCCGGGCGGCATCTGCTGGCTGCGCAGCTTGCGCACCACCTTTTCCAGCACATCGGTGTTCTGCGGGATATCACTTTCGGACATGGTGTCGAAGGCGATGCCGCCGGCCCAGTCATCGGCGTTGTGGCATTCGGTGCAATACGTGGAGAACATCTCCCAGCCCACGGCGCTGCCCGCATGGGACGCAGGGGCGGCGGCTGCTGCAACTGCCGCGTTGCCTGCGCAGGCGGCAATAAAGGCAGCGGCAAGCGCCGCAGTAATGCGAGAATCTTTCACCGGACCTGACCTCTATGGGCTCATTCAGTCAATGCACTTCCAACACCGGAAAAGCCGCTGGAGGATATGCGATACACGCCTTGCAAACCAACGGCTTGCCCGCTGTTTATATGGACCTCATGCAGGGGGTTCGGTTCCTGCCGCGAATGCGGCTGACTCCCGTTCCGAATGGCTGGAAAAGTGCTGCTGAGCGCGTCCAGAAAGTGCATTGCGGTCCTGCTGCTGGCCGCACTCGGCGCGAGCCTCGATGCCTCCGCCGGGCAGCCTGTTGCGGAGGATGCGGCGCGACTTGCCTACCAAAGCCACAGCAAGGGCCGGACACTGGTCGCAAGGGGCGTGGTTGAGCGCATTTTAAGCGATGATCGCGACGGATCGCCGCATCAACGCTTCATTATCCGCACACCTTCCGGTCTGAGCCTGCTGATTGCGCACAATCTGGATCTGGCACCACGTCTGAATGGGCTCGCCCCGGGTGATGCGGTGTCGGTGCTGGGCGAGTATGAGTGGAATGAAAAAGGTGGGGTGATGCACTGGACACATAACGACCCCCGGGGACGGCACCGGGCTGGTTATATCGAATGGCGAGGGCGGCGGTACCAGTAAATGAAAATGCATCATGAGTTCCACCGCGTGGATCGCATCGGCTGGCTGCGCGCGGCGGTGCTGGGCGCCAACGACGGCCTCATCTCCACCGCGAGCCTGGTCATGGGCATGGCAGCCGCGGCGCTCGACAGTTCCGTGGTGTTCATGGCCGGACTTGCGGGTCTGGTGGGTGGTGCGCTGTCGATGGGCGCCGGCGAGTATGTGTCCGTGTCTTCACAGGCCGATAGCGAACGCGCGGATCTGGCGCGCGAACGCCGGGAACTGGATGCCGCGCCCGAGGCCGAGCATCGTGAGCTGGCGGGGATCTACATGCAGCGTGGCCTGTCGCGCGACACGGCCGAGCGCGTCGCCACCGAGATGACCGCACACGACGCGCTGGCGGCCCATGCGCGCGACGAACTGGGCATCACGGAAAAGACCCGGGCGCAGCCCGTGGTAGCCGCAGGTGCATCCACCCTGTCGTTTGCGCTGGGTGCGGCGGTGCCGCTGGCGCTCGTGGGCGTGTTGCCGGATGCGCAGAGATCGACGGTTACGTTCGGCGTGTCGCTGGTCATGCTGATGGCGCTGGGCGCGCTGGGCGCAAGATTGGGCGGTGCGCGTATCCTGCCGGCAGCGCTGCGCGTCGGGTTCTGGGGAATCGTGGCGATGGGCGCGACCGCGCTGATCGGCAGGGTGTTTGGCGTGAGCATCACGTGAATAAAGTACACAAGACCAAAGCTGGCAAAGCCGCCATGCCGCTCTCCGTGGTCATCCTGGCTGCGGGCCAGGGCAAGCGCATGAATTCGGACCTGCCCAAGGTGCTGCAACCGCTGGCGGGCCAGCCGCTGCTGCGGCATGTCGTCGATACGGCAATGGCATTGCAGCCAGCTGCCGTGCATGTGGTCTACGGGCATGGCGGCGAGCAGGTGCGGGCAGCATTCCAGGCTGATGCCCTGCACTGGGCGCTGCAGGCCGAGCAGCAGGGAACCGGCCACGCCGTGCTGCAGGCGATGCCGGCGATTCCCGACGATCACCTGGTGCTGGTGCTGTATGGCGATGTGCCGCTGCTGCAGGCCGCCACACTGAGCGCGTTGCTGCAGCTGGCCGCGGACGGCCGGCTGGCGTTGCTTACCGTTGCGCTTGCGGATCCCGACGGTTACGGGCGCGTGCTGCGGGACCGGCGGGGCAGCGTGAAGGCCATCGTGGAACAGAAGGACGCATCTGCTGCGCAGCTGCGGATACGCGAGGGCAATACGGGTGTGCTGGCGGTTGCCGCGCCGCTGCTGCGACGCTGGCTCAAACGCCTGCGCAGCGACAATGCGCAGGGCGAGTATTACCTGACCGACATCGTGGCGATGGCGGCGAAGGACCGCGTGGCGGTGCGGTCGCTGGTGGCGGCAACGGCATCGGAAGTGCTGGGCGTGAACAACAGGCTGCAGCTCGCACAGCTGGAGGCGGTGTTGCGCAGCCGGCGTGCTGCGGCAGCGATGCATGCCGGCGCGACGCTCGTGGACCCCGCGCGATTCGATCAGCGCGGCGAGCTTGTGCTGGGGCGCGATGTATTCATCGACGCCGATGTGCTGTTCGAAGGCCGCGTGGTGCTGGGCGACCGGGTGCGCATCGGGCCGCATTGCGTGCTGCGTGACATGACGGTGGGTGCGGATACGCATGTGGTCTCGCATTGCGTGCTGGAGCAGTCCGAGGTCGGCAGCGGCTGCAGCATCGGTCCCTTCGCGCGCCTGCGGCCGGGCGCGAGACTCGCAGATGGAGTGCATATCGGCAATTTTGTCGAGGTGAAGAACAGCAGCATCGGCAAGGGCTCGAAGGCCAACCACCTGACCTACCTGGGCGATGCCACAGTCGGGGCCGGCGTGAATGTGGGAGCCGGCAGCATCTGCTGCAACTACGACGGCGCCAACAAGTCGCGCACCGTCATCGAAGACGGCGCATTCATCGGTTCGGGCAGCATGCTGGTGGCGCCGGTCACGATCGGCGCAAATGCCACCACCGGCGCCGGCTCCACGATCACCAGGGATGCGCCTGCGGGCAAGCTGACCCTGGCGCGATCCAGGCAGGTGACCATCGAAGGCTGGAAGCGTCCGGTGAAGCGGCCTCGCTAGCCGGCGATTTCCCGCAGGCGGTTGCAGCCAGCAACGCCGGTTCAGGCACAATGCGCGATTGAGCGGCAGGTTGCCGCCGGAGAATCTTGCGCATGTGTGGAATCGTGGGTGCTGTCGCCGGACGTGACGTCGTTCCAGTGCTGATCGAAGGACTCAGGCGGCTGGAGTATCGGGGTTATGACTCGGCGGGCCTCGCGGTGGTCGGCAGCAATGGCAAGCTCACGCGCCTCAGGACCGTTGGCAAGGTGAAGATGCTGCAGGAGGCGCTCGAAGGGACGCCTGTTGCCGGCCACACCGGCATTGCACACACGCGCTGGGCCACGCATGGCGTGCCCAGCGAGCGCAATGCGCATCCGCATATCTCCCACGATGGCCTCGCGATCGTGCACAACGGCATCATCGAAAACCACGATGAGCTGCGCGAAGAGCTGCGGGCTTCGGGATACGTGTTCACCTCCGAAACCGACACGGAAGTCATCGCCCATCGCATTCATCATCACCTGCAGACGCTCGGGGACCTGTTCAAGGCCGTGCGCGCGACGGTGGCAGAGCTCGAGGGCGCCTATGCGCTGGTGGTGCTGAGCGAGAACGAGCCCGACCGCCTGATCCTGGCGCGCATGGGTTGTCCGGTCGTGATCGGCATCGGCAGCGAAGAAAACTTCGTGGCTTCGGATGTCTCGGCGCTGTTGCCGGTAACGCGGCAATTCCAGTTTCTGGAAGAGGGGGACATCGCCGAGGTGCGGCGCAACAGCGTGCGAATCCTGGACGCCGAGGGCAATGGCGTTGAGCGCGAGCTGAAGCAAAGCGAACTGTCTGCCCAGGCGGCAGAAAAGAGCCCCTATTCGCACTTCATGCTGAAGGAAATATTCGAGCAGCCGCGCGCCGTGGCCGACACGCTGCAGGAGCGGGTGGCAAATGGTCGCCTGCTCGAGGCTGCCTTCGGCCACAAGGCCGCGGAGCTTTTCCCGCAGGTGGAGTATGTGAGCATCGTGGCCTGCGGGACGAGCTACCACTCCGGCATCGTGGCGCAGTACTTCATCGAGCAGATCTGCCGCATTCCATGTCGTGTGGAAATCGCCAGCGAATACCGTTATCGCCACGCGGTGGTGCCGCGCAACTCGCTGTTCGTGACCATCTCGCAGTCCGGCGAGACAGCGGACACGCTGGCGGCGCTGCGCAGCGCCAAACATGCCGGTTACCTCGCGACGCTGGCCATCTGCAATATGCCGGAGAGTTCGCTGGTGCGCGAATCGGACCTTACGATGCTGACCCGCGCCGGCATGGAGATCGGCGTGGCATCGACCAAGGCATTCACCACGCAGATCACGGCGCTGTCATTGCTGGTGATTGCGCTGGCCAAGACCCACGGCGCCGATGCCGAGCGCGAGCGCAGTCTCGTGACCCGCCTGGTGGAGCTGCCAGGCACCATCGAGAAGACGCTGGCGCTGGATCCGGTGATCCGCAAGCTCGCCGAACGCTTCGTGCAGAAGGACCACGCGCTGTTCCTCGGGCGCGGTGCGCTGTACCCCATCGCGATGGAAGGCGCGCTGAAGCTGAAGGAGATTTCCTATATTCACGCCGAGGCCTATGCCGCGGGTGAGCTCAAGCACGGACCGCTGGCGCTGGTCGACGGGAACATGCCCATCGTCGCGGTGGCGCCCAACAACGATCTGCTCGAAAAGCTCAAATCGAACCTGATGGAAGTGCGTGCCCGTGGTGGCGAGCTGTATGTGTTCGCCGATCCGGAATCCGGCATCGAGCCCAGCGACGGTGTGAACGTGATCCACATGCCGCGGCATGTGAGTTATTTCCAGTCACCCATCATTTACACGCTGCCGTTGCAGCTGCTGGCCTTTCACGTTGCGATCCTGCGTGGCACCGATGTGGATCAGCCGCGCAATCTCGCCAAGAGCGTGACGGTGGAGTAGGGGCGGCTATGGCGTGCGCCGCGCCTGATTCTTGCCGTCACCTCCCTGGCCTGGTGGCGATACGGAACCTCTGTGGGAATATCAGGGCGCGGCGACTGGCTCGGTGGCGAAGAAGCACTGTGGCAGCATCGCCCCGGCAGTCCGTTCCACATCCTGCGCGTTGACCCCACACTCGAAGAAAACTTCGCGCCAGCGGGCGACGCTGCGGGCGATATCCTCGAAATGTACGTTGGCCTCCTCGGGGGAAAGGCCGAAGCGCCCGACCTGCGAGAGCAGGTTGTAGCGGCTCGCCGCGCGGCCGAATTGGCCTGCGGTCATTGCCAGGTCGCGCCGCTCCTGGCTGACCAGCGGTACCGGCACCAGATCATAGGCCGGCGACAGCCGCCAGCCGCGGGCGGTGCGCAGGAGCGCATGGTTGCGCGGGTGGTCATCGTTGTTGGTGATCGCAGCGTTGAATACCATGCGACGGAACAGCTCCGCACAATCTTCCCGCGGCTTTTCCGACCAGCGGCGCAACTGGTCGGCCAGCAAGGGGTAACTCCACCTGGTGCGATCCAGATGGCCTTCGTCGATTCCCAGCGCAGTGAGCGCGCTCACCAGGCCGTAACGCAGGTAGCCGCCGGCGATGTGCTCGCGATCAAAGCGCCGCACGAGCAGTACCTCCTGCGCACCCACGGGCTCGATGCGCGAGGCGGCTACGGCAAGACCGCAGCCTTCGGCGAGCTTGAGTGTCGCGTGCTCGATTCGTTGCAGGTTCACGCGATCCGCCTTCTCGGGGAACTTGCCGAGCCACAGGACCTCGCCGTCCTCAATGGTGACCTTCGGCCGCGCGCCGCCCAGGCTCGTGGCAGGAGCCATCCGCTCCAGCAGCTGGGCAGAAGTAGCACGGCCTTCTTCGATGGCTTCAGCCGTGGCAATCAGATCGGCCAGCTGATGCGTGCGGTTATAGGGCCGGCGCGGGACGGGTGGCACTGGCGACAGCCCGAACGACAGGTAACCGGCCCCGTCCTGCGGACCATGCAGCAGATAGTCGATTTCGGAGAGGTCTGCGGGCGCACGCGCAAGCTGGTGCTCGATCACGCGCCGGCCCCATGCGTCCGGCGAGGCATCACGCACGGCGCCCGGGATCCCCTTGAGGGCGGTGAATTCGAACACCTGCGCTGCCAGCGGCAGCGCGAAAGGGTCCAGTGCCACTGCGTCGGGACGGGCCAGATACCGGTCGCCATATCGAAAGCGGCCAATCGACGTGCCATCGGGCAGGGTCTGCACGGCCAGGCGCGCCGCCGGCACCGTATCAAGCTTGCCGGGTAGCTGGATGTGGACGAAGGCTTCGCGCTCAGAAGTCATGGCTCACTTTCTTTTTCGCGCGCGCGCGCGCGGCACGCTGCGGTCGCCGTGCCGCTTCCAGCGCCTTGCCATGCAGGTCCGCGTCCGGGTCGGCGACGCCGGCAAGAGACTTCTCCAGCCCCAGTGCCCACAGCGTCGCCAGCACCGCGCCCCAGGCCACGCCGGGCTTGCCGGCTTCGATTGCCATCAGCGTGTTGCGGTTCAGGCCCGCTTTGGCGGCGAGGTCCATGCCCGACCAGTTGCGACGCAGGCGCGCGAGGCGGATGCGCTGGCCGATTTCGGCCAGAGCGGTCGAAGCTGCGGAGGGAAGGGTAAAATTGCTCATTATTTTAATCTGAAAGACGAATTGCGCCTATTATTATGGATAGACTGCGCTGGGAAGACAAATGAGGATCGGCATATATGCCTAATATATTAGGTAAACATGTAGATTGTGATTGAAATAGACAGCAGAATTACACAGACCAAGCGCGGCCCGAGCGTGAGAGGCTGCTCGGCCTTGTGCCCCGGCAGCGCGTTTTGGCGAGGGCAGAGGCCCACGCGACCTTCTCCAAATGCCTCGCAGCCTCTACCGTCTCAGGCACAAGTACCCAGTCGATCTGGCTCCCCAGCGAATCCGTCATGAGTGCGATCTGGAACAACTCAAATGTCCGACTTTCATCGGAACCCCTTCAGTTCGGCTCATTCCCGGAACGACTCAACAGGAAGTAATCAGCAGGCCATGGATCTGGCGGCTTATCTCGCGCGCATCGGCTATGACGGACCGCACGCAGCCACACATGCGGTACTGGCGGAGGTCGTGCTGCGGCACACGCTCTCCATCCCCTTCGAAAACATCGATGCATTTCTGGGGCAGCGCGTCAGCCTCGACCCCGGGGTCGTGGCGCGGAAGCTGGTCACCTCCGGTCGCGGCGGCTGGTGTTTCGAGCAGAATCTGTTGCTGGGCAATGCGCTGCGTGCGCTTGGATTCGAAGTGATCGATCTGGCGGCGCGGGTGATGTGGGGCAGACCAGCCGGTGTGGCAACTGCGCGCACGCATCGTCTGCTCCATGTGCGCGGTGGAGGGCAGGAATGGCTGGCGGACGTCGGCTTCGGTGGCCAGACCCTGACGGGTGTGCTGCGCATGGATACCGAAGATGAGCAGGCAACACCGCATGAGCTGTTTCGCCTGCGCCGCATGGGCGATGAGCGTGTGCTGGAATCGCTGGTGTGTCATGAGTGGTTGGCACTGTGCAGCTTCGGGATGCAGCCGCAGCTGCCGATCGATTTCGAGGCGGCCAACTACCAGCTGGCGCATGACCCGGCGTCGCTGTTCACACAGCAGCTGGTGGTATCGCGGGCGACGCGGCAGGGGCGGCAGGTGCTGCGCGGCAATGAACTGGCGTTTCATGCCCTGGATGGCAGCACGCGTCGCGAGATGCTACCTGATTCGGCGGCATTGCTCGCGGCGCTACGGGCGGTGTTCGGAATTGAAGTGAGCGACGTGCTGCAGCTGGCGGCGAAATTCGACGTTCAGACCGGTTCGGCCGCCAGATCGTAGGTGCCGGTGGTGGTGATCTTCACGCGCGCGAATTCACCTGCACGCAGGCCCTTTGCCTTCTTCACATTGACCACGCCGTCTATCTC
>JAATEY010000217.1 GCA_015655465.1 Gammaproteobacteria bacterium | reverse complement strand
TGTGAACATCCAGACCGACGAAGACGGTGTTATCGTGTGTCATGCTGACCTCCGTGTAAGGAAACCGATGATGAGTGCAGTACATTCTCACTCCTGCGGCTCTGGCCAATGGCTAACCCGCGTTATGGTCCGCACGGAGGTCAGCTCCTTCGCCTGCGGTAGTCATACTGTCTAGATAGCACCGGTGCGCACACACTTTGAATTCCACTCAGAGGCGTTTTCGGCACTTCCAGGTGAGGACGATCAGATCAACCCGGGCCGCTGGGGCAAGCGTCTGGCTGATTTCCTCCGTGCGGAGCTAACGGCCCGCGGCTTGCCTAGTGGCGACCCCTACGCGGAGGATTGGGGGTGGGCGGTTCCCATCGACAACCCTGAGTACCCGCTCTGGGTGGGCTGCGGAAACCTCGATGACGACGAAAATGGGTTTCTCTGCTTCGTAGAACCGAGCAAGCCCTATGTGCGAAAGCTCTTCCGAAAGATCGACGTCCGTGCACGAGTGGAGCAAGTGGCGTCTGCGTTAGAGCAAGCTGTTGGACAAACGGCGGAGCCGCTGCACCGTGCCGGTTGTCCAGGAAGTCGCCGGTGTCATAGTGTCGGAAGCGCAACCCGCCGACGCGAAAAGCATCATGCACGCCGAGCAGGTAGTCGGATTCCCGGAGTCGAACTGATTTGCCGGTCTGCCCTGTCCGCTGCTCACGTTCCAGGCGGCGGCGCATCAGCAGGCGCCCCCAGCGGTCGGGGCTGGCGTCAGCGAAAACACCGAAAGTCTCATTGCCTTGAGGCGGATGTTGTCGGCCCTCGAAGCGGCCGAGCCGAGGATCCAGCTGCAGGTTGAGCGCGGTCGGGTGGGCAAGCGCAGCGGCGTCGAACTCAAACTCGAAGATTTCGCGGCCGGCACCTCGTTGGGTATGCAGGACTCCCAGTCGAAGTGGTGCAGGCAACCCATCCCAGTCGGCGTAGACAGCGATGGCCGCCATGTGTCAGCGCCCCTTCTTTGAAAGGGGTGCGGGAGGATCAATCAATTCCGCCAGCGCGGTGGAGCTGGCAAAGCCGCTCTTCGCTATCCAGTCCTGTCCGGCTTCAGTGGACTGGAGCAATTGCTTGTGCGGCAGCTCCGCTGCCATGGCTTCCAGCGCCTTGGGCAACTGTGCGACGACGTCACCGGGCGCAGATCGTTTTGGCCGCGGCGCCGGCCTCGCAGCAGGCAGCCGCGCGTCCTGCAACTCACGCCCCAGCGGGTCCGCCTTTGCCAACAGGTCCAGATCCGTTTCGACGCCGAGCACCTGCATGACAGCCAGGTAGGCTCCCATCGTCACACCCGATCCGCCGCGTTCCAGGCTGCGCAGGGTCATCGGTGACATGCCGGCACGCTCCGCCACCTGCTTGGCGGACAGGCGCCTGCGGCGCCGGGCCAGGCGCAGACGGTCCCCGAACTGCCGCAGCAGTTCGTCGGTGGATGGGAGCAAAGGGGCGGTCTTCTTGGCCATAATGCCATTATTATGGCATTTTAATTATATAAACGCTATAATAATGTGTTCATGGTTCATGAAGAAGGTGAAGTTGATCGTAAGAATAAAGAAATATTCTGGCATATAAGGATATTTATAGCCATAATATTATCACTTTTTTGAGATCAACCCAGTTGTCCGCAAGCATAGACCCGCCAGCCCACGCGTCGCGAGATGCGTGGGCCGGCGGGTCAGTCGTCATGGCGGTAACCCGCTCCATGAACGGTGAGGATGATGGCGGGCTTCCTGGGATCGACTTCCACGCGTTTGCGCAGTTGCGCGATGTGCTGGTCCAGCGTGCGGCTGTTGGGGACGTGATCCAGACCCCAGCATTCCCTGAAGAATGTATCGCGGGTGATGACTGATCCCTTCCGCTGCCGCAGCAGCGCAAGAATCTTCACGTCGCGCAGGCTCAGCTCAATGGCAGTCTCGCCCCGTCGTGCACGCAGCTCGGATGGAAACACGTCGAGATCCCCGATGCGGAATGACGCCGGACGAACTCCCGCGGGCGCCGCTGCAAAGCGGCGGCGGGTTACGGCCCGGATGCGGGCGACGACTTCCTTCACGCCAAACGGCTTGACGATGAAATCGTCGGCTCCGAGCTCCAGGCCCACGACCTTGTCGATCTCCTCCGACTTCGCGCTGATGAAGATGACGGGGATGGCGGGATCGGTTCGGCGGATCTCGCGGCAGACGTCGTAGCCGCTCACGCCCGGCATCATGATGTCGAGGCAGACGAAGTCCGGCGACTCCTTCGCGAACAGGCGCAGCGCTTCCTTGCCGTTCTCCGCGGCCAGTGTCTCGTAACCTTCCGCTGCAAGGATTTCCCGCAGTCCGTTGCGGGTATTCGGATCGTCTTCTGCGATCAGGACCTTCATGTTTGCTGCTCTTTCCGTGCGGGTGTCGGCGTCAGAAGTTCCAGCTGAAAACATGCGCCGCTTTCCGCCGCGATGACCTTCAGGTCGCCGCCGTGTTTTCTCGCAAGGTCGCGGGCAATGGAGAGGCCAATGCCCGTGCCCGTCACGCCGTCCGACAGTCTGTTGCTGAGGCGATGGAAGGGCGCGAAGATCCGCTCCTCCTGTCCTTTCGGAATCCCGGGACCGCGATCGGCGACCATGATCGACGTTGTCGTGCCGTGCTGCTGGCTGGTGACTTCCATCCAGCCGCCCGACGACGCGTACTTCTCGACGTTCGAGAAAAGATTGCCGAGAATCTGTTCCACCGCATCGCGGTCAAACTCCACCGGCGCGCCAGCTCCAGCGTTGAATACCGTCGTGACGCCTTTCGCTTCGAGCGATGCCTTGAAGTGGTCAAGCACGAATCCTGCGCAGCGGTCGATGTTGCCTGCCGCAGGATGCAGCATCAGCTTGTCGTTCTGCTTGCGGGCAAACGTCAGCACATTGTTGATCAGGCGGCTGAGGCGCTGACTCTCCGAAACGATGACGTCCAGATGGCGGGCAGCGTTGCCGTCCCCTTCGGGAACGCTTTGCTCAAGCAGTTCTGCATACATCCGGATGTTCGTCAGCGGCGTCTTCAGCTCGTGCGATACCTGGTTCACGAAGCTGACACGCTCGGCCGCTTCGCGCATGTCGCGCGTGCTCTCCCGATAGAAATACGCTGCGAGGCCGACCAGCGCGAGAACCAGTGCCCCGAGGCCGGCAGCGAGATTCAGGAACATGCTGCCGCCGAAAGGGCTGGCCGTTGCCGTGGGCGCGAAGTAGAGCAGGTTCCAGGAATCCAGCGGCGGATTCAGGTTGAGGCGAACCCGTGGGGCTTCGCCGGTGGCCGGTTCGTAGGCACCCCATTGGTAGACAGCAACGCCGTCGCCTCCAGCCAGCGCGATACGGCCCTGACGCAGGTTGGGATCGGAAGTATCGGAGTCGGGAAGTTCGCCCACGATATCTGCCAGCATGCGCGTCCGGTCGCAGGCTGCGCCGATCACGTACCCCGACGCGTTCCGCACCCAGAAAACGAGATTGACGCCGTTGCCCCAGTACCAGGTGTACCAGCCGTGGCTCGCCTGCCTGCCGGAGCTTTCCGCGGATGCGTAGAAGGATTGCTTGTCGCGCCAGACCTGGCCCGATCGTTCGAGGAATTCCTGTTCGGCGGCGGTCAAGGGACCTTCCGGAGGGGGATGCACGCGGTTTCCCCGTGGGTCCAGTACAAACAGCGAGTGGATCAAGGGGCTCGACCGGACCAGTTCGCGCAGTTCGGCCGGTTGGTAGGAGTTGCGATCGAGAAGGCGAAGCAGCTCCGTTTCGCGCTTTTCGACAGAGCGGAGAATGACGGCATTGATGTCGCGCAACCTGCCGTTCAGTGCCTCCCGCAAGCGATTCTCCGTCACCTCGCGTTCCTGCCCCGCGACGCGCAGGCCGAGCCAGCCCAGCGCGCCGAGAGGCAGCAGCACGATCAGCGTCAGAATCAGGATGAGTTTCGGCTTCAAGGAGGGGCGTCCATTCAGCGGGCAATCTGCTGGTTTTGCCGGGCGTTGTTGTCGTTGCGGATCGACTTGCGCTGGCCATTCCATTGCTCGGCATCCAGCTTTCCGGCGGTCACCTCCTGCACGCTGCTGAAGCTCTCGAGTTCCTTCGACTCGTATCTCCTGGCATTCTCCGCGAGGAATGCCGCGTTCTCCAGCAGCACCCGCCTGGCTTCCTCGATCCTGCCCTGGTCGCGGAGGTTGACCGCCAGCTGATTCCTTTCCACGCCGATCTGCTCGATGGCAGAGGCCATCACCGCACGATTGGTGCCGGATTCCACGAGCGCCGGCGATTTCGTGAACCGCGTGATGGCCGTGCGCGTGATTCGATCCGCGGCCTTCGACGCCATGTTCACATACGACACCGTCACGTCGGCGATGCCACGATTCGTGCCGTCGCCCCCCGCGGGAACTTCGACTTCGAGCAGGACGTACTTCTCCTGATCGCCATACACCTGGTTGAGGTACGTAGTCACCGTCTGCCCGGTGATGTCCGCTTCGCGGCCAAGCACGCGGATGGGTCGGACGCCTGGCCTGCACGAGATGCGGACGGTGACTTCCTGGGCGACAACCGACATCACGTCGTTGAACTCGAAGCCGAATTTCGAGGCAAGTTCGGTGCTGTTCTCGATGAAGTAGTTGTTCCCGTCGCTGCGGCGCGCGAGCTGCGTCATGAGATCCTCGTTGTAGTCGAGGCCAAGACCCAGTGTGGTGACGGAGATTCCTTCCTTGATCAGGGAGGCTCCCAGATTTCCCAGGTCTGCCGGAGAACTGGGACCGGCATTCGCCTGTCCATCGGAAAGCAGGATGATGCGATTCACCCGCTGGCGATCGAGAAACTTCCGGACTTCCGCCGCGCCCTTGCTGACTCCCGCGAACAGCGCCGTATTCCCGCCTGCCGTCAATCGTTCGATCGCGGCCCGAATGACGGCCCGATCGGAGACCTTCGTGGCGGGCACCAGCACCTCCACCGTATGGTCGTAGGCAACCACCGAGACGATGTCGTCGGAACCCAGCCTGTCTATGGAAGCGATCGCCGCGTCCTTGGCCTTGCGCAGCTTGTCACCACTCATCGAGCCGGATTTGTCGAGCACGATCGCGAGGTTGACGGGCGTTCGCTGCCCTGACTCGTTGATGCGCAGGCCAGTCAGTCCCACGCGCACGTAATTGACCTGCTTCTGGCCCGCCAGCAGATTGGGCTTCGCCAATGCCACATCCACCTTCACCTGCTCCGCAGCCAGTGCATTCGATCCCGCGAGCAGGACGCCAAGCACCGCCCCAGGCATCCATGCGTATTGAATCATTCGTTCGATCATCGGAATTCTCCTTGCCATACCGTTGACGTTATTGAACGGCCTGGCTGCGGAGCGATGGTCAGGTCCTGGCAAAAAGGTTGTAAAAAATCGGTCAGGGCGCGACGTTCAACCGCGCACGAATCCGCCGCCTGCGCAGCGCAAATACGCCTCCGACCACTGCAGCCATGGCCAGAACCACCAGCGGGAACTTGTATGGCCGCAACGCCACACGCGCCGAGTGGATTCGCGTCTGCCACAGGAATGCGGATGCACGCCGAAAGTCCGGTGCCTCGCAGCGCGCACCGAATTTCGGTGACCAGGGCACATAGGCTGCTTCCCGTACATAGCGCCGATACTGCGATCGTGCCTGGTCCATGTCGTCGCCGGACTGTGCCCAGCGCAGGCTGGCGCACAGCACGGCGGCAAATGCCTGCGAACGGGGCGGCAGGTTGTCCGCGGAGCGATTCGCCAGATCGAAGGCCACCGCGCGATAGTGAAAGCGCACTTCCGGCGGAGGATTCGCATTGACGCGGCTGTTCTCATCCACGCCGCTGTAGCTGCCGGCTTCGGCTTTCAGGTTCATGGTTGTTTCGCCGCCGAAGGTGGAAAAGTCGGGTGCCAGCTCGTAGCCCAGCAGTTCCATGCCATACAGTTTCGAGAGCTGCGCAGCCTTGAACAGCGCAGCAGCCCGCTTGATGCGCGTCCAGCTTTTCGTGCTGTCCCGGATCGCGGCAACATACTCGCCGGCAATGGCAGCGAGACTTGGGTGCTTCTCGTCCACTGCGAAATCATTGTTCCGGAAGTTCTCCAGCGCCGCGTCGAATTGCTGCTCGCGCATTTGCCGGCGCGCCAGCAGCAGGCGCAGTGCCCGCGACGTATCGGGCGGCGTGCCGAAGTAGTCGTGCCAGTATGGGTCTGTGGAAATGCGCTGGTCCCGCGCCGTGCGGGCTGGAACATGGCGATTGGCAAATCCGGTCAGCTCATCGAGAGTCAGCACGCGTTCCGCAACGTACGCGGCGTCGAGCCAGTGTTCACTGCCGGCTTCCAGCAGACTCTGGAGCGCATCGGCGTAATCGCCGCGGGACATGGCGAGCACGCCGTTTTCCGCCAGCAGCCTCGACCAGCCACGGTCTGAGAGTCCCGCTGCCTCCGTGGCCTTGTCCCCGCTGCGGTGGCTGATGGCGGCGGCAAATTCCTTCGCGGCAGTCCCGCGGTCGCCGGCACGCAGGGCGAGTTTGGCGCGCACCACCGCGGCCAGCGGCGTGTTCACGCCGGCTGCGAGAGACGCGGCGAGATCGAAGCTGCCCGTCGTATAGGCAATCGCCGCCAGCCCATCGAGTCGTGATGCCTTCGTGCGGTCCATTCCGGCAGTCACCTTGATCACGCGGGCCGCCCAGCTGTTGGGTAGATCCGCGCCGTCACCGGGACGTTGCAAATAGTATCCGTGTGGTCCTTCCGCGAGCACCGTGGCGAACCAGAGCTTCTGGAGACGCTGATCCTGGATGTGTTGCAAGGCCAGGTCCGGGTCCGCCGCGAGACGTTCTCCTATGTCTCCCAGCGAGCTGCGCGCCATTGCCGAGCCTCGCGCCGCCTGTTCCAGGTACAGCTCCGCCGCGTGCGGAACATCGCCTTGCTCCAGTGCAATTCGAGCTTCTTCGCCGTAACTTGCGACGGCCAGGCCAAGTGGATCCGGCAGTCCCTTGCGGGCCAGGTCGCGCGTCTGCTGGAAGTATGCAATCGCGCGGTCGGGCGCGGCAGGACCTGCGGCCAGGCGTTGCACCCGACCGGCCATGTAGCTCGCCCACATTGCCCGTGGCGCTCGCTGCTCATCCGGCAACCGGAGCACGTTCTGGAAATACGACAACGCCGCGGCCAGCTGCGCGGATGCGTCCTCCTTTGCCCGTGCAGCCGTGGCGGCATGCTGGAACTCGACGGCACCAGCGGCATACAGGCGCACCGCTTCCGGCAGGCCGTCGCCGGCAGCATATGCGGCAGCTCCATCCTTCGCCGCACGCATGGTCGCAAGCTGCGCCGCGTGCGTGGCATCGACCTCGCTCCGCTCGATGTCTGCCGCCGTAACGTTCGTCCCCTCATTGGCTTTCAGCGTGTCCGTCACCTGCGGCAGCAGATCCCCGATCTGCATCGACATCCAGTCCGTGGGGCGCAGTCCGAGCAGCGTGTCCTGGCGGTGATCGAGCAATGTCTGGGGAAAATCGAAGCCGCAGGCCAGCGCGAGCCCGGCCGCGGTAAGCGTCAATGCGGCGCCGAATGCACAGCGCCTAGTAGCTGACTTCAAGCCCGGCCTCCATGTTGTCGCAATTGGCCCACCCGATGCTGACCGCAGTCCCGGCCCGCATCATCCCCGGCATTGCACGCACCCATTGCAGCGAGCCATCGCGTCTCTGCAGCGTATAACCGCTCACCGCATCTGCCTCGCGGCATGCGGCCTTGAGCCGGATTGCCCTGGGCACCGGCGCGTCGAGAGTGCCGGTATTCGCAATGACGATGTCGCCGCCGGTGCCGCGTGGTTGCAACTTCGCGTTGACCGAGCGATTGAGTGGTTCTGATCGCACGACGGCGAGAAAAGTCGGCACGCTCCATGCCCGCTGGTCTGCATCGGTGGGCATGCGGAACCAGACGATTCCGGACAGTCCCTTCACGGGGCGGCGCGACAGTCTGCGAAGAAAGGCGGCGATGGTCTCCGGGTCCGCCGCCAGTTCGCGATTCGTTCCGGCGTCAAAGCTGGCGCGCGTCTCGGAGACCACCGAAGCGATGCGGCCGTTGTCGTCCCACTGCACCTTCGAGCCATAGGTCGGCAGGGCGACCTTGAACGGCGCGGTTGCGCGGCGCGCATACTGCTCGATCCATGCATAGGCCTGGTCCGGATCGAACAGGCCGTGGCGGGGGTTGCTCACGGAGTGCACCTGCAGCACCACTTCATCTGCGACGCGCGCAAGCTCCGGCAATCGCTGCGATGCCATCCACGCCGGGAGCGCGGTGATCATGAGGCGGGTACCGGCAGGCAGCAGAGGCCGCAGGCCAGCCAGAAACCGGGCGTAGGCGTCGAGCTGGAAGGTGCCGCAATCGAAGTCGATTTCGAGGGCCTGCATGGCGAGTTGCCGGTCGCGCCAGCGCTGCAGCAGGTTGCGAATGTGTTCCTGCGCCTGTGGCAGGTCCTTGACGCAGCCGTCGATGCGCACGACGGCGACCAGGGGCTGCGAAGTCCTGCGCAGTGCGTCCAAATCCAGCGACGGTTCGCGCACCTCACCGCGGGGATCGACTTCAAGTGCGAGCACGTGCACACCTGCCATCATCGGCGCAGTCTGCTCCAGTGCGTTCCGCACCGCCGGCGTCCATGCGAGCTGCCAGACATACATCTCGTGCGTCAGGGGCGGAGTGGGGGAAAGGCTGCAGCCGCCACTGCACAGCATCGCCAGCAGGGCGAGCAGGATTCGCGGAGAGAATGTTCCCATCGTGACCGGAATGGAATTTCCGTGAGGCGCTTGCCGGATAGCGCCTGACAAGATTACCAGCTTCCGGTTGATGAATAACTTCGCACAGGCGTACGATCTGCGTGCGAAGAAGAACAACCATCGAGGTTAAGGAGGCGATATGTCACGCGTACCTGTCATTACCTCTCCCTGCCCGTTCCGCTGGAGCAGTGCACCAAAACCCGGGCAGGACTTCTGCGGCCAGTGCCAGCGGCAGGTGCACAACCTCGATTTCATGTCGGCCAGCGAGCGGGAGGTATTCCTCGCGGGATGCTCCGGCAAGGTCTGCGTGTCATATACCTTGCGCCGACCGGTGCGCGCGGCGATTGCGCTGGGGGCAGGTCTCGCTGCCGCGGCAGCTCTTGGCGGATCAGCAAGTGCAGGCGCGCCGGCGGTGGTGGTCACGCCTGACAGCCCGTACTGCGATGAAGAACTCGACACAGTGACCATAGGCGGCACCGAAGCCGGCGAGAAGCTGCAGTGGGTGGACGAAGCAGAAGCCGCCAGACCGGACAAGGCGGATCTGCCTGAAATCACCAAGGCTACCTGGCTGCCGACGCCGAAGACCTGACGCGGCTACTTCACCAGGCCCAGCTTCTCGATACGCCATTGCCCTGACGTACCGGCATTCGCATCCGTGTTGCGCGGATCCCCGTCGCCCACCGCCAATGCGATGTGCGTGGCATCGAACTTCTCGAGGCCAGCGTCGTAGCTCACCCAACGATCACCCGTCCACGCCTGCACCCAGGTGTGCGGGCTGAAGACATCCTTCTTCCCGCTGAATCGGCCCGCGTAAGCCAGCCCGACCACGATGCGCGTCGGAATTCCACGCGCCCGCGCCGCCGCCGCGAGCAGCACGGAATATTCCGTGCAGTCTCCTGAACGGGTGGCGAGCGCCTGTGTGGCACTTGCGTAGCCGAGGTAATCGACCTCGCCCGTCATGTGATTGCGGACTGCCTCGACCAGCTCTGCCATCACCTTCCGGGGCATGCCCTTGCCGCTGTTGCGGCGGGCAAAGCTTTGCACTTCTGCTGCGTCACTCTGCACCCAGGCATTCGATGCGAGATAGCTCGCGCGCTCCGCGTCGGTGAGCTGCACGGATTCCCCGCAGGTCGCGCAGATCGTGACCACCGACTTCGACCCGTCGACCACGACGCTCTGTTCGCTCGTAGCCGGCAGGCGCGGTACCACACCATCCGCGCGCGAGATCACATAGCGGATCGGACCTGCCAGCGCAGCCTGGGGAATGCGGAATGGCGAGGCGACGACCAGTCGCGCCATGAGATCGAATGGCCGGACCACGCTCGCGTCGCAGTTTCGATCGCAGGCATCCCAGCGCAGGGGCGAGGCAAAGAAGATGCGCTCGCGCCGGGCGATGCGGGACCGTGCATCGAGCCAGAACGATTCGACACGGGGCCGGTTTCCCGCAACCGAAGCAGTGATGCGCATGCGCGTGCCGCCGGTCGCGTCCGCATCCGCCACGCGTTCGACTTCAGCCTCCACGGCAGAGGCGCTGGCCGTATCCAGCAGCTGGAATCGGGCGCGGGTTGCGTTGCCCGGAAGCAGCTGCCCGAGCGCGCCGGGCAACTGGTCAGGCCAGAGCAGATTCGCGGGCAATGCCATCCTGCGCGTGGCCCTCGTGCCCGCTGTTGCCACCATCATCGAACGGGCGTCATCGGCAACCGTGGCGTTCCAGCCGCTGCGGTCGGCGCCGTTCACCACCCGGACCCGGATCCACTTCGGCGCCCCGGGTGCATTGCGGCCGACTTCGGTAACAGTCTCGACCAGCGACGAGTGCTGCAGCTGCGACACCTGGACCCGCATCACCTGCGAGTCGATGCGTTCGCCTGCAGCTGCCGTGCGTGTCTCGTGCCAGGCGTAACCGACGCGCTGGCCATCGATGCTCAGCGTGTACCACTCACGATCCGCCGCTGCGGCGAGTCCTGAACCAAGGCCACAGAGAGTCAGGGATGCCGCAGCCAGGGCGTGCCTGCGCGTTCCCCGAAGATCGCTCATCCCGTATTTCACCACCCGGCCCTGGCCACTAGTGCGTCAGTGCGTAGACGACGAAATTCACGCCCATGCGCAGGCCGAGCGTGGCGCTCTCACCGGGATAGCGCGGATCGTCGGCCCACTGATAGGAATCGCCGAGATCGTTGTTGAAGGCGAT
>JAATEY010000330.1 GCA_015655465.1 Gammaproteobacteria bacterium | reverse complement strand
GCCAGATGGCCGCCGCGGTAAAGAACGTCAGCACCAGGCACAGCGCGCTGTGCACCGGGTTCCTGCAGGTAATGACGCCCAGCGCCGCAGCCAGCAGCACCAGACCAAACCCGTAAAAGAGCAACTGGACGAGCAAGTGTCTCCCCTTCCCTCAAGCCCTAGCGGTACTTCGCATCGGCGGCTTTGTCCGCGTTGATCATGGCTTCATAGCGCTCGCCGACGGCGAGCAGCTTGTCCTTGGTCATGATGTTCTCGCCGCGATGCTCCATGTGGTACTCATGGATGCGCGTCTCGACGATGGCATCCACCGGACAGGCCTCTTCGCAGAAGCCGCAGTAGATGCATTTGAACAGGTCGATGTCATAGCGCGTGGTGCGGCGGGTGCCATCGGCACTGACGTCGGAATCGATGGTGATGGCCGCCGCCGGGCAGACCGCTTCGCAGAGCTTGCAGGCAATGCAGCGCTCCTCCCCGTTCGGGTAGCGGCGCAGGGCATGCAGGCCGCGGAAGCGCGACGACTGCGGCGCCTTCTCTTCCGGATAGTTCACCGTGACCTTGCGACGCCACAACGTGCTCCAGGTAACGCGCATGCCGCCGAGCAGTTCGAACAGCGTGAAGGTCTTGAAGAAACTCTGCACTGACATGTCAGGCGCTCCAGGGTCCGATCTTGTAATGGATCATCAGCATCTCGACGAAGATCCAGACGATGGTCACGGGAATCAGCGCCTTCCAGCCCAGCCGCATGATCTGGTCGTAGCGGTAGCGCGGGAAGGTGGCACGCAGCCACAGGAACAGGCACAGGAACAGGAAGGTCTTGAGTGCGAGCCAGTGGGTGCCGTCATTCAGCAGCAGGCCGAGAAAGGGAACCTGGAACAGCGAGCTGTCCTGTGCAACGAACATGGTCAGTGGCGTTTGCCAGCCACCGAAGAAGAACACGGCCGTCAGCGCCGCGATCAGGATCATGTTCGCGTATTCGGCCAGAAAGAACAGCGCGAACCCGATGCCGGAATATTCCACGTGGAAGCCGGCAACGATTTCGGATTCGCCCTCGGCCACGTCAAAAGGCGCGCGATTCGTCTCGGCCACGCCGGAAATGAAGTAGACGATGAACAGCGGGAACAGCGGGAACCAGTTCCAGGAAAACAGGCCACCCTGCTGCTTCTCGATGATGGTGCCGAGATTCAGGCTGCCGGAAGCCATCAGCACGCCCACCAGCGCGAAGCCCATAGCGATTTCGTAGGCCACGATCTGCGCAGCCGAACGCATGGCGCCGAGGAAGGCATATTTCGAGTTGGAGGCCCAGCCGGCCAGAATCACGCCGTATACACCCACGGAAGTCAGCGACAGCACATACAGCAGACCGGCATCGACATTGGCGATTGCGTAGTTGGGAGCCACGGGGATGACGGCCCAGATCGCAAATGCCGGAATCAGCGTAATGGCAGGCGCGAGCCGGAACAGCACCTTGTTCGACTGCGACGGCACCACCACTTCCTTGATGAGCAGCTTGATGACGTCCGCAAAGGGCTGACCGAAACCGGGAAGGAAACCGAAGATGCGCACGCGGTTCGGCCCGCGACGCACCTGCATCCAGCCGATCAGCTTGCGCTCCCACAATGTGAGATAGGCCACCGACAGGATCAGCACCACCGTCAACAGCAGGATCACCGCAGTCGGGCGCAGGAATGCGGGCAGGCTTTCCCACAACGCCATCATGGCTGCGCTCCGGGAACACCGTAGACCTGGCGCGTGATGCGCGCTTCGCGGGTGCGCTGCAGTGCCGATGCACGCCGCACGATGGCATCGCCCTGATACAGCGGCACATCAACGACCGTGACTGTCGAGGTGGCTGCGGCCACGACGGCCGCGTTGCTGGTGATCACGGGCGCTGCCGTTTTCTCGATCAGCAACCGCAGGGCATCGCGCACTTCTTCCGACGACTGTTCGGAAAAACCGTCCAGCCCCAGCAGATTGCCCAGCACGCGCAGCAGTTTCCAGCCCGGACGGGCCTCACCGACTGGCTGGGCCGCGCCCGCAAAACTCTGCCACTGACCTTCCAGGTTCACATACGTGCCGGAAGTCTCGGCAAAGGTGCCGATCGGCAGCAGCACATGCGCAACTGCCTTGAGTTCATCTGTCACGAATGGCGTGGCAGCCACCACATAAGTGGCGCCACGCAGGGTTTCCATTGCCTGCGGCTGCAGCGTATCGGCACCGGGCTCCATGTCCCACAGCAGATAGGCCTCGAGCGAAGCGGACAACATGGCGCGTGCATCCAGACCCGCGCGCGCGCGTACCACGCCACCCGCGGCACGATGTGGCAGCACACCCGCCAGGTGTGCGCCCACCGCATTGCCGCCCTCGGCCAGCACGCCCACCGCAGCACCGGTGGCCGAAGCCAGCGCCTGCACTGCGGCACGCAGCACCGCGTACTGCGGATGCCGCAATGCCAGCGCCCCCAGCCAGATCGCCGTGCGACTGGCAGTGCGCAACTGCTCGACCATTGCACGATGCTGATCCGTCACGGTCGCCGCTGCGCCCCCAACAGGCGCAGCACCCGCAGCCGACAGCAGGGCATTGATTTCGGCGAGCTGCGCGTCAGGCGCGACCACCAGTTGCCCGGCCACCGGGAAAAGGTATTCAAATTCGGCAGGATTCAGGAACCAGATCCTGGCGCCGGCCGTTGCGGCCTTGCGCACACGATGCGCGAGCACCGGCAACTCGCGCCGCAGGTTCGAACCCACTACCAGCAGCGCCTGCAGCGAGTCGACCTCGGCAATGCTGCCGCCCAGCGACGGAATGGCCGGATCAGCCGCATCGCCGGAGAAATCCACCTGGCGCAGGCGATGATCGATGTTGCCGGTGCCGAGGCCTGCCGCAAGCTGCTGCAGCAATGCGTACTCTTCCACCGTGCCCGAGGCGCCGGCGAGCACGCCCAGGCGATCGGCGGGAGCAGCCTTCAGCCCGCTGGCCGCGGCTTCCAGCGCCGTCTGCCAGTCGCACTCGCGCCAGGAACCATCGCGTGTGCGCACCATGGGCTTCAGCAGCCGATCGGCACTGTAGATGCCTTCATAGGAAAAGCGGTCGCGATCGGAGATCCAGCATTCATTGATCGCATCGTTCTGCCGCGGCACCACGCGCATCAGCTTGCCGCGCAGCACGTGGCCATAGGTGTTGGTGCCCAGACCATCATGCGGCGACACCAGCGGCACCTGGGTCATTTCCCAGGCGCGCGCACGGAAGCGGAATGGCTTGCTGTTCAGCGCGCCCACCGGACACAGGTCGATGATGTTGCCGGACAGCTCGTGGTCAACGCTCTTCTCGACATAGGTGCCGATCTCGTTGTGCTCGCCGCGACCGGTGGTGCCCAGCTCCGGAAAGCCGGCGATGTCCTGGCCGAAGCGCACGCAGCGCGTGCAGTGGATGCAGCGCGTCATGTCCGTGGAGATCAGCGAACCCAGGTTCTTGTCCTTCACCACGCGCTTGCGCTCGTGGAAGCGCGAGATGTCGCGGCCATAACCCATGGCCAGGTCCTGCAGCTCGCATTCGCCGCCCTGATCGCAGATCGGGCAGTCGAGCGGGTGATTGATCAGCAGGAACTCCATCACCGACTTCTGCGCAGCAATGGCCTTGGGCGAACGCGTGTGCACCACCATGCCGTCCATCACCGGAGTGGCACAGGCCGGCAGCGGCTTCGGCGCCTTCTCGACTTCCACCAGGCACATGCGGCACTTGGCCGCGACCGGCAGCTTCTCGTGATAGCAGAAGCGCGGCACGTAGATATCGTTCGCATCGGTGACGCGAATCAGCATCTCGCCCTTGCGCGCCTTCATGGGCACGCCGTCGACAGTGATCGTGACGGTATCGGATGGCGGCACGGGATTCGGAGTGCTCATGCCGCCGCCTGCTGGGCGTTGACGATGCTGCGCCCACCATGGTCGATCATGTATTCGAACTCGTGGCGATAATGCCTGATGAAACTCTGCACCGGCCACGCCGCGGCATCGCCCAGCGCGCAGATGGTGTGGCCTTCAATCTTGTTGGCCACCTGCACCAGCAGGTCGATGTCTTCGCGACGCCCCTGCCCCGCCATGATCCGCTTCAGCATGCGGTTGAGCCAGCCGGTGCCTTCGCGGCAGGGCGTGCACTGGCCGCAGGACTCGGACATGTAGAACCGCGACAG
>JAATEY010000384.1 GCA_015655465.1 Gammaproteobacteria bacterium | reverse complement strand
GCAAATGAACAGGCAAGCACTGATCCTGCGGAATATCTGTGGCGCAACGGCTCTGGCCGTTGGCATGGCCGCGCCACTGCAGGCGCACCATTCGTTCGCGGCCTACGACATGAACAAGACGCAGATCGTGACGGGCGTGGTTGCGCGCGTGAATCCGGATGCGAACCACCTGCAGATCTTCTTCGCGATGATGAATGCGGACCGCAAGAACGTCGAGCGCGACAAGGACAACAAGCCCATCATCTGGTCCGTCGAGATGGCAGGTTCGGCGGCCTCGGCCCAGGATGGCATCTCCGTATCCGCCTTTCCGCCGGGAACGGTGTTCAGCGTGGGGCTACATCCGCAGCGCAATGGCGACCCTTCCGGCTTCCGCGAAGGTCCGCTGTTCAAGTGCCCGGCCGACCCCAAGTCGACGTCTGTGCCACCCAAGGCGCTGCCACCGAAGGCCGGCATGCATTGCGATTCGGTGGACGGACGCGCCTCTTTCGGCCAGGGCAAGCTGCCTACGCCCACCAACTGAGCTTACGCGATGAGCCTGCAGGAGTTTGCGGCGGGGATACAGTCCACGTCGTTGAGCACGGCCCTCAAGTCGGTGAGCTGGATAGTGCCGACGTTGCAGTCCGTGCACATCCTGATGATAGGCGTGGTGTTCGTCTCCATCCTGATGATCTCGCTCAGGGTGCTGGGCCGCGTGCGGGCCGATGAACCGTTGGTCCGGGTCTGGAACCGCTTCGCGCCATTCCTGTGGAGCGGTGTCGCGGTGATGGCGGTAACCGGGGTGGTATTGACCATCGCCGAGCCGGTGCGCGAATTCATGACCCTTTCGTTCCGGCTCAAGATGCTGCTGCTGGTCATCTGCATCGGCAGTGCCGCCGCGTTCGGCCGCAGTGTGCGCGGTGCGGCCCGCGTCGCCGGCGTTGCGACAGGTGTCGAGCCGCCATTGCCGGCTGGTGTCCGGCTGGCTGCGGTCGCCACCCTTGTGCTGTGGATCGCGATCATCTTTCTCGGTCGGGCAATCGCCTACGACACCCCGGTCTGGGGCGACTGGTCACCGACCGTATCGCTTGGGGGTGCAGCGACATGAATGCGCCGCCGTCATTCATTCACGACATCGAGGCCTCCGCCATTGGCGAATGGATGCGCGGCAACCTGCTTGCCATGCCGGTGGTCAATGCCGTGCACGTGCTGTGCGTGACGCTGGTGTTCGGCACCATCCTGGTGGTGGACCTGCGTCTGCTGGGCCTGCTCGACCGGGGTCGCGCGGTGACGCAGATTGCCCACGAGATGCTGCGCGTGACCTGGGCTGCGTTCGCAGTGGCCGCGTTGACCGGCGCGCTGTTTTTCTCGGCCAATGCCACCACGTACTGGTTCAATCCGGCGTTCCGCTTCAAGATGCTGGCGATACTGCTCGCCGGTGTGAACATGGCAGTGTTCCAGCTCATCACCTTCCGGGGCGTGGCAGCGTGGGATCGCAATGCGCCCACCCCGCGTGCGGCGCGCCTGGCCGCCACGCTTTCCATCCTGATCTGGATCAGCGTGCTGGTGCTCGGCCGCGTGATCGGCTTCACCAAGAGCGTCGAAGTGACGGTTCCGGAGAACGTCGATTTCGATTTCTCCGGCGGTCCCTGAGGTTCGCGCGACTCCGCCCTGTCGCCGGATCCAGTGCTTACCGGGTAAGCGTCAGTGGGGTCTTGCGGCCGGCCCCCCCCTGCGCCCACTCGCCGCTCAGGGTGTTCCCTGTCAGCGTGCCGTTGAATTCGCCCTGCACCAGGGCGATCTTTGCCACCAGCTTGCCGTCGGCAAAGGAAGCTTCGGTCACGGCGACGCCCTTGGCGCCCTGCATCGGGCTGTCCATGTATCCCAGGTACTCGCCCTTGTCGTTGGTCTCGAAGCGGATCACCAGTGGCAGCTGCACTTTCTGGCCGCTCTGCGGGTTGGTCACTTCCAGCGCGCCCTTCCAGTTGCCCTTCAGCGCAGCGAAGGCCTCGGCGCTGAGCTTCAGTGCCGCTGTCTTTGCCTTGTACTCACCGCGTTGCAGATTGAGTGCGAGGCCATCGGGCGGTATCTGCGGGCTGGGCGACTTGAGCTTGCCCGTGACCTGGTTGCCGGCCAGCTTGCCCTTGTACTCGATGTTCGCCCGCGGAACCTTGAATGACAGCTCGCTGTTTTCGAAGGTGATGCTTGCGGCGGGAGTGCTGAAGCCCTGGTCCGGGATGCTGAACGTGCCCTCCAGCGCGCCGTCGGCGCCCTGCTTGATGGTGATCATCACGTTCTGCGTGACGCCCGCGGCGACCATGAGGGTGCCGTTCCAGCTGCCGGTCAGCGCCTTGACCGTGGTCGCTGCCGCCTGCTTCTGGAAGGGCGCCAGCTCCAGTACCAGCGTACTGCCAGGCTGGGTCCATTGGCCACCGATCTTGCCGCTCTTCAGGGTGCCTGTGTAGGAACCGCTGAGCGAGGGCACCTGCAGCTTCAGGCTGCTGCCATCCCAGCTCACGCCGCTCACGGCCGTGTTCTTGAGGTCGGGGTTGTCCGGGGAATTCAGCACCGCCGTATAGGCGCCATTCGCGCCCTTGGTGAAGGTGAACTCCACGGCGAGCGAGGTCTTGGGATCGACGGCGAGCTTGCCCTGCCAGACGCCGGCGAGTTCCGGTGGTGCGGCGGCGAGGGTCATGCCGGGCAGCAGCAGTGCCAGCGCGATCACCCAGCCCCTGAGTGCATTCATGCCTGTGCGTCTGTTCATCATGTCTCCTTCAAACGTACCTTAATGCGTTGACCGGATCGGCGCTTGCAGTACGCCAGGACTGGGCCGCCACCGTGACAAAGGCCACGGCCGAGGCCGCCACCGCCGCCAGCAGGAAGATCAGCGGATTGATGCCAGCCCGGTAAGCGAAGCCCGCCAGCCATTCATCGATGGCGAAATATGAGGCAGCGCTGGCCAGCAACGCTGCGACCAGCACCAGCGCCAGGATGCGTCGCGCCAGCAGGATGACGATCTGCCAGGCCGTGGCGCCCAGCACCTTGCGGGTGCCGATCTCGCGGCTGCGCTGTTCGGTGGTGAACGCCGCGAGGCCGAACAGCCCCATGCAGGCGATGAAGATGCTGACGCCGGCGAAGATGCCGATGAGCTTGGTCAGCGACAGTTCGGCCTTGTACTGTGCGTCCAGCGCCTCGTCCAGAAAGCGGTACTCGAACGGATGGCGGGGATCTGCCGCCGTCATGATGCGCTCGACGAAGGCCAGCGTCTTGCCGACCTCGGCACCGGTGATGTCGAGGATCAGGTGGCGTTGCTGGAAAGGCTTGTTGATCTCGCTGACCCCGGACATGTCGTTGCTGAGCCGCCGCAGGACCAGGGGCTCGACGCGGAATTTCAGCGACTTGAAGTTGAAGTCCTTCACCACGCCCACCACGCGTCCGTCCTGGACTCGTTTGCCCAGCGGCTCTGTCCAGCCCATGGACTTCACCAGCGCCTCATTGACCAGCAGGTTGGTGCCGACGTCGGTGAGCAGGCGGGAGGAGAGGTCCCGCCCCTGCGCGATCTTCAGGCCCAGCACCTGTTCGTAGCCTTCGCCGATCGCGAAGGCGTTGAACAGATGTCGTTCCATGGCGCCGGTGTTGCTCTCCAGCTGGACGAGATTGGCGCCCGAGCGATCACCGTCCGCCGGCGTTATCGCTGCCACGGCCACGCCACGGATGCGGCTGTCGGCCAGCAGCTCATTGCGTATCGCGGGGATCTTGTCGATGGTCGATACGCCGCGCAGCGACACCATCAGGCGGTTGTCGCGCTCGAAACCCAGCGGCCGGCTTCCGACATAGTGCATCTGCGACACCATCAGCAGCGTGCAGGCGATGGCGGCGGCGGAGATGGTGAACTGCACCAGCACCAGGAACTCGCGCATGTGCAGGCTGCCCTTGCCGGCCGGCTGCCTGCCCGCCAGCGCGGTGAGTGGTGCCCAGGACGAGAGATAGAATGCCGGATACAGGCCGGAGAGCAGGCCGATGCCCAGCGCCGCACCTACCAGCCACAGCGCCAGCTGCGGCTCCTGCAGCAGGTCCAGGGCTACCTTGCCATCCATCAGCGTATTGATCGGCGTGAACTTCAGCACCACCTGGACGATGACCACGGCCAGCACCAGCGCGATCAGCGTGAAAAACAGCGCCTCGCCCAGGAACTGCAGCGCCAGCGACCACCGGCTTGCGCCCAGGATCTTGCGGAAGCCCACCGAACGCGCGCGGCGCGTGGCACGCGCGGTGGCGAGGTTCATGTAGTTGATGCAGGCGATGACGAGGATGATCAGCGCCACAGCCGCGCAACCGTAGATGTAGGAGCGGTTGCCGGTCGGACGGTCGTAGTTGACATCGCTCTGCAGATGCACGTCTTTCAGTGGCTGCAGCCAGCTGCGCCACTCGATGTTGGCGCTCTTCAGCATTTCGGCCATGTACTTCTGGTAGAAGTCCTCGCTCATGCGCTTCCATTCGGAAGGCTTGAACGAGGGATGCATGACCAGCAGGGTATAGGTACGCGCCTGCGGACTGGTCAGTTGCGCCCGGCGCGCGGTCGGGTTGTCGTTGAGCTTCAGGAACGTGCGGTTGAACGACCAGAGGAAGTCGTACTTCAGGTGGGTATTGGCCGGCAGGTCGGCGAACACCAGCGTGATCCGGTTGACGTTGCCGGAGTCGGAGGCCATGGTCTTGCCGATGGGGTTTTCGTTGCCGAAGTATTTCTTCGCAACGGTCTCGCTGATCGCGATGGTGTCGCCTTCCACCAGCGCGGTCTTCGGATCGCCGGCAAGCACCTTGACCGGCAGCACATCGAAGACGTTCTGGTCGACGAAGTAGCTGTTCTCCCAGTAGTAGACCTTTTCGGGCTGGTCGGAGCGCCGCATCGAGATGCCGCCCTCGTTGGTGTTGTCCCGCAGGCGGACATAGGTCTTGATCCTGTCCGGGTACTCGGCGGCGATCACGGGTCCCAGCGCATCGGAGGTGATGGCCAGCCTCTCGCTCTTGCCGGAGGTGGTGTAATCGTTCTCCACGCGGTAGATGTTCTCGTAGCCCTTGTAGTGCCGGTCGTAGGTGAGCTCGCTCTTGAGGTACAGGCCGAGGATGAGGCATGAGGCCAGGCCCAGCGCCAGCCCTGCGATGTTGATCGCGGTATAGAGCTTTTCGCGCACGAGATTGCGGAACAGTACGAGGAGGTAGTTGCGCATGGGCTACTGGTGGCTCTGGACCTTGTCCGAGACGATCTTGCCATCCAGCACGCTCACCACGCGGCGGCTGAAGGCGGCATTGGCGGCCGAGTGGGTGACCATCAGGATGGTGGTGCCCTCGGCGTTGAGCTTCAGCAGCAGCTTCATCACCTCATCGCCGTGCTCGGAATCGAGGTTGCCGGTGGGCTCGTCGGCCAGGATCAGCTTGGGCTTGTTGACCAGCGCGCGCGCCACGGCCACACGCTGCTGCTGGCCGCCGGACAGCTGTGCCGGGAAGTGGCTGCGGCGGTGCGTGACGTCCATCCTCTCCATCACCGCCTCCACGCGCGGCTTGCGCTCGGCGTGCGGCACCTTGGCGTAGACCAGCGGCAGCTCCACGTTCTCGTAGACCGTCAGTTCGTCGATCAGGTTGAAGCTCTGGAACACGAAGCCGATGTGCGCCTTGCGGATCTTCGCGCGCCGCGCCTCCGGGTATCGTGACACTTCCTCGCCGAGGAACTTGTAGCTGCCGTCGCTGGGTGAATCGATCATTCCCAGGATATGCAGCAGCGTGGACTTGCCGCAGCCGGAGGGGCCCATGATCGACGCGAACTGGCCTTGTTTGAGCGTGAAGTCCACGCCGTCGACGGCGGTGGTCTCCACCACCTCCGTGCGGTAGATCTTCTTCAGGCCCCGGGTTTCGATGATCATGGCTTTCCCTGTTGCGGTGGAATGGCTTCGCTGAAGTTGAGTTCGTCGATGTCGTTGTAGCTGTCGTAACCGGAGGCGACGATGCGGTCCCCCTCGTGCAGGCCCTCGATCACCTCGACCTGGCGGGGGTTCTGGCGGCCGAGCCGCACGTCCACGCGGCGCGCGCTGCTGCCATCTTTCGAGACCAGGTATACCCAGCGGCCGGCGGTGTGCTGGTAGAAGCTGCCCTTGGCCACGATCAGGCTTTCGCTGGGCGAGCTGAAGCTGAGCTCGACGGTCACGGTCTGGCCGCGCCGGAGCGAAGGCGGCACCTCACCCGCGAACACCACGTCGGCATCGAAGATGTTCTGCTTCACTTCCGGATAGACCTTCTGCACCTTCACTTCCCAGCTCTTGCCATCCAGGGTCACGTGGCCGGGCGTGCCCACCTGCACGCGACCGTTGTAGGCCTGGTCGATGTGGGTGCGGATCTTGTAGCCGTCCAGCACGTCGATCTGGCCAACGCGCTTGCCGGGCGGCACGTTCTGCCCCACCTCGGCATCGATGGTCGACAGGCTGCCCGAGATGGGAGCCCGGACTTCCATGGCCTCCATGCTGCGGCTGAGCAGTTCGCGGCTCTCGTTCATCCGCGCAATGGAACGCCGTGCCAGTTCCAGCTGGTTGTTGCTCATGATCTCTTCCTGACGGATGCGCTCGGCCATCAGGTCGCGCCTGCCGCGGAGAAACTTCAGCTGGTCGCGGGTGGTTTCGAATGTTTCCTGCGAGATCGGACTGTTGGGCGTCTTCATCAGCGCGTCGTAGCGCCTGAACTTGGCTTCCAGATCCTGCAGCTGATGGTCCAGGTCGAGCAGGGTGTCCTGTCGTTGCAGGCCGCTGGTGGCCGTGTTGAATTCGGTATTGCGATAGGTGTTCAGCGTTTCCAGCAGTCGGGTTTCGGTTTCGATGGCATTGCGCTGCGCTGACACATTGTCGAAGCGCATGATCAGCTCGCCCTTCTGCACCTTTGCCCCGCCCTCGACGAAGATCTTCTCGACGCGGCCGCCCTGTTCCACGTCCAGGTAGACCGAAGTCGCCGGCTCGACCGAACCGTCGAAGGGGTAGTACTCGCTGAACAGGCCCTTTTCGACCACCGCCGTGTTGAGGCGGGTGGAATCGACGCGCAGGCGGGAGCTGCCGGTGCGCACGAACAACTGCCACACGATGAGCACGGCCGCGAGTGCACCCGCTGCCATCAGCACCCACTGCAGCAGCGGGCGCCCTTTTTTTTCTATGACTTTGTCCATCAGCTCGCCGGTTAGTCCCCGATTCTTACCAAACCCTTACAGGTCATGCAGGAAATTGATGAATCAATTGACGGGCGACAACCAGAACTCTATCGCTTTACCCCTGCCAGGCTGTCCGATCATCGAAAAACGGGGGGTCGTTTGATATCGCCGCAGCGTAAATGGCGGCCCATGGGCAGGTCAACGGCGGCCATGTCGTCCGGTTGCGACAGGGTTGGCAGGGAGCGGCATCACCACTTGATCTGGCGGCAGGATTTTCTATCCTGAGGGCTGGCCGATATCCGCGCCTCGCCAGACCCACCGGAGCATCCGTTTCATGCCAAGTTTCATCCGTCTGCTGCCGGCACTGGCTGCATCCCTGGGCACCATGTTCGCCGGTTCTGTCGTCGCAGCCGGGTCGCCGGGCCTGGATCAGGACGCCAACGCCTTCCTTGCAACGGTGCCGCTCACCGCCCCGGCGGAGGGTATCAGCAGGCGCTGCAAACAGACGCTGGCGCTGGCCAAACGGGCGCGCAAGGCACTGGAGGCACGCAAGGGTCCGGCCGCCGTCGAGACGGACTTTGCCGCCTTCGACACGCTGAACCTCGTGCTGGACGACGGCCGCAGTGAAATGGGCCTGATCGCCGAAACCAGTCCGGTGAAAGAGGTGCGGGCGGCGGCGGATGCCTGCCTGCCGAAGCTGTCGGATGCGGCCACGGCCGTGGGACTGTCACGGCCGATCTATGACCGCCTGTCCGCCATTCCGACAGCGGGCCTGGATGCGGCGACCGGCTACACCCTGGACAAGCTGCTGATCAGCTACCGGCTCTCCGGTGTGGACAAGGATCTTGCGACGCGCCGCAGGGTGGCCGTGCTGCAGAAGCAGATCACCGAGACGGGGCTGCTGTTCGCGAAGAACATCCGCGAGGACAAGGGCGACATTGCATTGCAGGCTGCGGAGCTGGCAGGCCTGCCGGCGGATTTCCTGGCACTGCACAAGCCGGGCAAGGATGGCCTGGTACACCTGACCTTCGACAATCCCGACACCACGCCGGTGGCGGAGTTCGGCTCGCTGCGCGAGACACGTCGCAAGGTGTACACCGCCTCCCAGAACCGCGGCTATCCCGCCAACGATGCCGTGCTGAAGCGCCTGCTGGAACAGCGTTATGCGCTGGCGCAGGTGCTGGGCCGTACCGACTATGCCGAGCTTGCCACGGCCGACAAGATGATCGGCAATCCGCAACGCATCGCAACGCTGATCGAGCAGGTGGAGGCCGCAGCCCAGCCTGCTGCCCTGGCAGAACTGGCCGAGCAGCTGGCGGTTGCGAAGGCGGTCGATCCTTCGATCACACGCATGGAGCGCTACGATCGCAGTTACACGCTGAACCTGCTGCGCAAGCAGAAATATTCAGTCGACGCCGCCGAGGTGCGGCAGTACTTCACCTTCGACAAGGCACGGCGCGGCATCTTCGGGCTGGTGCACGATCTGTTCGGCAGCGACATCCGGCCATGGAATACGCCGGTGTGGGATCCATCCGTGACCGCCTGGGAGCTGTACGACGGCGACCGGCTGCTGGGTCGCTTCTATCTCGACATGCATCCGCGCGATGGCAAGTACAGCCATGCGGCGCAGTTCCCGCTGCGCACGGGAGTGGAGGGGCGGCAGATTCCGGTCGCCGTGCTGGTCTGCAACCTGCCTGCAACCGGTCCGCTGGCCCATGACGATGTGGTGACCTTCCTGCACGAGTTTGGCCACCTGCTGCACAGCCTGTATTCCGGCCACAACCGCTTTGCCATCCAGACCATGAACTACCTGCAATGGGATTTCATCGAGGCACCCTCGCAGTTCCTGGAAGAGTGGGCCTGGGACTACGACACGCTGAAGACCTTTGCCTCGAACGAGGCCGGCGTGCCGATTCCCGCCAACCTGGTGACCCGGATGAATGCGGGGCGTCGCGTGGGAGAGGCGGCCGGCTGGAAGCAGCAGCTGGCCTACTCGGCGGTCTCGCTGAACTACTACAACCGCAAGCCCGATTTCGACCTGACCAGGATGTACGACGACATGATGGCGCGCTATTCGCCGTATCCGCCCGTGGCAGGCACGCATCCGTATGCCAGTTTCGGCCATCTCGACGGCTATTCGGCGATCTACTACACCTACGTCTGGTCCAAGGCGATCGCGGTCGACCTGTTCACGAAGTTCAAGGCGGCGGGCATGCGCAACAGGACACTGGCCATGCAGTACCGCAGGCAGGTGCTGGAGCCAGGCAGTTCCCGCGATGCCAACGCGCTGATCGAAACCTTCCTGGGTCGTCCGCTCAGCCTCAAGTCCTGGAGCGACGAGCTGCTGGGAGCACAGGCACCGCCGCGCTGAGCACGGCGGTGCAACCTGCAGGTTCAGTACGTCTTGTACGCAATGCTGCCCTTTGACAGCGCGAATTCTTCCTCCGGCGAGAGGATCAGCTTGTGCCTGCCGATGGCGGCAAAGTACACGATGCCGACGGCGAACCAGGCCAGCACCCAGTAGATGCCCTTCTGGTAGCTGCTGTCGCCCAGCTGGTAGTACAGGGTGACGGCGGCGATCACGATGGTGACCACGGCACCGGGTATTCCGAATGGACTGCGGTAGGGCCGCTCGACCTGCGGCATCCGGATCCGCAACAGGATGAATGACACCGCCTGCAGGATGTAGGAGCACATGGCGCCGAACACCGCCATGTTGAGCAGGGTGGTGCCGATCTGGTCCTTGGCCGTGAAATACACGATGGTCATCACGGCGAGGCCGAGTATCGCTCCCGAGATCATCGCCACATACGGCGTCTTGCGCTTCGAGCCGGTGACCGACAGTGCGCTCGGGAAGTATCCGGCACGGCTCAGCGAATACACCTGGCGTCCCATCGCGTAGAGGATGGTATGAAAGCTCGCGATCAGGCCTGTGAGCGCGACGATGCCAAGCAGCACCACGGCACCGTTGCCGTAGACGGCGCGGAAGCCGTCAAGCAGCGGCTCGCTCGAGCTGCTGAGCTTGAACGAGCCCACGCCGACTACCGATGGATTGAGCAGCACGATCATGAAGGCGGACACGATCAGCGTCACCATGCCGAGGATGATGCCGCGCGGCATGTCGCGCTTCGGGTCCACCGACTCTTCCGCGGCCAGCGGCAACTGCTCGATGGCGAGGAACAGCCACACCGCAAATGGCAGTGTTTTCAACACACCCTCGAAACCGAAGGGGAACATCGGACCATTGCCCTCCGCCAGTTCCTTGCCATCCGCGCCGATGTTGAGGGCCCAGCGGCCGAAATCCATGTGGGGCAGGGCGCTGATCCAGAAGATGACCAGGATCAGCAGCGACAGCAGTGTCACCACCAGCGTCACGCGGAACGACAGTTCGACGCCGCGGATGTTGAGCGCGAGGAAGACGATGAATGTGCCCACCCACAGCAAGGGCTCCGGCAGCTGTCCGACACCGGCGGTGTCCAGGATGCCGTTCAGATAGGAGCCGATGAAGAAGCAGACGACGGTCGGAGTGACGACGTATTCGACGTTCTCGCACAGGCCGGTGATGAATCCGCCCCACGGGCCCATGGATGAGCGCGCAAACGAATAGGCCGCGCCGGTGTGCGGCAATGCCGGACTCATCTCGGCAATGCAGAAGACCAGGCCGAGATACATCACTGCGATGATGGCGCCGGCAACCAGCATGCCGCCCCAGCCGCCAGTGCTGAAGCCGAAGTTCCAGCCGGAGAAGTGTCCGGAGATCACTGCGCCGACACCCAGCGCCCACAGCGACCAGATGCCCGCGTAGCGTTGCAGTCCGCGGGCCTTGAAGTATGCGTCGTCGACGCGCTTGTAGCTGACGCTTGAGGTGGTCGGTTCCATGATTCGAAAGCTCCCCTGACGCCCGCCCTGCCTGGGCGGATTCGAGGATATGCCAATCGCGCGCGCCGGCTTTGTTGGCTTGTCGAATGGTTTAGATGCTCTCCCTGATGGCCGGCATTGTCGGCGGCGCATCGAGCTGGTAGCTGCTCTCGTCCTTCAGTCTCACGCCGGTGAGCCGCAGGCGGAATGCCTCGCGCAGCAGCCAGTTGATGCGGAACGCAGCTTCGGCGGCTGAAAGGCCGCCGGTCCGGATGTTGGAGATACAGTTGCGTTCACCATCCTTGCGTCCGACGCGCGGTTCCCATGTCAGGTAGGCGCCGAGACTGTCGGGCGAGGAGAGTCCCGGGCGTTCACCGATCAGCATCACCACCGCGCGCGCCTTCAGCATTCCGCCGGCATCATCGCCCAGCGCGACCCTTGCCTGGGAGGCCAGCAGCACCGGGCCCAGTGGCCACCCGTTGCGGCGGATGAAGGGCAGCAGGGCGCCAACAGTTGCAACGGCATTCGCGGCCACGGCGGTGGAAGACAGTCCATCACCGATGATCAGCAGCAGTTCGGGCGCCGCGCGGACCTGGGTGGCGAGCATCTGGCGCGATTCGCTGCCGAGCACGCGTCCCAGGTCGGGGCGTCTCAGGTAGCTGTCCCGATCCGTTGCGGCGCTGGCGATGCGCAGGCTGGCAAGTGCAAGCGCGGCGAGTTCCCTTTCGATGGCCGTCCAGTCCATCGGCGTCCGGACCGCATCGCGGGCCTTTGCATGGGCCATGGAGAATTTCAGCACCTCGCTCGTGGGCAGTGCGGAGCCCGCGCGGCCGAGGCCGATGCGGGCGTCTGTATAACTTCTCAACAACGCCCAGGGGTCGCCGTTGGTCATGCTGCCTCTCCCACTGCATGCGCCAGCAGCGCCTGCGAAGGGTGATCCGAGGTCAATTTTCCGGACGGGTCCATGATGCCCATGCGGGTCAGCCAGGCCTCGAATTCCGGCGCGCGCCTCAGGCCCAGCACTTCACGCACATACAGCGAGTCGTGATACGAGGTGGACTGGTAGTTGAGCATGATGTCGTCGGCACCGGGCACGCCCATCACGAAGTTGACGCCGGCGGTGCCGAGCAGCGTGAGCAGGGTATCCATGTCATCCTGGTCTGCTTCGGCATGGTTGGTGTAGCAGACATCCACGCCCATGGGCAGGCCCAGCAGCTTGCCGCAGAAGTGGTCCTCCAGGCCGGCGCGGATGATCTCCTTGCCGCTGTAGAGATACTCGGGGCCGATGAAACCCACCACGGTGTTGACCAGCAGTGGCTTGAATTCGCGGGCCACGGCGTAGGCGCGTGCTTCGAGAGTCTGTTGATCGATGCCGTGATGCGCATCCGCGGACAGCGCCGCGCCCTGGCCGGTTTCGAAGTACATCACGTTGTCGCCGACAGTGCCCCGCTTGAGCGACAGGGCCGCCTCGCGGCCTTCCTTCAGCATGGCAAGCGTAATGCCGAAGGAGGTGTTCAGCGCTTCCGAACCGCCAATGGACTGGAACACCAGGTCGATCGGCGCGCCGCGGGAAATGGCCTCGATGGACGTGGTTACATGCGTGAGTACGCAGCTCTGGGTCGGAATCGCGAGCCGGGTGATCATGCGATCGAGCATGCACAGCATGTCGATGATGGCGGCGGTGTTGTCGCTGGCCGGGTTGATGCCGATCACGGCATCGCCGCAGCCATACATCAGCCCGTCGATCACCGAGGCGGCGATGCCGCGCGGATCGTCCGTAGGATGGTTGGGCTGGATGCGCACGGACAGACGCCCGGGCAGGCCAATGGTGTCTCGAAAGCGCGATACCACCGTGACCTTGCGGGCCGCCATGATCAGATCCTGATTGCGCATCAGCTTCGATACGGCTGCGACCATCTCGGGCGTAAGACCCGGTGCAAGCTGGGCCAGCAGCGCAGGCGTTGCGCTATCCGACAGCAGCCAGTCGCGGAATTCGCCGACGGTCATGGACGCCACCGTTGCGAATGCCTGGCGGTCATGACTGTCGATGATGAGGCGGGTCACCTCGTCGGTCTCGTAGGGAATGAGCACCTCGGACAGGAAGCGCCGCAGCGGAACCTCCGCCAGCGCCATGCGGGCCGCGACATTTTCCTCCGCGCTGGCCGCGGCAATGCCAGCCAGCACGTCGCCGGATCTCAGGGGCGTGGCCTTGGCCAGCAGCGTCCTGAGATCACCGAATCGCCAGGTGGTATGCCGCCACGTTGCCTGATACACGTCGCTCCCACGGCCCGGGCGTGGTTGCCGCCGGCCGGCATTCATCATAGGAAAGGTTGCGCGGGAATCAAACCTCGAACCTGTTGTCAGTACCTACGATATATTGGCTACCGCGCGCACCACGGAGTTGCAGTCATGACACAGCCATCCACGTTTCGCCACGGACTCAACGCGCTACTGCTGAGTTCAATCGCTGCCGTTGCTTCGTTCGCCGCGCTGGCAGCTGCGCCGGCGGCAAAGCCCGAGTCGCAGGCGGCACCCGCGAAGCAGGCGGCACCTGTGGCGGTGACGGCACCGGTGAAGGTAACGGCGGTGGAGGGCATCACCGAATACCGCCTCGCCAATGGCCTGCGGGTGCTGCTGTTTCCGGACCAGTCCAAGCCCACCATCACCGTCAACATGACCTACCTGGTGGGATCGCGGCATGAGGGCTACGGCGAGACCGGCATGGCGCATCTGCTGGAGCACATGCTGTTCAAGGGCGCCCCGAAGCATCGGGACATCCCGAAGGAATTCAACGTGCACGGCGCACGCTTCAATGGTTCGACCTCGTCGGATCGCACCAACTACTACGAGCTGTTCCAGGCCAGCGTCGAAAATCTCGACTGGGCGCTGAGCCTGGAAGCCGACCGCATGGTCAACTCCTTCGTCGCCCGCAAGGACCTCGACACCGAGATGACGGTGGTGCGCAACGAGTACGAGCAGGGTGAAAACGGCGCATTCAACGTGCTGTTCAAGCGCCTGCAGAGCGTCGCCTACGACTGGCACAACTACGGCAATTCGACCATCGGCAACCGCTCCGACATCGAGAACGTCGACATCGCGCATCTGCAGGCCTTCTATCGCACCTACTACCAGCCCGACAACGCCGTGCTGCTGGTGGCCGGCAGGTTCGATGAGGCGAAGACGCTGCAGCTGGTCGCGAAGCATTTCGGCGTCATCCCCAAGCCGGCGCGCAAGTTGCCGAAGCTGTGGACGGTGGAGCCCACCCAGGATGGTGAACGCAGCGT
>JAATEY010000310.1 GCA_015655465.1 Gammaproteobacteria bacterium | reverse complement strand
TCGGACCATTGGTGGTCTCGAAACTCTACGACATCATGCAGCCGCGATTCGAGCCCTTCCTCGCCACCGTGACCCTGCCCGGCCCGGCCATCCTGTTCACGGCTGCGCTCATGGCATGGACCGCGTTCGCCATCTGGTACGCACGCACACACTCGATCCGGCTCCCCCGCATGACATCGGGCTGGGCGCGCAGCGGCACCCCGATCACCTACGATTACTCCAGCGCAATCGGTTTCCTGAAACGCACCAGCGGCAGGCCTGGCAGCCTGTCGCGCGCGCAGGCACAGCGGCAGTTCCTGCTGGGCACGACGTCACCCGTGGCCCCGCTCACAACCGGCGCCGTCCTGACATTCGCCGTACTGCTGGTCAGGCACTTCATGGACATCTCGGATCCCACGCGCCAGGTACCGGATTTCTACCTGCTGGTGTTCACGATGGTCGGCGCACCGCTGGGCCTGTTGATGGTCGCGCGTTCCCGCCTGCTGTGGCTACGCGCCGGACTCACCCGCGCCGGGCTGTTCAGCCTTGCCGAGAGGGAGGGGCTTGCTACCTACTCCCTTACGCTGGGAATGGGGGTGATCGGCTTCGTCGCGATTTCACTGGCCAACAGGCCAGACATGGCTGCGGCGATCCTGATCTTCACGGCTGCGCAGATTGCTTTTGCCCTGTGCCTGTTCTATCTGGGCATGATCCACACCCGCGGCTGGGATGCAGAAAGTGTGTTGCTGCCCATCGGCCTCGTGCTCGTCTACGGCCTTCAGGCAATCGCCACCCGGCCACGGGGAGGAATGCCGCCCGGCATCCCGGCCGCAGCACTGGGGCTGATCCTGCTGCTGGCCTGGCTGCTTCGCCGGCGGGCAAGAGGCCGATGGCTCGCACTGGACTGGCGGGTAGCGCGCCTACAAGCCTGAGGTGAGCGATACAACGGGCTGCTCATGAAACTCTCCCCGGGGTGTCGGGAATCAGCAGGGGAAGCAGTGCGAGCAGCACGATGGCGATACCGAACCCGCCTGCGACACTGGCCAGGGCGCTGCCCTGCACGAGCAGATAGCCCGCGCCCATCGCGGGCAGTCCCATCGCGAGGTAGGCGATGACGAAGATCACGGCGAGTACGCCGGCGCGCTCATCCGCATGCGTGTGGGCGACAACACTGCGCACAGCGCCCTGGAAGCCGCTGCCGAAGCCCGTGCCTGCAGCTACCAGCCCGACGAAGAACAACGGTGGCATGTGCAGCGCCTGTGCGGTCACGACCAGCAGCATGCCCGCCGCGAGCGCGGCGCCTCCCGTGCGCATGGCGTCGCGCGGCAGCTGATGCTGCAGCAACAGGGCGGCGATGCCGCCGCTGCCCGCCATCACGAACAGCGCCAGCCCGCTGAGCAATGCGGAGTTCGCACCCATCATGTTCTTCACCAGCGCAGGACCCAGCGAGGCGAAGAAGCCGGCGACCGCCCAGGTCGCCACGATGATCGGCGCGGCGCGCAGCAGTGGCCCGCGCGGACCCACCGAGAGACTGAACTGCGGCCGCAGCGAGGCGAGTGCACCGGCGCGCAGCCGCGTTGTCTCCGGCATCCATAGCAATGCCACGCCTTGCAGCAGCATGAGCGCGCCCAGGACGACATAGACCAGTTCGGCAGGAGCCGGCAGCAGGCTGACGAACACTCCAGCCACGATGCCGCCGAGCGCGGTGCCCATCGGCGTCGTGATGGCATTCGCGAGCGCGCCGCGACGCTTGTCCAGGTCAAGCAGGCCGGCGCCGACCGCAGCGATGGCTGCCCCTGTGGACAGCCCCTGAATCACGCGCGCAACCAGCAGCATCGCCAGGCCGTCAGCCGTGGCGAACAGCCACATCGTCGTCAGCTGCACCGCGATGGCAGTGAACAGCACCGGTCGCCGGCCGACGTGATCCGACAGCCGGCCAAAGACCAGCAGCGCAGCCAGCACCGCCAGCGCGTAGACACCGAATACCACGGTTACCGCAAGGGACGAAAAGCCCCACTGCGACTGGTAATACGGGTACAGCGGCGTGGGTGCGCTGGAGCCGGCAAGGAAGGACACCGTGATCGAGGCCAGCAGCAAGAACGCGGCGGTGGACGAAAGCCTGCCGGCGGCGCGGGCGCCGGTGGCAGCGATGGGAATGGCGGAACTCGAGCTCATGCATATCTCCCCGACCAATTAGGTAGACAGGTCTGTCTACATGTAGACTGGAGTATACAGATCGGTCTACTATCGTCAACAGGAGAATAGTCATGAGCACCAAACCCGCTGTTCCGGAAAAGATTTCAGCCCGCGAGCGCCTGCTGGCCGCCGCCGAGGAGCTCTTTTATGAAGAGGGCATCAACACGGTGGGCATCGACCGGGTGATCGAGCGCGCCGGGGTGGCCAAGGCCTCGCTGTACAACGTATTCGGCAGCAAGGACGAGCTGATCCGCGCCTATCTCGGCGCGCGCCACGAGGCCCGCAAGGAACGCGTTGCGCAGCGCCTCGCGCGCCACGACACGCCGCGGGAAAAGATCCTGGCCCTGTTCGACGACATGCGTGAAACAGCGGCAAAAGCAGGCTTTCGCGGCTGTGCCTTCGTGCGTGCCAGTGCCGAGCTGCGCGGCGAGCACAGCGTCAGGGATGTCTGCAACGAGTCACGGGGCTGGCTGCGCGGACTGTTTACGGACCTGGCGCGCAAGGCCGGTGCGCGTGATCCGGAGGCGCTGGCGCGCCAGCTGGTGCTCCTTTATGACGGCGCCGCGGTGTCCGGGCAGATGGATGCAGCGGGCGGGGCGGCCCTGGCGGCCCGCGACGCGGCCATGCTCCTCATGAAATCCAGTGGTGTGAGCTTCAGCTAGCAGGCGCGTTCGCGCGCCGGGCAGGCTGCCGTCAGGGTGTAACCAGCGGCACGCGGGGGAAGTAATTGCGATAGCGTCGCGCGTCACGCGTGAGGATGCCGCAGCCAAGCACTGCTGCATGCGCACCGATGAAGAAGTCGGCGAGCACGGCCTGCATTTCTCCGCCCGCCCGCCGGTAGTGCCTATGGGCCAAGCCTGCAATGAAGAGTGCAGACCTTGGCATCTCGCGGAACCCGATCCCGCCCTCTTCCATGCGGGCATCCAGTCGCTCCTGCGAACCGAAGCCTGGCGACAACTCGGCATAGATCACCGGATTGATGATCAGCTCGTGCACGCGCGACTGGTAGAGCATCTGCCGGGAAGACCAGGCCGACCATGCTGGATCACCATCGAAGACATCGATAATTACATTGGTGTCTACCAGCAGCACAGCCCCCGCCTCTTCAGTCCTGGTCGTAGTCATCCCCGCGGATGAACTTCATGTATTCGCGGGTGCTGCCCCACTTGTAATCGGCGCAGCCACGCAATTTCTCGAACCGGTCGGGATCCTGCCCTGGCGCGGCGGCTTCTGACCCGGCCCTGCTGACGACGACCTGACCCAGGGTGTTGATCTCAAAACCCACCATGTCACCAGGTTGAAGTCCCAGCGTGTCACGGATCCGCTTGGGGATCGTGACCTGCCCTTTGACCGTCAATGCGTTGGCCATTTGCAGCATCCAGGTATTACATCGGTAAATAAAGTAATACCCCAGCTCCGAATCGAGTGCAAATCACCAGAAACAGCTCGCGCAGCAGACATTGACTTTGGAATTTTTATGCATAGAATGCGCATTCTTATGCACACTGACCGCCACCAGACCGAACGCCGCGACTTGATCCTGCGCCACCTGCGCGCGGGTGCCGTGCGCCGCCAGTCCGATCTGGTGGGCCTGCTCAAGCGCGACGGCTTCGAGGTCACGCAGTCTTCGGTCAGTCGCGACATGCGCGAGCTGGGCGTGCTCAAGGCACAGGGTCGTTACCTGCCACCCAGCGACGAGGTCTCGCATGCGCAGGGCAGTTTCAGTGCCATCGCGCGCTTCGTGCGCGAGATCAGGACGGCCGGCACTTCCATCACGGTGATCCGCACTTCAGTGGGCGCGGCCGGCAGCGTCGCGGTCGCCATCGACAAGGCTGCGTGGCCGGAAGCCGTCGGCACGATCTCCGGTGACGACACCATATTCATCGCCACTCAAGATGGCGACGCGCAGGCACGCCTGCTTGCGCACCTGCATTCCGTTTTCCGCATCTAACACAAAAGCATCATGACGCAGACTTCAGAGAAGGGCGCCAAGCCCATCGTATTGGCCTACTCCGGTGGGCTCGACACTTCATTCCTGGTGCCCTGGGTGGCCGAGAATACCGGTCGGCCGGTGATCACCGTTACCGTGGACACGGGTGGCATCGATGCGGCAGCGGCAAGGACGCTGCACGAGCGTGCACTGGCACTCGGCGCCATCGCGCATCACCAGATCGACGCGCGCGCCGATTACTTCGAGCAGGTGCTGCGCTTCCTGATCATGGGCAATGTCCGGCGCGGCAACATGTATCCGCTGTGCGTGGGCGCCGAGCGCGTGATGCAGGCGCAAACCATCGCGCGCGTGGCGCGCGAACTGGGCACCAACATGATTGCGCATGGCTGCACCG
>JAATEY010000356.1 GCA_015655465.1 Gammaproteobacteria bacterium | reverse complement strand
TCCGCTCACTGTCGGTCGCCTGGTGGTCAACGGCCTCATCCACAACAACATGTGGATCTTCCCCGCACCGGAGTATCAGGTGGGCGTAGAGGCTCGCTGCATGGCGATAACCGAATCCATGGTGGCGTTCACACCGATGCCGGAGAGCATCGCAGCCGGCAGGGACCGCTACTACCGTACGCCGATCTACGTGCAGGAAGTGGCGCATCGCCGCGCGACGAAGAAGCGCAATATCGCGGGAATCTGATGCGCATAGCCGCCTGGTACACCAGCTTTGCCAAGCGGGCAGCGCATTTCTGCGGCCGGCCCAGGACTTTCGTCCTGGCCGTGCTGGTCATCGCAGCGTGGGTCGTCACCGGGCCGATCTTCCACTTCAGCGACACCTGGCAGCTGGTGATCAACACCGGCACCACCATCATCACCTTCCTCATGGTGTTCCTGATCCAGAACACCCAGAACCGCGATACCGAGGCGATACAGGTGAAGCTGGACGAGCTGATTCGTGCCACCAAGGGCGCCCACAACGCGCTGCTGGACCTCGAAGAACTGGATGAGGAAGCGATCCGGGAATTCCGCAAGCGCTACCAGTCGCTGGCTGCATCCGCGCGCAGCGATCAGGACCGGGGCGTGGTGGATACCGATTCTCCCGAACCCTGACCGACAGCGGACGTACGGGGATCAGTAGAATGTCCAGCTATGGAATTCACTGGACCTGCCTGACTATTGGTTAGGTAGCGCTATACTTGTCGAAGGATTGTCGTCCCAAGAATCATTCGGAGGCGTCATGAAAGTTCTAGGGAACCTTGCTCTTCTGGCTGGAACTTTAGGTGTGAGCATCGCATCAGTCGCCGCGGGTTCTGATACTGCCATGCCCATGACCGGGCAACTCTTGGTGAAAAGGGCTCAAGCTGGGGTTGTCACGCGGGTGGAGTACTGCCTAAGAAACCTGCCTGAACTGACTGAACCACTTGTTGCAGCTCACGCGATCTACTTTCGGGCCTCGACTGAGGCCGCGTCAATATTGGAACGACAGTTCCCGGCCTCCAGGTTCAATATTCAGCGCGCACTCGTCGAAACCTCGCCACAGGTGGCGGCGGAGTACGATCTGAAGCAGGCTCGATCCGAGGGTTTCAATCGGGTGTGCCCAGATCTAATCGCCTATATGCGCAAAGCCAACGGTGAGTCTCTGGCAAGAAGCTATGGCGATACGCTATCCAGTCTTCAGCGGTCGCTGATGTGAGCCGTTAGCCGACTTTCCCCACCGTGATTGCCCGGTGGTTGGGGCAGTCAGTGCGAATTCCGCGGGGTAGGCAGAATGTTCCCGTTTCCGATCAACACCCACCCGTAGCCACCTGTTCCGGTGGTCTTGATCTTTATCCAGGAAGAAAACTCAGGCTCCTTCAGGACTTTGGCCCAGCATCTGTAGGGATCGTCCTTGCCTTCGCACTGTGTCGTGGACGTAGCTATTTTTGTGATGTAGAAGATTCCGTTTTGAAAGACGCGCGTCCTGCCGCCTTCGAAACTGTCAAGGATGTAAACCACTTCCTTTGGATCCAGATCCCTTGTGGTATTGTATGGTTGGCCGACTATCCGCGCCTGGCCCGGAATCACATGAACCTCGCAGGCGAGCGTACTTACAGTAGTGTCGGGTTCGAGAGTTCCGACCTGCTTCGAATCAACGCTTGGCGCGCCATGAACCACGGTACGCTTCTTGACCGGCCAATCACCGAACAGCAACTCGGACGCACAATCGTCTTTTTCAACGTACACGTCCCCGAGGGTCGCTCCATGAACTGCAGGACATGCCAGGAGCGCAGCGAGCCACGATATATTTCGCATTGGAGTCTCTCCATGTATCCGCCATAACCGCTACTTTACAGCTGTTCCATATATCGTCGATACAGGCCTCCACGTTGACACCAATAGACAGGTGCCTGCGAGAAAGTCGGCTGACAAACACATGCAACGCGCCGGTGCGCGGCGCGCCTGGCCAGTTGGTCAGGCGTCAGAATTGCACTGGTCATACCATGGTGATACCCTCGGACCATGAAGATCGCCATCTCTGTTCCGGACGACGTGTTCAAAGCTGGCGAGCACCTCGCCCAACAGCTGGGGCTATCTCGCAGTCAGCTCTATGCAGACGCGTTGTCCGCCTATCTCGGCGAGCGCGGTGCAGCCGCTGTTACTGCGAAACTCAACGCAATCTACGCGACAGAATCATCGAAGGCAGACTCCGCATTTGCGCGCTTGCAGCTGACGCGCCTTGCAAATGAAACGTGGTGAGGTCTGGTGGGCTGCCTTGCCTGCATCAACAGGTTCCGGGCCCGGGTTCCGGCGTCCTGTCGTCGTAATTCAGTCCAACCCCTTTAATCAGAGTCGCATCGCGACTGCCGTCGTCGCTGTCGTCACGTCCAACCTGGCATTGGCGGATGCGCCTGGAAACGTCCGGGTTGGAAAAGCTGAGTCTGGTCTGGCCAAGGTCTCCGTGGTCAATGTCTCGCAGCTATACACCCTTGATCGTGAGCTGCTCACTCAGCGAGTGCGCAGCCTTCCGGCGGAGATCATGCGTGCTATTGACGACGGGTTGAGGCTTGTGCTCGGACTCTGACGCCTACAATCGTCAGACGGCACTGCGTCATTTCAATCTTTGTGCTGGAGGAATCTCGCATTGGAGATCCGCGTGCTGTCGAAGCTCGACTTCGAGCGATATCCGGAGTGTCCGAAATTGAGATTACCCCCGATGTGGCGCTGGTCGCGGAAGGCTTGCTATCCCGTGCCTCGCTTCCAGCCAAAGCCCAACTGGACGCGCTACATATTGCTGCGGCAACCCTGGGTGGGATGGACTATCTGCTGACTTGGAATTGCACGCATATTGCCAATCCCGCATTTCGGCCCAAAATAGACCTGTTGATCCGGGCGTTTGGGTACGAGCCGCCCGTTATTTGCACTCCGCAGGAACTGATTGAGGTATAGGTCATGGCACGTGATCCCATAGTTGAAGACCTTCACAAGGTTCGCGAAGCCTATGCCGAGCGCTTCGGGAATGACCTTCACGCCATCTGTGCTGATGCACAGCGGAAGCAAGGCAGTGAAGGGCATCGCGTTGTGCCCTTCGCCCCTCGACCGGCGGTCACGTCCAAGAAGCGCGAGTCTGCCGCCTGACAACACATACAGCGCGCCGGAACACATGAAGTGTCCGGCCGCAGGCGCTGATATGGCCGTTATGCTCATTCATTATCTGGTGCACCAGGCGTCACGCTGCCTGACAAACCGGCTTTTCGATTCGGCGATATTTTCCACACTCTCGTCAGGCGTCGCTGCCAATGACCACGGTCCTGTTCGACCTCGATGGTACGCTGCACAACCGCGTTACTGGTTTGGGCTCTTTCGCGACAGATCGCGCCGAGCGCCTGGGCATGACGCGAGAATTCCAGGCGCAGTTCGCGCGCCGCTTCCTGGAGCTTGATGCAAATGGCAGGGTCTGGAAGGATCGCGTCTACGATCAGCTGCGACAGGAGTTCGACTCATCGAGCTGGCCGTCCACCGCCGACCTGGTTGAGGACTACTTGCAAACCTTTCCAGAATTCGCGGTATAGAACCCAGGGTCAACAGACCTCCTCACCATGCTAAGCCGTCGTGGCGTGAAGATCGGCATCCTCACCAACGGCAGAAGCGATCTGCAGCGCGCAGTTATCCAGGCGCTCGGATTCAATTCGTTGGTGAGCACCGTCGTCGTCTCGGAGGAGGTCGGCTTCCGGAAGCCACAACGCGAGATCTTTGAGATTGCATTGGCATCGATAGCCTGTAATCCTGAGGAAGCCATCATGGTTGGGGATGATCCTGTGGCGGATATCGAGGGAGCGCAACGTGCCGGGATATTTCCAATTGCATTCAGGTGCACGCCGGGAAGCCCGGTGGCCTTCGCCGAAAACATCGAGGGCGTTGGAAACGAGATCCTCAGCGTCATTGGCCGGCATGAGAGCCGTTGAGGTCGATTTCAAAGGAGATGAAGAGTGATACGTTCACACTGGATCTTCCTGATCGCATTCACTCTGGTGTTCTACGGCACCGGCGCGGCCTTCATGGAGGGCTTTGTGAACTATTCAAGCTGGCATCTCATCGGAGCTGATGAGTTCGTCGCGTACCATCGGTTCATCTCTCCACGGGTGCTGACGTTCCTGGTCGCGCCCCTGCTTCTTGGCACTGCGTTTACGATCCTCATGCTGTGGTCACGGCCGGCTCCGATTCCAGCCTGGGCCATATGGGCAGCCATTGCTGCCCAAGCTGTCGTCTGGATCTCTACCGTTGCGATTCAAGTGCCGATCCAGCTCCAGCTGAGCGAGCATGGAAGCTCTGCCGGGCTTCTTGAGCGCCTGATCCACACCAACTTCTGGCTACGCCGGGTTCCGTATGCGGTTTGTGCCGCGCTGTATATCTGGATGGCAACGCAAGTCATGGGTTCCGGTGGTGGAGCAGACGTGCCGCCTGGCAATTCACGCAGCGCGCCGTAACCGATGCGGTCCTTCCGCCCTTAGGCTGCCATGTACGCCCTGCTGGCCATTGTTGCGCATGCGACTGTAGGAATCGCAGCCGCTTTCAGCATTACCCGCTATGGCATGCAGCCAGTTGCGGTCACCGTGGCGCTGGTGGATCTGTGCCTGGCATCGGCAGCAATTTCCGGCATCGGTCTTGTCTCGACTGCGATGTATCTGTCAAAGCGCCTGCGGCCAAAATCAGGCGTCATGGTGGGGTTGCTGTGTGGCCTGCTTTGCAGCGCGACGATGGGCCTGGCTCTGGCGGGCATCGACTTCTCGCTGATCCTGTACCTGACCATACTGGCACCCACCCTGCTCGCGGTGCTGCTTGCCTCGCTGCTCGAACGGGGGAAGTCCGGGTGGCAGTCTTAACTCAGCACTCCCACTGCAGCAGGCTTGCAGGCACGCGCGGATCATCCGCGTCGCTTACCAGCCAGGCCCGCAGTTGTGCGCCCTGCTGCACATCGATGCCCTCGATCTTGTAGAGCGGATCCACCGGCCTGATCCAGCGGATGCGCGCGCGTGCATCCACCCTGCCGATGGCCGCGCCCAGGCAGGGACCATCATCAAGCGCATTGTCGGTATTCTCGGCCACCGCGCTGAACAGCCAGCCACCCTGGGGCAGTGGCGATGCATCGGTGAAGCCCAGCGGCACACCTTGCACATCACCCAGATCGAACTCGCGCACATTGACCGGTTCGGCATCGGGCAGGCTGCGCTCGCGCAGCAGGCAACGCAGCATGGGCTGCAGATCCCATTGCAACACGGCATTGCGGGAATTGCCCTTGTTGCCACGTTGCAGCAGCTGCAGGCGATTGCCTGTCACCCAGCCGCCTTCCAGGTTCAGATCGGCGAAGGACTGCGACAGCCGCGTGAACAACGGTGCGGCATCGATGCTGCGCGGCTTGCCGACCACGCGGCCGTGCACGCCCAATGCCAGCAGCGCGCCCCGACGGCGATGCGCACCTGAGCCGGAGCCCAGCGCCAGCAATGCACCATGCGGAAGGCCGGCGCTGGCAGGCAGGCGCAACAGCACTTCCAGATCGGGTTTGCGTTTCTTGCGCTTCTTCGGCTCATCGGGCAGGTCGCCGGGAAATATCCGCTGCAATCGTCCCGGACGCTGCTGATCGAGCGTGAAGCGGCCCAGATGCAGTTCATCGTCGGCCACCACGCAGAATTCATCTGTCGTGCGCACCAGGCCACTGGCGGCGCTGAGCCAGGCTGGCCGGTCGGGCTCGCTGCCGGCTGCAAGATCAAGCTTGCGGATCAGTCGTAGTACCATCGGCAAATGTCCGGGAAAACCCTGCCTGTCGCCGCTTTGTCCACACTGTACATGGCGCTTGCCACCGCTGCGGAAGTTCCCTGCGCGCGCTGGTCCGAGCCTGCGAAGGTGGGCGAGCTTCCCGTCGCCACGATCATGGAGGCCAGCGGCATCGCCATTTCCCGCAGGGCTCCGCGGCTGTACCACATCAACGATGGCAACGGCCCGTTCTTCCACGTGACGGATCTGCAAGGCGGCGCATTGCAGACCGTGCATGTCACCGGCTTTGCACCGCTGGACATCGAGGACCTGGGACTCGGGCCCTGCGGCAGCAGCACCTGCCTGTACCTGGCGGATACCGGCGACAACGCGGTGCGGCGCCAGTCCGTGCAGATCGCCATCATCAAGGAAACCGACAGCTTCGCCGCCGAGGTTGCGCCGGAGCGCGTGATCACTGCACGGTATCCCGATGGACCGCATGACGCTGAAGCGATTGCCATTCACCCCTCCGGCGACCTGCTGCTGGCCACCAAGAACCGTCCGGGCCAGGAAGGCCCTTCGCTGCTGTTCAGATTGAGCGCCGCACAGCTTGCGGCAGGCGGCGAGCAGACATTCAAGGCGATGGGTGCAATTC
>JAATEY010000303.1 GCA_015655465.1 Gammaproteobacteria bacterium | reverse complement strand
GTGCGCAAGGGCGATGCCGTCGACGGCCTGGATCGCGCCGGTGCATTGCCCGGCAAGCTGTTCCACGCCGGCACCACCACCCGGGAAGGCAAGGTCATCACTGCAGGCGGACGCGTGTTCTGCGCGGTTGGCCTGGGCGCCACGGTCGGGGCCGCACAGCGCGAAGCCTATGCGCTGGTCGATGCGGTGCGTTTCGACGGCGCGCAGTCGCGCCGTGACATCGGCCATCGCGCCATCGCGCGCGAAACCTAGACCGGCGTCATGCAGCCTGCCGCGCAACGCCTGCCCAATGTCCCCGCGTCGCGCCTTGGCCGGCGAAAGTCACTGTTGCAGCTGCTGCAGGCATTGAGCCCGCGCCTTGCGGGCCGCGTGGCCTTCACGCTGTTCCTCAAGCCAGTGCGCCGCGAACTGCACGCCAACGATGCGTCGTTCATGGCCAGCGCGAAACTGCATCTGCTGCAGGCGGGCGCGGATCGCGTGCAGGCGTATGAATGGGGTGCGGGCGCGCGCACGGTGGTGATCCTGCACGGCTGGGGGTCGCGCGCGGCGCGCCTTGCACCGCTCGCCAGCGTATTGGCAGAACGCGGCTGGCGCGTGCTGGCGTTTGACGCGCCGGGGCATGGGCTGTCGCCGGGGCGCAGCAGCAGCCTGCCGCAGTTCATGGCGGCGCTGGATGCGGTCGCCACGCAGCTCGGGCCGGTGCAGGCAATGATCGGCCATTCGCTGGGCGCACTGGCCATCGCCTGCCAGCGCGCCAGCGTACCGCCCTGGTTTGGGTCTCTGGATAAAGTGGTGCTGGTCAGCATGCCCAACGGCGCTGCGTTCCTGGTTGATTCGTTTCAGCAGATGCTCGGCATCGGTGCGGCCACCGCCCAGCAGCTGCTCACGCGCTTCAGGCGGCGCTTCGACGCCGCCCCGGAGCTCTTCAGCGTCAGCCCGGACTCGCAACCCCTGCAGCTTGCCACGCTGCTGGTGCACGACCGCAATGACGACATCGTGCCGTTCGCGCATAGCGAGCAACTGCTGCCCAGGCTCACCAACGGCAGGCTGCTTGCCACCGACACCCTGGGCCACAGTGCCCTGACGCGTGATGCCGCCACGATTCAGGCCATTGGCGGGTTTCTTGACGCGGGCGTTGTCGCGACAACCGTGCAGGTGCGGCGCGCCGACCTGCACGATGCCGCGGATGCCACGGCCATTGTCCAGCTGCTGAACGCCTACGCGACCGATCAGCGCGGCGGCGGTGCACCACTACCCGATGCAGTGCAGGCACGACTTGTCGCCGGCCTGCTTGCAACGCCAACAGCACGCGTGTGGCTGGCCTTCGACGGCCTTGAGGCGGTGGGCGTCTGCGTGGGCTTCCTGGGCTACTCCACCTTCCAGGCCCGCCCGCTGCTCAATATCCATGACCTGGCAGTGCTGCCGGGGCGACGTGGGCGCGGCACCGGTCGTGCACTGCTGGCGGCCGCGGAAGCGCAGGCGCTGACCGAAGCCTGCTGCAGGCTCACACTCGAAGTGCAGGACGACAACACGCCGGCCCGGCAGCTGTATGAGCGATTTGGCTTCCGGGACGTCCGCTACGGCAATTCCGGTCCAACGCGCTTCCTCGGCAAACCGCTGCAGCCGATCGACGTCATGATCTGATCACGCTACGCATGTATCATCCCCCCGGTCCTGGCCCTGGAACTGTTGAACATGCCGGTTAATCCTGACGACCTGATCGAATCCATGCGCAACCTCGGGCCGCGGTCTGCGCAGCAGCTGGCGTCCGTGGGCATCAATACCATCGAGAAGTTCCGCACCATGGGCTCGGTCGTGGCCTATGTGAAAGTGCAGCGCGGCTGCACCAATGTCGGCATGAACATGCTCTGGGCGCTGGAAGGCGCCCTGACCAACACGCACTGGGAAGTGGTGGCTCGCGAACAGGGTCCGCGCCTGCTCAAGATCCTGGAGCAGTACGAAAAGGACAATCCGCCACCCGCGATACCGGCCGACAGGCCCGCAGTCTAGAAGCTCACGCGTACGAAGGCTTCCGGACCCTTGTACTTCAGATTGAAGTAATCGTCGAAGCCCGGATCGGTGCTGACGATCCTGAAACGCGTCTGCGTATAGCCGAGCCCCAGGGCAAGGTTCGGACGCACCCGGAACTGCACGTCGCCGTGCCAGGACTGGTAGCCGCCCTTCACGTCACCGACGCTACCGCCCAGATAGTCGCCGGCAAGATTGAGCGAGAAGCGGCGCGTCACGCGCCAGATGGCATTCGCCGACAGCGTGGCGAAAGGGCCCGCCGTATTGAGGCTTTCGCGCACGAAGCGGGCCGGCGCATCGAGCGTGCCTTCGAGCTGCAGCAGATGCAGCGCCAGGCCTGCACCCAGCTCCCACTTCTCGCTGCGGAACACGGAATAGGTATAGGTCAGGCCGAGCTTGCGCATGTCCATCGTCGTCAGTACACGGTCGTTCACCACATATACATCGTCGCCGAAACGGATCTGCTGGTTGATCACCCGATCGCCGCTGCGCGCCATCTTGTAGAAATCCGCGCGGATCCGGTGCCGCTCTCCGATGCGGAACATCATGTCGACGCTGACCTGCCTGATCCGGTGCTGCAACCCGAGGGTGTCCTCGCCGCTCACCAGCGTGCCATCCACCCCGGCGCTGTTGTCGTAGCGCACAACCGTCGCGATGTCGGGCATGTAGAACAGCCCACGCACTGCAAAGCGGTCGGTGATCGGGCTGGCGACAGCCATCTTCGGCGGCTGCAGCAGCTGGCGCTGCGCACCTGCCTCGGCCTTTGCGGGCGGCTCGGCGGTGAAGGCCGGGCTTGCGGCCAACGCCGCCACTCCGAGCAGGAGAACCTTGAAAGGTGCTTGCATGGACTGATGATCGTGCATGCGCGGCGCAAGGCGCAACGTCGCCGGGAAGCGAGTGTGACGAAATACCCGCTGTGGCGGCAAATGGCGACAGGGTGAACCTGACGGCGGGCAGTTTGGCGAAGCCCGGCTCCCTTCACCTGTGGGCCGCCTCCCGGCGGCCACGATGAGTGATTCCGGCCAGCGTGGCTGGCCGGCTAACTCGACTTTCTACCTTTTCATCGCCTCGAAGAACTCGGCGTTGGTCTTCGTGTCCTTCATCTTGTCGAGCAGGAACTCGATCGCGGCCAGTTCATCCATGGGATGCAGCAGCTTGCGCAGGATCCACATCTTGGCAAGTTCGGTCGGATCGGTGATCAGCTCTTCCTTGCGGGTGCCGGAACGGTTGATGTTGATGGCCGGGAAGGTGCGCTTCTCCGCGATGCGGCGATCCAGGTGGATTTCGCTGTTGCCCGTGCCCTTGAACTCCTCGAAGATCACGTCGTCCATCTTCGAGCCCGTATCGACCAGCGCGGTCGCCAGGATGGTCAGTGACCCACCCTCCTCGATATTGCGTGCCGCGCCGAAGAAGCGCTTCGGACGCTGCAGAGCGTTCGCATCCACACCACCGGTGAGCACCTTGCCGGAGCTGGGCACCACGGTGTTGTAGGCACGTGCCAGGCGCGTGATGGAGTCGAGCAGAATGACGACATCCTTCTTGTGCTCGACCAGGCGCTTGGCCTTTTCGATGACCATCTCGGCCACCTGCACGTGGCGG
>JAATEY010000157.1 GCA_015655465.1 Gammaproteobacteria bacterium | reverse complement strand
GAACATCTGCGCGTCGGGATAGTCGCGGGTGAACTGCCGCAGGTTTTCAACCTTCGCGCCACGCCAGCGGTAGATGGACTGGTCGTCATCACCGACCACGAAGGGGTTGCCGTCCTGGCCTGCCATCAGCCGCGTCCAGGCATACTGGATTGCATTGGTGTCCTGGAACTCGTCGACCAGCACATGCGTGAAGCGCCTGCGGTAATGCTCCGCCAGCGACTTGTTGTCACGCAGCAGTTCGTAGGCGCGCAGCAGCAGTTCGGCGAAGTCGACCACACCGTTGCGGCGACAGGTCTCTTCATACAGGCCGTAGAGCTTCGCCATCATCTGCTGGATCGGGTCGTAGCCGGCCTTGACCTGGTCCGGCCGCAGCCCTTCGTCCTTCAGCTTGTTGATGTAGTACTGCACTTCCTTCGGCACGTAGCGCGTTTCATCCAGCTCCTGCGAGCGGATGACCTTCCTGATGAGGCGCTGCTGGTCTTCGCCGTCCAGGATCTGGAATCCCGGCGGCAGGCCGGCGAGCTGGTGATGCAGCCGCAGCAGGCGGTGCGCGATGCCGTGGAAGGTGCCCACCCACATGGCGCCACCCGGCACGCCGAGCAATGCCTCGATGCGATGGCGCATCTCGGCGGCGGCCTTGTTGGTGAAGGTGACGGCGAGGATGTTGTGCGGTGCCGCGCCCAGCGCGTTGACGGCCCAGGCCACGCGATGCGTGAGCACGCGCGTCTTGCCGCTGCCTGCTCCGGCCAGCACCAGCGTGGCACCGGCGGGCGCAGTGACTGCGGCACGCTGTTCGTCGTTCAGGGGATTGAGAATCGGCGAGAGGTCCATTGATCGCGCCTATTCTATCAGTCGCTGCGGGTGATCGACCCTTCTGCGTAGCGCAGCAGTTCGATGGCCAGCACCAGGATGACCGGCCCGAAGATGAACCCGATGGGACCGAAGGCCCCGACGCCGCCGACAACACCGAGGAACACCAGCAGTGTCGGCACCGGTGTGTAGCGCGAGATGATGGCCGGGCGGATGAAGTTGTCCGATATCGACACCACGCCGCCCCATGCCAGCAGGAAGATCGCCCAGCCGAGACTGCCGGTGGCAAACAGGTACAACACGCCGGGCACCCACACCAGCGCCGCGCCACCGAAGGGCAACAGCGCCAGCACGCTGGCGAGCACGCCGAACACGATGGGTCCGGAGAGCCCGGCAATCGCAAAGCCGATGGTCACCAGGGTGCCCTGCACCAGTGCGGTGAGGCCGCAGCCATAGACTACTGCGCGCAGTACCTTGCCCAGCCGCGTGAACAGCTTGTCGCTGTGCGGCCTGGTGAGCGGCAGCAGTGCCGCCAGGCGCGTGAACCACAACTCGCCGTCGCGCAGCATGAAGAACAGGATGAACAGCATCAGGAAAAAGCGCAGCAGCACGCCGGCGGTGAACAGGAAGGCCTTGCCGCTGGTCCTGGCCAATGTGCCGGCCCAGGTCTGCACGCCGTCGCGCAGGTACGTCTGTATGTCCACCACCTGCACATCGAAGCGCGTGCTGACCCACGCGGCGAGGCCGGCCGTACCCGGATGCAGCCGCGGGTCGAGCCAGTTGGTGATGTTGAGCAGTTCCGGGTTCTGCTGCAGGTTGGTGGTGAGTGCGCCCACCTGCTGCACGAATGCAATGGAGACCAGCGTCAGCGGCGCAAAGATCGCCACCGGCGTAAGGCCCGTCAGTATGGAGGCCGCCAGTGTGCGGCGACCCTTGAAGCGCTGCTGCAGCCTTATCTGCAGCGGATGCATCAGGAACGCAAGGATTGCCGCCCATGCGATGGGCAATGCAAGCGGCCGGAGAATCAGCCACACCGCCAGCAGCAGCACCAGCACCGCGCCAACGGTAAACCAGCGTCGCAGGATGCGGCTGTTGGAATCTTCAGCCATGTTTGCAGCTCACCACTTGTTGCGCAGGGCGCGCAGCCGGACAAAAACCTCGCGCGGCGCAGGATGTTCCGGCAGATCCGGGAAATGCTGGCGCAGTCCGGCAATGATCGCCGGATTCTGCAGCCGCAGGAAGGTATTGAACAGCTTCTCTTCGCCCAGCGTGGTCACGGGCAGGTCGAGCGGCGCCAGCGCCGCGAGACTGCTTGCCAGCTCCTGGGCCACTCCGTTGGCGGGCTCACGCGACAGGGTGAACCTCAGGTTGTTCAGCAGATAGTCGTGACCGGCGTAGACGCGGGTGCTGTCGGGCAGGCGCGCCAGGCGGGTGGCAAAGGTTTCGTACAACGCGACCGGGTCGCCACCCTGGTGGCAGTTGCCGGCACCGGCATTGAAGAGCGTGTCGCCGGAGAACAGCGCCGGCTGCTCGGCATGCGCGAACAGGCATATGTGCGACATCGTATGCCCCGGCGTGTCAAGGCATTCCAGTTCGATGCTGGTGCCCACCCGCAACACGTCGCCATCGGCGAGGCCGAAATCAACGCCACCAATGATCGATGCTGCGTCGGCATGCGCCAGCACACGCGCACCGGTGGCCTCACGCAATGCCGCATTGCCGGCGACATGATCCTGGTGATGGTGGGTGTTCAGTATCTGCGTGATCTGCCAGCCATGGTTGCGGGCCGTGTCCAGCATCAATTGCGCATCGAAAGGGTCGATGGCCAGTGCTTCACCCGTGCGGGTGCAGACCACCAGGTAGTGGTAATTGCGCAGTTGCGTATCCGGCCAGATGCGTTCGACGTGCATGGCAGGCGTGGCCTCAGGGCTTGCTGGCAGGTGGCTGTTTCGGAAGCGCCAGGCGGTGACGTTCCTGATCCACCAGGTAGAGCACCAGCATGCGGATGTCGTTCCAGTTGTTCACCGCGCCGTTGTCGACCAGGTAGCGCCCGTTGACCACCAGCGAGGGAGTGCCTGGAATGCGCCAGGCTGCTACCTGCGCATCGGCGCGCTTCATCTGCGCATCGATCTCCGGTGACTGGGCGCGCTTCAGGAAGTCGGCTTCCTTCACCGCAGCTGCGCGCGCATAGAAACGCGCTGCGTCTTCGATGGTTGGCAGCGGCCGGCGGACGTTGCCGCTGGCGGGGTCGAGCAGCGGCACTTCGTGGGTTTCCCACACTGCAGCGAACATCTTTTCATGCGTGGCCGCGCCGATTCCCAGCGCCTGCGCGGTGTACCAGGCGCGCTGGAACATGGGCCATGCTTCGGCAGGCAGGAACGAAGCGTGGACATAGGTCATGTAGGCATCTGCGGGCAATGCGGCCTGCAGTTTCGCGATTTCGCCCCTGGCGCGGTAGCAATGAATGCAGCCGTAGGAAAAGACTTCGGCGACTTCGATCCTGCCGGGCCTGGTTTCCGCGGGTTTGGCGGCGGCCGGCAGCGTGATGAAGTCCCGCCCTTCGATCCAGCGCGATTGCGCCAGCGCCGGCAGCGGCATACCCAGGGCAACCAGTAACAGTGCACGAACCAGCATGCAGATTTCTCCGGGCCCGCTTCAGAGCAGGCGCAATGGCAGATAGTGATCGACGAGCAAGGCCAGAAACAGCCACATGAGATATTGCACCGAGAAGTGGAACACCTTCATGGGCAGTTCCTTCTTCTGCGAGCGCTTCAGCGCTATGGAATAAGCCAGGAACGCCGCATTCAGCCCCAGTGCGGCCACCAGGTAGAGCAGGTGGCTCATGCCGGTGAGCCAGGGCAGCAGCGTCACGATGATGAGGATGATGGTGTACAGCAGCACATGCAGCCGCGTGAACTCCACGCCATGCGTCACGGGCAGCATCGGAATGTTGACCTTGGCATAGTCGTCGCGCCGGGCAATGGCCAGGGCCCAGAAATGCGGCGGGGTCCAGGCGAAGATGATCAGGAACAGCAGCAGCGCATGCGGGTCGATGCTGTTGGTGATGGCGACCCAGCCCAGCACCGGCGGCGCGGCGCCCGCGGCGCCACCGATGACGATGTTCTGCGGTGTGGCGCGCTTGAGCCACAGCGTATAGATGATGGCGTAGCCGATCAGTGAGGCGAAGGTGAGCAGGGCGGTCAGCGTATTGACCAGCAGCCACAGCACCAGCATCGCAGCCACGCCCAGGGTGGCAGCAAACCACAGCGCCTCGCCTTCGGTGAGCCCGCCGGTTGGCAGTGGCCGCGTGCGGGTGCGCGCCATCTTCGCGTCGATGCGCTGGTCGAGTATCTGGTTCAGCGTGGCGGCGCTGGCGGCGGCGAGGCCAATCCCCAGGTTGCCGAACAGCAGCGGCAGCAGCGGTGGCAGCTCCGGTGTGGCCAGCAGCGAGCCCACCACCGCAGTCAGCACGATCAGCGCCACGACGCGCGGCTTCGTCAGCGCGAGGTAGAGACGCCAGCGGACGCCAGCGGGGGCGGAAAGGATGTTGTCGCGGGTGGTCACGGTGCTTTCAAGGGGGCGAAAAACCCCGGCACGATTCCGTATCGGCAGGGCGGCAGAGCTTACCAGATCAGGTCGGGAGCTTTTGCGAGGGCGCGGGCACAGGTCCAGATTTCCACCCGGCGGCAACCGGCCCCCTTCAGCGCGTGCGCGGCCGCCGCCGCCGTGTGACCAGTGGTCATTACATCGTCCAGCACCGCAACATGCCGTGGGAGGGGGCCGCCGCCTGCCTGGAATGCACCCCCCAGGTTGGCTGCCCGTTCCGTAGCCGACAGTTCGCTTTGCGCAGCAGTGGCGCGGATGCGCTGCAACAGATCACGGCGCACGTCCAGCCTGTTGCCTGCCGCGTCGCGCAGACGCGGCGCGATGTGACGGGCGATTTCGGCGGCCTGGTTGAAGCCGCGTTCGCGGTAGCGGGAGGCGTGCAGCGGCATGGGAATCAGGCACTGCGGCAATGGCCGTGCCGCGCGCTGCCAGGCACGCGCGAACAGTATGCCCAGCACCCGTGCCGGCGCCAGCTCATGCCGGAACTTCAGGTTGGTGATCAGCAGGTCCACCGGATCTTCATAG
>JAATEY010000046.1 GCA_015655465.1 Gammaproteobacteria bacterium | reverse complement strand
ATCATCCTGTTCGGCAGCAACATGTCGAACAGCGACAAGCACAACAACGATCCGCTGCCTTCGGCCGTGTTCGGCAAGGCCTACGGCAGGATCAAGGGCGGGCAGCACCTGAAGTACCCGCAGAACACGCCGCATGCCAACCTGCTGCTGACCCTGCTCGATCGCGCCGGCGTGCCGGCGGAAAAGCTCGGCGACAGCACCGGCACCTTCGCGGAGGTCTGATCCATGCGCAAACTGTTGTGGCTCGCATTGGCGATGCCGGGTCTTGCGCTGGCGGTCGGGCAGGGCGATGCCAATCGCCAGCTGTTCCAGGCGCTGCAGTCGCAGGACCCGGAGACGGCGCTGTATGCGTTGAGCCAGGGCGCCGATGCGAAGGCACGCGAGCCCGATGGCACTACGCCATTGCACTATGCCGCGCACTACGCCGACCTGCGCCTGATCACGGCGCTGCTCAAGGCCAGGGCCGACCCGAATGCGCGCAATGATTTCGGCAGCATGCCGCTGGCGGAAGCGGCTACAACAGGAAACGCGGAGGCGATCCAGCTGTTGCTGAAAGCGGGTGCCGACGTCGAGTCGGCGAATCCCGAAGGACAGACGGCGCTGATGGTTGTGGCCCGTGCCGGCAAGGTCGAGGCGGCGAAATTACTGCTGAAGGCCGGCGCCAATGTGAATGCGAAGGAAGGCTGGGGCGGTCAGTCGGCGCTGATGTGGGCTGCGGCACAGAGCCAGCCTGAAATGATCAAGCTGCTGCTCAAGTCGGGCGCGGATGTGCAGGCGCGCGGTGCGATCCGCGAATGGCAGCGCCGGGTTACTTCGGAGCCCCGGCCCAAGGGCATGAACCGTGGCGGCTTCAACGCGCTGCTGTACGCAGCCCGCGAAGGATGCATCCCCTGCGCGAAGGAGTTGCTGGCAGGCGGCGCGGACATCAACCGGGCCGATCCGGACCAGACCACCCCGCTGGTGCTGGCGCTGATGAGCCTGCATTTCGACTTCGCCTCGTACCTCATCAAGGCTGGCGCGGATGTGAACCGTTGGGACATCTTTGGCCAGACGCCGCTGTATGTGGCCATCGACATGAACACGCTGCCGCGCGGCGGACGACCGGATCTGCCCAGCGAGGACTTCACCACCGGCCTGCAGGTGGCCGGGCAGTTGCTGGCCGCAGGCGCGAATCCGAACATCCAGCTGAAGCTGCGGCCCCAGTATCGCAACTACATCTTCGACCGTGGTGGCGACCAGGTGCTGTCCACCGGTGCCACGGCGCTGCTGCGTGCTGCCAAGGGTGGTGACGTGGAAGCTGTGCGCCTGCTGATCAGGTACAAGGCCGACCTCTCGCTCGCCAACGACGGTGGTGTGACGCCGCTGATGGCTGCAGCCGGATCGGGCCATGGCAACAATCCCACCCGTGGGCGCTTCAAGACCGACGAGGAAGGGGCCGCGTGCGCGAAGCTGCTCATCGAGGCGGGGGTCAACCCGAATGAGGCGGTGGCCCGGTCCGGGGCCACGGCGCTGCATGCCGCCGCACAGCATGGCTGGAACGAAACCATCAAGGTGCTGGCGGCCCAGGGCGCGGACCTCGAGCTTGCCGACAGCCAGGGCATGCGCGCCATCGATCATGCCCGCGGCAATGGCGGGCGCAGCGGACAGGATGCGATGTCGGAGCAGCAGAAGGCAACGGTGAAGGTGCTGCGGGATCTGATCTTCGCGAAGACTGGCAAGGAGCCGCAGGAGTTCAAACCTGTTGCGTCCCCGGGCGGCAGGGGCCCGGGCGGCGGCCCGAATCGGGCTCCACCGGGTGGCGCGGGGCAGCCCCCGGCCCGCTAAAAAGCGGTAGGAAACGGGGTGCGCTTCCGATTAGAATGCGCGCCCCTCCTGCACGTCCCCATCGTCTAGAGGCCCAGGACACTGCCCTTTCACGGCGGCGACAGGGGTTCGAATCCCCTTGGGGACGCCATAATTTCAATGACTTAGGCTAGGCAAGCCGCTCTTTGGTAATTCCTTGGTAGATCACCGGGGCTTTACCTTGGATTTTTCCTCGTACAGCTGGGCATGCTTGCTGCAAGTAGGGAGACTCAGGTGGCGGCGTCTGGAATGGCGGTACTGAAATACGAGCGGGCGCGGCGCAGATATAAGCCTCGGCGGATCAAGGTGCTGTTCGTGGCGGAGGCCCCACCGGCCGATGTACGGCGCTTCTTCTACTTCGAGAAAGTGAAGGATCTCGATTGGCTGTTCCTCGCGTTGATGCGTCGGCACTACGAGGACGCCCGCGACTTGGACACCATCGACCTGCGCGAGCGGAAGCGGGAGTTTCTGAGAAGGTTCGCCGCTGATGGCAATTACCTTGTGGATGCTCATGAGCTGCCATTCCCTAGGGGCGCATCGCCAGCAGCGAAGCGGCGACTACTCACCGCGTCGCTAGCAGCACTGACGACACGGCTGCGAAGACTCCGTTCCAAGACCACGCGGGTCGTCCTGATCAGCAACTCGGTGTACCGAGCATGCTATGCGCCGCTCCGTGCTGCTGGTGTCAATGTCGCCAACACGGAATCTATCGATTTCCCGTCAACGGGACACCAGCACGACTTCGGCAGGAAGCTGGGGCAATTGCTGGACGACAACCTGCGGTGCACCGTTCAGGCGCTTGAGAAGTCGGTGCGCTTCTGGGGTCCGGGAAAGACAAACCAGAAGGTGCGCGAGCGGTTTGTGGCAGAACGATTCCTGCGCGGTCTGGGCGTGGCATTCGCCGATGCGGAACTGCTCCAGCCTGACGATGATCCGCCTGATGTGTGCTTCGGCAACGCTGCCTTTGAGGTGAAGGAAGTACAGGACCGAGGCCGCAAGAGGCACGACGAGTACAGGCAGCGCCTTGAACGGGCACGGCAGGCTGAACGCCTCGGTGACCTCACCGAGCACTTCAGCCCTGAAGACATGCCCATCGCGAAGGTATATGCGCGGCTGATGGAGGAGACTCAGAAGCTGGCCGCGAAGTACTTCGCCAATGTGCGCAGCACGCTCGACCTGTTGTTCTATGTGAACTTCGGGATGGAGAAGGCGTGGGGTATCGAAGACGGTCCAAGGCCGGACCTACAACCGCTGCTCTCCGAGGGTTGGCGCTCCGTTTCCTTCCTGCATGGCACGTCCACCTGCTGCGTCCTTATGGCACGTGACGGAGCACCGGAGTACCTGCGGACCCATGAGGGCAAGCTCATTCACGGCACAGCAGTGGAATGAAGCTCCGTCCGCGCGTTCGTACGGATCATAGGTCTCCTTCCACTACTGCGACTTGATCCACGCCTGCCATCTTGTTCTTGAGCGTGAGCCTGCCAGAGTGTGCGCAGCACCGGGAACAGGAGGGCGCAATGGAAATACTTGGTAGTCGGCGAGGGCGCCCGGCGACGGGTTTACCTGACGCCTTTCGCCGTGGCGGACGACGCGCCTCGCTTCAAGGTCGGTGCCCACGGCCGAACGAACGCCCTCCGGTACATATGGACCGCCCGGCGGCCGAAGCCGCGGCCGAGCGCGCCTAGCTCCGCGATCCATACGGCTACCGCTAGCGCGCCAGCATCGTGGCGTGAGTGTTGGCGGTGTCCCAAATTGAGTGTATTCGGGATGAGGGTATGCCAAACGTAAAATCATCGTCTCGGCAGATTGCAAACAATCGAGAATCAGGAAGGGCCGACGTCGGTAGCCATACAAAGAACCGATGTTTCGCAACGCGCGGTGTGCCGATAAACCATTCTCAATGGCTGAAGGGCGCGTCTGAGGCCGGGGCGAGCTGCGGCGTGAATCCACCAACGGTTGCGATTGCATCCCGACGTTGGTCGGATCGAGCAGGCTTCACATGCTTGCGAACGTACGCGAAGGGTTCTTGGTATAACGCCACTCGCGACAGTGGCATGCTTGTGCCGAAATCTATGATCCACGTATCCGTAGCTCGACCGTGAGATCTTTGACGTTCGCCCATAAGTGGAGAACATCTGCATTCGAAACTTCTCGCGGGTTTGGAAGACCCGGCCAGTTTCTCGCGACATCGCCGGGTATCTCGAAAACGCCGACTTTCGACGTTCTCATGAAACAGACGCCGCGATTGATCGGAATGGCATTGGCTTTCGTCAGGTCCATGCCGTTCTGTGCGGTAGTTAGGTCCGCATTGATGTCCCGTACCCGATTACCGTTGAGACAGCGGTTGGCAATGCCGTGCCTAAAGGCGATTATAGGTGCTCTCACCGATGCACCGTCGTTGACCCACGGTTCGTCCTGCCACGCATCAAAGATCGGTGCCGTCGAGGAAATTCGATCAAGCACGGTTCTGCTCGCGCCTTTACGGATAGCTTGCGTAGCAACAAGTCCCACGCGCTGCGTCTGGTTGTGCTCGACTTGGGCGCGACTGCTCTCGAACCAGCAGGTAACGAGGTCCACGCCGCCAAGGAAGGGCGCCATCTGTAGCGCGGCCAACGGTCACGTACGGTTTACGGCTTCACTCTTCTTCTCTCGCGCCAATTCCAGAAGCCGCGCCTTGATTGCGGCGAAGAGTCCTGGTGGTATGAATCCATAGGCGAAGACGTCTGGTTTTCCGGGCAAGGGCGACAAGCCAGCATTGGGCCATTCATCAACGTTGTATTCGGAGATGACAACCCAACTCGCCTGATCATCTAGGCCAATCGCCTGACGTACCTTTGCCGGAATTTCGATGGCAACGGTATCGCCGAGCGGAGGCGAATGCGTGATGGGTAGCAGAACGACAAAACGCGGTCTGGTTTCGCTGTCACTTGCGGCAACGAGGCAGGCGGGACGATCCTTTCCTTGTGTCCGTCCCGCAGCAGCCACCCGGCACCAGAGATAGTCGTACCGGACGACAAGGCCCGGCGAGGGCTCGGAAATCGCCATCGGTCAGTAGGCTACTTCAGCAGTTCATCAAGCACAGCGTGCTTCGGGTCCATTGCCGCTCGCTCGATGGCATTGAGCACGACTGCGGGCGTTTCATCCGTGCGGTGCGTGCGTTTTGCGGCGGCCACCAGCCAGTCGTAGTGGTTGGCCGACATCAGGACAAACTCGCGCCGTCCATGTCGGGTGATTTCCACAGGCTCGCGCTGAGCTTGATGCTGGAACTCGCCGAAGCGGCGCTGAAACTCCAAGGCACTAGCTTGGGTCATGACCCGATACCTCTACTCCATTAACTTCTTCGTATTATACGTATAATACGCGCTTAAGCAATGACCAAGGATCCGCTCGACAGCTAAACATGCACTTGCGGGAAAAGCTGCCGCATGACTCGGCTGGCGCCGCGACAGACCTTCGAAGATCCTGAAACCCTATGCCTTGTCCGCAGACGGCTCGTTCCGCTGGGTGGTCGACGCCACGGTTCGTGCTACCGAAGCGGCCAGGCGTTCCGAATTCCCAGGTGACCTGAATACCAGTGGCTGCTGCTTGTCCTGAGTGGTCGCCGTCTCGACGATTCGCAGCACCAGATCATGCTGCGGAGACTTGTCGCATACGGGATCCGTGGCGCTCACATCGCCCGTCAGCAGATATGCCTGACAGCGACAGCCGCCCAGATCGGCCGCTTTCTCCGGGCAGCTGCGACAGGGTTCCGGCATCCAGTGATCGCCCCGGAAGCGGTTGAACGCCGGGGATTCGAACCAGATGTCGCGCAGGGAATAATCACGCGCCGACGGCAACGGCAGGTCGGGCAGCATGCGTGCCGCGTGGCAGGGCATCACCACGCCGTCGGGTGCCACGACCATGAACGTGCTTCCCCAGCCGTTCATGCAGCGTTTCGGACGGGCCTCGTACAGGTCTGACAGTACCCAGAGGATACGCAGCCGGTTGTCGATGCGCCGGCGATAGTCCGTAACCACCGCTTCTGCATGCTGCAGCTGTTCGCGGGAAGGCAGCAGCTGAGCGCGATTGAGATAGGCCCAGCCGTAGTACTGCGTGTTGGCGAGTTCCAGGAACTCGACGCCGATCTCCAATGCCATGTCGATGATGCGGTCCACGTGGTCGATGTTGAGCCGGTGCAGCACGCAGTTCATCACCCTGGGAAAGCCCTGCGAACGGATCAGCGTCGCGACGCGCCGCTTGAGTTCGAAAGTGCGGGTGCTGGAGAGGAAGTCGT
>JAATEY010000219.1 GCA_015655465.1 Gammaproteobacteria bacterium | reverse complement strand
TGCGGCTCACCGCCACGGCAGCAATCGCGCGTCGAACTGGTTGTTACGTCACCAGCCGATCAAGTTTCATGAACATTATTGGCGTCTTCAGCGCCCTGTTCTCAGACGTATCCAGCATCGAGAATCCCTGCTTCTCGTAGTAGGAAACGGCGGCTTGCTTCGCATCCGTAACGATCAATCTGCAGCCGATATTTCTGGATACATGATCCTTGACCAAGGCTAGCGCCGTGGACAGCAGCAAGTTCCCCCAACCCTTGCCATGAAGCTCCGAGTCAATCGCCATGCGTGCGATCTTCACCGCGGGTACCCGATAGTCATCACTCCAGCGCTGTGCGGGAGGGATGCTGTTTGCCACAGCCACTACTTCGCTCGCCACCAAGGTGATGTAACCCCATATGCGTCCCGCCGTTACGCAGTGCTCTGCGCCCACCAGAACGTGAGTGCGGGCAACGCAGCAACGCTCGAAATCCCAGGCATCGCGCTTCAGGAACGTCTTGAGTGGCACGTAGTCTTTGTGCCCAAGAGACAGCGACTTGAAGTCGTCGTCCGCCCGAATCGGCCGAACGGCGAGGCTTGTCGGCGGCATGGACTATGGGGGCCGCTTGAGCACCACGTAACCCTGGGAGACGTATTCGGCGGCGAGTTCCTTACCGCGCACATAGGCAGCGGTCGCTTCCTTTCTGGTGCGACCATGAGTCATCTGCGATTTGAATTTCTGCGCGTCTTTTCTGGTAAGACGAACTGCGCCAAAAATTGTGCTGCTGACAGCCATGCTCAAGCCCCGAGTGCACACAAATGCGCGCTTACGGGTGGAACTGTATACCTAAAAGGCACCCCGTCAGAATCTATTAATAGCTGGATTCATGAAGAAATGAGTGCGGTAGTCGAGCCACCCAACCAGCAGTACAAAGACACCGGAAACGAGGAGGAGCAGCACGACAAGCGCAAACCTGCGCGTTCCGCACTCACGCTCCACGCCCCAACCGAACAAGGTAATGCCAAACATGGTGCCGGCCATATGACCCCAACCAGTGTGCGGAAGGAAGTAGGCCACCCAGGTGAGAACCACCGGTAGCGACTGAGCCGGGAGGCGGGAAAGCCAGTCGCTCGATGACCACACTGCGGGGGGCGGCCCGGCTGGCTTCAAGGCCGGGTGGCATCCAGCCGTAGCCAATGAACGACCGCCCTCCGCCGATTCAATGTGGCAGTCTCTACCGATGAACCACATGACCAGCGCAGTGCTGATCGGAGTCGGGGCCACCGTGGTCGCCGACCTGTGGGGAATTGCAAGGAAGCCGCTGCTTGGAGTTCCCACTCCCGACTACGGATTGGTTGGCCGCTGGTTCGGTCACATGCTGCACGGCCAGTTTTTCCATCCTTCAATCACCGCATCGCCACCCGTGCACGGTGAGCGCGCGATTGGCTGGATTGCGCATTACCTGACCGGCATCGCATTTGCCGGTGTGCTGGTTGCCGTGGGTGGCGACGTGTGGCTGCAGCGGCCGACGCTATCCCTGGCCATGGCTGTAGGCATTGGTACCGTGGCCGCGCCATTCCTGATCATGCAACCCGCCATGGGCGCCGGCATCGCGTCGAGTCGAAACAGGCGGCCGGGGGCAGCGCGATTGCAGAGCCTGCTGACCCATGCGGCGTTTGGAACCGGGCTGTTTGCCGCAGGATGGGGGTTGAAGTTGCTGGACGTGTTTGCTACCGCACCCGTTCTTCAGGGCAGACTTTGAACGGACTCACGACGGTACATCCAGGTAGCGACGCGTGAAGACGTCCATGCAGGGCCGACGGCTCAGCTTCCACTGCATCCTCCCCCGCAGCCTCCGCTACAACCACCATTGCACCCGTGCGAGCCGCTGTGTCCGCCGGAGCATCCAAACCCTCCGCAGTTGCCGTCGGTCGCCTTCCGTGGCGGCTTCTTTAAAACGTCAAGGTCGTAAGTATGCCCCTCTGAAATCTTGAGCTTCGAGTCAATCGCAAAAAGAAGCGGAAGGCGAGTTGCGTTTCGGGGGTCGATATTTTCTTCCAGGCACGCCAGGTTCCAGGTCAGGCGCATTGCGTCGCCCCTGGACCCGATCATTGCTTTCTTGCCGGCCGGAATGTGATGAAAGAATCCGCCAAATGCCTTGCTGCAGAACGTGTGGTAGGACTTTGTATCCAGGATGAAGTCGTGCCATAGCGCATCAACTGCCTTGGACGGCATCCCCACAGTCCTATTGCGTGACCTGAGATGAACCAGGAAGTATTGGCGTAACGCGCGGGCAACCAGGAATAGATCCTTTTCTTCCAGATGTGGGTAGGTCTTCGTCATCGACTGCAAGACCGACGCCGGGAATACGAAATGGCGAATGTAGCTCTCGCGCCTGAGGCGTGCGCTTCGGTGCGCCATCGCCAGATAAACGACCGCGGCACCCAAAGCGAAGACGACCGCAAGAGTAATGATGCTGGACACTAGCTGTGCGCTCCGTTGGCTCCGACAGTTTCTATTTCACCATTCTTGATGATTTCACACCGCAGTAGAAGTCATATATGCCGGGACTCGAGCTGGGTTACGCTGCGACTCATTACCGTTCAATTGCCGGAGAGTCCAGTGCCAGCGTTGTTCAGCCCATTCACGTTGAAGTCGGTCACCCTGCGCAACCGCCTGGCGATCGCACCCATGTGCCAGTACAGCGCGGTGGACGGCTTCGTCACGGACTGGCACTTGCCGCACTACACCAGCATGGCGCGCGGTGGCGCGGGGCTGGTCATCGTCGAAGCCACGGGCGTTTCGCCTGAAGGCCGCATCACGCCGGGCTGCACCGGCATCTGGAGCGATGCGCATATCGAGGGGCTGGCGCGCATTGCGCGCGCCATCGAATCCGCTGGCGCCGTGCCCGGCATCCAGATCGGCCATGCAGGCCGCAAGGCCAGCGCAAATCTGCCCTGGGAAGGTGATGATCACATCCCCGATGGCGATCCGCGCGCGTGGCAGACCATATCGCCCTCGGCCATCGCCTTCGGCGGCGGCCTGCCAAGAGTGCCGCGGGAGATGACGCTCGCCGACATCGAAAAGGTGAAGGCGGACTTCGTGGCGGCAGCGCTACGCGCGCTGACGGCCGGGTTCAAGTGGCTGGAACTGCATTTCGCGCACGGCTATCTCGCGCAGAGTTTCTTCTCGATCCACGCCAACCAGCGCACCGATGGCTATGGCGGCGATGCACTGCGCCGCGGACGCTTTCTCGAGGAGACGCTCTCTGCCGCGCGCGAGGTGTGGCCGGAACACCTGCCGTTCGACGCGCGCTTCGGCGTGATCGAGTACGACGGCCGCGACGAGGAGACATGGCAAGAATCTTGCGCGCTGTCGCAAAGGCTCTAGGCGCGCTGACGCGACTT